>NZ_JBEXFG010000033.1:0-76459 GCF_040606675.1 Streptomyces sp. NPDC005393 | reverse complement strand
GTGAGCGACGCACGCGCGGCCGCCGGGCCGCTGGCGGCGTGGGGGCCGTACTGTCGCCGGGCGGGCGGAGAAGCGAACGGAGAGACGCTGTGAGCGACGCACGCGCGGCCGCCGGGCCGCTGGCGGCGTGGGGGCCGTACTGTCGCCGGGCGGGCGGAGAAGCGAACGGAGAGACGCTGTGAGCGGGTTGTCCACCGTCTTCATCCTCGTCGGCCTCTTCCTGCTCGGCGGGGTCTACTCCTTTATCAAGCAGGGCCTGCCCAAGAGCGTGATCGTGCTGCTCGGCGCGGGCGCCACGATGGCGCTCGCGGCCGGGATCCTGCGGCTGGAGGTCTGGAATTGAGCGAGGGCACCAAGAAGGTCGTCGTCTTCGACTACGGCTTCGGTAACGTCCGGTCCGCCGAGCGCGCCCTCGCCCACGCCGGCGCCGATGTCGAGATCACCCGTGACTACGACAAGGCCATGTCCGCCGACGGCCTCCTCGTCCCCGGCGTCGGCGCCTTCGCGGCCTGCATGAAGGGGCTGCGCGAGGCGCGCGGTGACTGGATCGTGGGGCGCCGGCTGGCCGGCGGCCGCCCGGTCATGGGCATCTGCGTCGGCATGCAGATCCTCTTCGGACGCGGTATCGAGCACGGTGTCGAAGCCGAGGGGCTCGACGAGTGGCCCGGCACGGTCGAGCCACTGCGCGCGCCCGTCGTCCCCCACATGGGCTGGAACACGGTCACGGCGCCCAAGGGCTCCCAGCTGTTCGCGGGCCTGGACGAGGGGGAGCGCTTCTACTTCGTCCACTCCTACGCGGTCCGCACCTGGGAGCTCGAGGTGACCAGCCCGCATATCCCCGCCCCCAAGGTCGCCTGGACCACCCACGGCGAGCCGTTCGTCGCGGCCGTGGAGAACGGCCCGCTGTGGGCCACCCAGTTCCACCCCGAGAAGTCCGGCGACGCGGGAGCGCGGCTGCTCCACAACTGGCTCGACACGCTCTGACCGGCCCGTCCGCACCAGCTCTCACCGTAAGGTTCCCCACATGCCCACGCACCGCCTGGAACTCCTCCCCGCCGTCGACGTCCGCGACGGCCAGGCCGTCCGCCTCGTCCACGGCGAGTCCGGCTCCGAGACGTCGTACGGCGACCCGATGGAAGCCGCCCTGGCGTGGCAGCGGGCGGGTGCCGAGTGGCTGCATCTGGTGGACCTGGACGCCGCCTTCGGCACCGGCGACAACCGCGAGCAGATCGCCGAGGTCGCACGGGCCATGGACCTCAAGGTCGAGCTGTCCGGCGGCATCCGCGACGACGCCTCGCTCGCCGCCGCCCTCGCCACCGGCTGCACCCGGGTCAACCTCGGCACGGCGGCGCTGGAGTCCCCCGAGTGGGTCGCCAAGATCATCGCCGAGCACGGTGACCGTATCGCCGTCGGCCTCGACGTTCGCGGCACCACCCTGCGCGGCCGGGGCTGGACCCGCGACGGCGGCGACCTCTACGAGACCCTCGCCCGCCTCGACTCCGAGGGCTGCACGCGCTACGTCGTCACCGACATCGCCAAGGACGGCACCCTCCAGGGCCCCAACCTGGAGCTGCTGCGCAATGTCTGCGCCGCGACCGACCGGCCCGTCGTCGCCTCCGGCGGCGTTTCCTCCCTTGACGACCTGCGCGCCCTTGCGACTCTGGTACCGGAAGGCGTTGAGGGCGCGATCGTCGGGAAGGCCCTCTATGCCAAGGCGTTCACCTTGGAAGAGGCGTTGGAGGCGGTATCCGTATGACCTCACCCGAGACCGCGCGTCGGGTACAGACCGGCAGCCCGTGGGAAGAGAGCATCGGTTTCGCACAGGCCGTCGAGGCCGGTGATCTGGTGCTCGTCGCCGGGACGATGCCGCTCGCGGAGCGCGGCGTCCTGGAGGGTGAGGGCGACCCGTACGTACAGACGCTCGCCGCCTTCCGCCACGCGTTCGACGCGCTGACGAAGTTCGACCTGGGCGTCGAGTCGGTCATCCGCACCCGGATGTATCTCACCCACGCCCGCGACGTGGACGAGGTGGGACGTGCCCATAAGGAGCTCTTCGACGCCGTACGCCCCGCCGCGACCCTCGTCGTGGTGTCCGGCTTCGTCGACTCGCGCGTCCTGGTGGAAGTCGAACTGGAAGCATTCCGAGGAGCCTGACAGACATGACCCTGGCGGTCCGAGTCATCCCCTGCCTGGACGTGGACAACGGCCGGGTCGTCAAGGGAGTCAACTTCCAGAACCTGCGCGACGCGGGCGATCCGGTCGAGATGGCCAAGATCTACGGCGAGGAGGGCGCCGATGAGCTGACCTTCCTCGACATCACCGCCTCCTCCGGCGACCGCGAGACCACGTACGACGTCGTCCGCCGCACCGCCGAGCAGGTATTCATCCCGCTCACGGTCGGCGGTGGCGTCCGTACTACGGCGGACGTCGACAAGCTGCTGCGCGCCGGAGCGGACAAGGTCGGCGTCAACACCGCCGCCATCGCCCGCCCCGAGCTCATCCGCGAGATCTCCGAGCGCTTCGGCAGCCAGGTCCTCGTCCTCTCGGTCGACGCCCGCCGCTGCGCGCCTACTCCCGAAGGGGGACCCGTGACCCCCTCCGGCTACGAGGTCACCACCCACGGCGGCCGGCGCGGCACCGGCATCGACGCCGTCGAATGGGCCCACCGCGCGGCCGAGCTGGGCGCCGGTGAGATCCTGCTCAACTCCATGGACGCGGACGGCACCAAGGACGGCTACGACACCGCCATGATCGAAGCCGTCCGCAAGCACGTCACCATCCCGGTCATCGCCAGTGGCGGCGCCGGCAGGCTCACCGACTTCCCCCCGGCGGTGGCCGCAGGCGCGGACGCGGTGCTGGCGGCTTCGGTGTTCCACTTCGGCGATCTGCGGATCAGCCAGGTGAAGGGGGCACTGCGCGAGGCGGGCCACCCGGTCCGCTAGCGCCGGGGCCCTCAGCCGGTGCGGTGGGACCAGCCGTAGGGGAGGGCATCGCGGAAGCCGCGCCGGCGGCGGGCTGAGCGGCCGGGGTGTGCGTCCCCGGTAGCTCGCCCGCCGACGTCCTCCGGTCGCAGGCCGGAGCGGCGCGTGCACAGAATGTCCCGAGGCCGTCGTCAGCTGTGCCTCCGGGCCGGACGGCCGGACGGTGCGCTTCCTGGTTGCGCCGCACCCAGGAAGAACACGTCCTGGTTGATGGCCGCTGACCAGCCCAGACTCGGTGGGGCAGGACAGAACCACACCAGGAGCGAGAGGGGTCCGCCATGGCCGGGACAGCCAAGGTCGTACTGATCACCGGGGCGAGCAGTGGGATCGGAGCGGCGACCGCCCGCCGCCTGGCCGCCGATGGCCACCGGCTCTTCCTGGGGGCGCGGCGCACCGACCGTCTGGAGGAGCTGGTCGGGGAGATCACCGCCGCCGGCGGAAGCGGGGCGTTCCAGCAGCTGGACGTCACCGACGCCGCCCGTGTACGGACCTTCGTGACCGCCGCCCGGGAGCTCTACGGGCGGGTGGACGTGATGGTCAACAACGCCGGGGTGATGCCGCTCTCGCCGCTCGAGGCACTGAGGGTCGAGGAGTGGGACCGGATGATCGACGTCAATGTGCGCGGTGTGCTCTACGGCATCGCCGCGGCCCTGCCGGTGATGAAGGACCAGGGCGCCGGGCACTTCGTGAACATCGCCTCGGTCGGCGCGTACGAGGTGGTGCCCACCGGCGCGGTGTACTGCGGCACCAAGTTCGCCGTACGCGCCATCTCGGAGGGGCTGCGCCAGGAATCGACCGGCGACATCCGGGTCAGCGTGGTCTCCCCGGGCGCCACCGAGTCCGAACTCGCCGACTCCATCTCCGACCCGCGCGCCCGCGAGGACATGGAGAAGTACCGCTCCGTGGTCCTCCCCGCTTCCGCGATCGCGGACGCCATCGCCTACGCCATCAGCCAGCCTCCCGAGGTCGATGTCAACGAGATCGTGCTCCGCCCCGCCGCCGGCGCCCAATAACCGCGCGCCACCAGCCTCCCGCGCGGTTCACACTGAGGCCATGGATGGACATGCCCTCGAGCCCGCGGCCGCCGTGCCCTGGGTGCGGTCGAGTGAGCTGCTGGGGTTTCCGCCCGATGCGCGGGTGCTCATCGTCAACGCCGACGACTTCGGGATGTACGACGCGGTCAACGCCGCCGTCATCGACGCGATCGAGGGCGGCATCGCCGGCTCCTGCAGCCTGATGGTGCCTTGTCCCGGGTCGCCGCAGGCCATGCGGATGCTGCGCGAGCGGCCGGAGATCCCGTTCGGGATTCACCTCACGCTGGTCTGCGATCTGCCCCACTACCGGTGGGGGCCGCTGGTCCCGAGGGAGAAGGTGGGGTCGCTGCTCGACGGGGCGGGCGAGCTGTTCCCGCCCGACAGACGGCCGGAGTTGCTCGCGCGGGCTCGACTCGACGAGGTCGAGCGGGAGTTCCGGGCGCAGATCGAGGCAGTGGTCGATGCGGGGCTGACACCGACTCATCTGGACTGGCACTGTCTGGCCGACGGCGGCCGCGAGGACATCTTCGGTCTGACCGTGGCGCTGGCGGGGGAGTACGGGCTGGCGGTGCGGGTCTGGCTGGAGGGCGGGCGCCGGAAGGTGCGGGGGCTGCCGGTCACCGACCATGACTTCCTGGACAGCTTCGCCCTCGACCTCGGCGGGAAGGCGACCCGCTACGCCGAGCTGCTGCGCGAGCTTCCGGCCGGTCTGAGTGAGTGGGCGGTGCATCCCGGGCTGGGCGATGAGGAGTCGCGGAGGGCCGAGCCGGGCCGTGGGTGGCGGGTGCGGCGGAGTGACTACGCGTTTTTGATGTCGTCACAGGCGCGGGAACTGCTGCGCCGGGAGGGGATCGTCGTGATCGACTACCGTGCCGTCCAAGAGATGTGGGCCCGGGGGCCGCGCACTTGACGCGGTCGCCGCGGCCCGCTTGGATCACATCCGGTCGCCCGGGCGCGCAGCCCGGTGCCGTAGAGGTGCGCCCAGCCGGTAGGGGACTCGGTCCCGAGCCCGGACGAAGTCGCCAGGATCGCAGAAGCCGTCCGAGGCGGGGCCGTTACCCGCGAATGTCGGAGTGCGCCATGCCCGCCAACCATGCTGTCCGGTTCCGGCGTCCCTGGGCCGCGGTTTCCCTGGCCGTCGCCGCCGTGGCCGGCTGCACGTCGGAGGGGGGAGACGACGGCTCGGTGGCGCTGCCGCCCGTCCACGGCGGATTCGACTATCAGCTCGGCGGGGCGTACACCCCGCCGAAGGGCGTCGACATCGTCAGCCGCGACCGTACGGCGTCCCCGGCGGACGGGCTGTACGCCATCTGTTACGTCAACGCCTTCCAGGTCCAGCCGGGCGAGCGGGACATCTGGCCCGAGGACCTGCTGCTGCACGACGTCAACGGCGACGTCGTCATCGACAAGCAGTGGAAGGAACCGCTGCTCGACATCAGTACCGCCGACAAACGCAAGCGTGCGGCGGCCAAGGTCAACGGGTGGATCGACGGCTGCGCAGACAAGGGCTTCGACGCCGTCGAGCCCGACAACTACGACAGCTACGAACACGCCCGGGGGCTGTTGACCACCGCCGACGCGGAGGCGTTCATCGCCCTCCTGTCGGAGCACGCACACGCCCAGGGCCTGGCCATCGCGCAGAAGAACCCGCCGAACTCCTCCCCAGCCGGAAGAAGAACGGGCTGGACTTCGCGGTGGTCGAGCAGTGCGGTGAGTTCGACGAGTGCGGTGACTTCGCGGACGTCTACGACGATCACGTCGTCGTGGTCGAGTACACCGACGAGGGCTTCGCCAAGGCCTGCGAGGGCTGGGGCGACAAGCTCAGCATCGTCCGCCGGGACGTGAACGTCTCACCCGTTGGCAGTGACGCCTACGTCCACGAGACCTGCCAGGGCGCTGAGGCGGACCAACAGGCCGTCGCCGCAGCCGACGTCCAGGGCCTCCCGCAGTTGTGCGGGACGGAGGCGGGGATGAGCGGGTGGTAGTGGACGTGGTGGTTCCAGTACGTCTGGGGCACCGCGTCAGCCTACTGAGCGGCCGTCCCGGGGCGCGGATCCAGCGGGAGCGTTCCGCGGTGGCCCATGCCGATGCCGGGTCGGAGACGTCAGCTGGTGGGGCGCCGGCCGGCGCACGGGCGTGCTGACGACTTCCGTGCATGCCGTACTGGCAGTCGTCAACCGGGCGCCCGCGCAGGGCAGCTGACGCCGCGCCGGGCCCGGGTCGCGGGGCTCCCGGGCCCGCCCTCGCGCTCAGATGCCGAGCTTGGCTTCCTGCACCGCGGCCACGGCCTCCTTGTCGCCCTCCAGCTGGACCCGGGCGGCGTGCTGGCGGCCGTAGAGGAAGAGCGCCAGCTCGCCGGGTTCGGCGGTGACCGTGACGACCGGGACGCCGCGGTGGGCGACCGCAGTGCGGCCGTCCGGGCGGCGCAGCACCAGGCCCACCGGGGAACGGCGGCCGAGCACCCGCGCGGCACGCTCGACGCGGGACCACAGCGCGTCGGCGAAGACGGGGTCGAGCTCGCGCGGCGTCCAGTCCGGCTGGGCGCGGCGGACGTCCTCGGCGTGGACGTAGAACTCCACGCTGTTGGCCGCCTCGTCCACCTGCTTCAGCGCGAACGGCGACATCCGCGGGGGACCGGTGCGGAACAGCTGGAGCAGCTCTTCGTACGGCTTCGCCGCGAACTCGGCCTGCACCCGGGCCAGTCGCGTGGCCAGCGGCTTGATCACCAGACCGGCGGCCGCGTCGGCGCGGCGCTCGCGGACCACGAGATGGGCCGCCAGATCGCGGGTGGTCCAGCCCTCGCACAGCGTCGGGGCATCGGGGCCTGCGCTCTCCAAGAGGTCGGCGAGGAGCAGGCGTTCGCGCTTCGCGTGAGTGGACATACCGCCCACCCTACGGCCGTCGCGCGCCGCCTGCCATGCCACGCGACCACGGGCGCGCCGCTTTTGCCCGCCGGTCTAGCCCGGCAGCGGGTTGCTCAGCTTCGCGCCGTCCAGCCCCGCACTCAGCGTCAGGGCACAGGAGACCTGGTCCTCGCCCTGGACCGAGTAGGTGCCCAGCGCCGGATAGAGCGCGTAGTAGTAATACATCCGGCCGTCGTTGGGGATGCTCTTCAGCCGCTTCTTGGCGTCCGCCCCGCACAGCGCGAGCGCCTTGGTCTGGATCGCCTTCTCGGAGGAGAAGTCCCCGCTCAGCGCCTCGTTGGCGATCACCTCGCCGTCGTGCGGGCTCTTGCAGGACCGGGTCTCGACCTTGGTGACGCTGCTGTCCATCGCCGGGTGGTCGAAGCACTCACCGGGCTTGAGCACGACATACGGCACCTTGTCGCCGGGCCCGCCGGACTCCGGCGGCTCCGGGGACGCCGAGGCCGAGGCGGCCGGATCCCCGTCGGGGGCGTCGCTTCCGCCGCCCAGCGGCGCGCCCTGGCCCGGGTCCTCCGCGCCCGAGGGGGCGCTGGAGGCGGACGCGGAGGCGGACACGGAGCCCGACGGCGAGGACAGGGGCTTGTCCGACGCCGAGGAGCGCGGGGTCGCGTCGGCCGACGCCTCGCTGTCGCCGCCGCCCTTGGTCCCGATGACGATCGCGCCGACGACCACCGCCACGGCCACCACAGACGCGATGACGATCGCCGTGACCCTGGAACCGCCCGTGCCGGGCGGCGGCGGGGGAGGGGGTGGCAGGGAGCCGGGCGGGAGGGCGCCCGGCGGAAGGCCGCCAGGCGGCAGCGCCGGTGCGTGGTACGGGCCGAATCCGCCGCTCGGAAGCGCGGGCGGGCCTGACGGTGCGGGCTGATCCGCCGGAGGCGGCGGCCCGAAGCCCTGCTGCGGTGGCTGTGGCTGTGGCTGTCCCTGTGGCTGTGATGGCTGCTGCGGCGGCGGACCGAACCCCCCGCCGTTTCCAGGCCGGTTGGGGTCATGCGACGGCGGCGGAAACGTCATGCCCGAAGCATGCCCCATTCCACTGACATCGCGGCCATCGGGCCCTGACATACGGCCACGGCGATCATGCCGTGAGATCACCCAGGAGATCGCTCGCGGTTCCGCTCGCCCAGGCGTGCAGAATGGTCGCATGACCGGTTCCGACCGCCCCTCCGCCCTCGACCCGGCCCTCGCCGCCCGCCTCAAGCGCGGCGCCGACGGCCTCTTCCCCGCCATCGCCCAGCAGTACGACACCGGCGAGGTGCTGATGCTCGGCTGGATGGACGACGAGGCGCTGCACCGCACCCTCACCACCGGCCGCTGTACCTACTGGAGCCGCAGCCGTCAGGAGTACTGGGTCAAGGGCGACACGTCCGGCCATATCCAGCTGGTCAAGTCCGTCGCGCTCGATTGCGACGCCGACACCATCCTCGTCAAGGTCGACCAGGTCGGCGCCGCGTGCCACACCGGCGACCGCACCTGCTTCGACGCCGACATCCTCCCGCTCGGCCAGTAGCACCGCTCCCACCGGCCCACCCGTCTCCCGCTGGGCTCCCCAGCCATGACCCAGGACACTGCCATCATGGATCTCGAGACCTTCCGCAAGCTGGCGGCCGACCGCCGCGTCATCCCCGTCAGCCGCAAGCTGCTGGCGGACGGGGACACGCCTGTGGGCCTCTACCGCAAGCTGGCCGCCGAGCGTCCCGGCACCTTCCTGCTCGAATCCGCCGAGAACGGCCGCTCCTGGTCCCGCTACTCCTTCATCGGCGTCCGCAGCGCCGCCACCCTCACCGAGCGCGACGGCCGCACCCACTGGCAGGGCACCCCGCCCGTCGGCGTCCCCACCGAGGGCGACCCCCTCCAGGCGCTGCGCGCCACCGTCGAGGCCCTGCACACCCCCCGCGATCTGGGGGGCCTGGCCCAGCTGCCGCCCTTCACCGGCGGCATGGTCGGCTATCTCGGCTACGACATCGTCCGCCGACTGGAGAAGATCGGCGAGCAGGGGCGGGACGATCTGCGCCTCCCCGAGCTGACCATGCTGCTCACCTCGGACCTCGCCGTACTCGACCACTGGGACGGCACCGTTCTGCTGATCGCCAACGCGATCAACCACAACGACCTCGACACGGGCGTCGACGAGGCGTACGCGGACGCCGTGGCGCGGCTCGACGCGATGGCCGCCGATCTGGCCCGTCCGGTGCCCACGGAGCCCACCGCCCTGCCCGCCTCCGAACTCCCCGACTACACCGCGCTGTGGGGCGGTGCGGACTATATGGAGGCCGTCGACGACATCAAGGAGCGCATCCGGTCGGGCGAGGCGTTCCAGGTTGTCCCCTCGCAGCGGTTCGAGACGCCCTGTTCGGCGAGCGCCCTCGACGTCTACCGGGTGCTGCGGGCCACCAACCCGAGCCCCTATATGTATCTCTTCCGGTTCGATGGGTTCGACGTGGTGGGCTCCAGCCCGGAGGCCCTGGTCAAGGTCGAGGACGGCCGCGCGATGGTGCACCCCATCGCCGGTACGCGCCCCCGGGGCGCCACCCCGCAGGAGGACGCCGCCCTCGCGGAGGAGCTGCTCGACGACCCCAAGGAGCGGGCCGAGCATCTGATGCTGGTGGACCTCGGGCGCAACGACCTCGGGCGGGTCTGCGAGCCCGGCAGCGTCGAGGTCGTCGACTTCATGTCGATCGAGCGCTACAGCCATGTCATGCACATCGTCTCGACCGTCACCGGCGCCCTCGCCGAGGACCGTACGGCCTTCGACGTGCTCACCGCGTGCTTCCCCGCGGGCACCCTCTCCGGAGCCCCCAAGCCGCGCGCGATGCAGATCATCGAGGAGCTCGAGCCGAGCCGCCGCGGGCTGTACGGGGGCTGCGTCGGCTATCTCGACTTCGCGGGCGACTCCGACACCGCCATCGCCATCCGTACGGCGCTGCTGCGCGACGGTACGGCGTACGTCCAGGCGGGCGCGGGGGTCGTCGCCGACTCGGATCCGGCCGCTGAGGACGCGGAGTGCCGCAATAAGGCGGCCGCGGTGCTGCGGGCGGTGAATTCCGCGAACCGGCTGGGGCGGTAGCCGCCCGGGCGCCCCCGTCGGTCCCGGCACGTGGGTCCGATGCCGATACGCCCCGTCCGAAATGGCGTGTACCGGTATGGGGCCGCTCATCCCGTATCCCCGGGACCCGGCCCCCGTACCCCGTGGGGGATAGTGGTACGCGTGACTGCAGCAGCCGTACCCCAGCCCCGGGCCGAGAACGAGCCCTCCGCCCCCGCCGCGCGCGGCCGCCGAAGCAGCCTTGCCATCGCCCTGCTCGCCGGTGCGCTCGGTGCCGCACTCGTCTTGCTCGCGACCAGCCGCAAGTGGGCCGAGGGCACGGCCTCCGTCGCCCAGGGCACCCTTCCGCAGAGCGCGAACGGCGACGACATCACCGGGCTGCCCGGTGCGCTCGCGATCGTCGGTCTCGCCGCGCTCGTCGCGGTCTTCGCCGTGCGCCGCCTCGGCCGTGCCGTCGTCTCGGCACTGCTCGCCCTCAGCGGTGCGGGCATCGTCATCAGCGCGGTCCTCGGCGCGTCCGACAAGGCGGCGCTGGAGGAGAAGGCGTCCAAGGTGAGCGGTCTCACTCACAGCGCCATCCACGACGTGGCGTACACCCCCTGGCCGTGGGTCGCCGCGGTGGGCGGTGCGCTGCTGCTGCTCGCTGGCGTGCTCGCCCTCGGCTACGGCCGCCACTGGCCCGCCATGTCCGGGCGGTACGAGCGCGCGGGCGCGGGAGCCGACGGCGATGCGGGCCGGGGCCGGCCGCGGCGCGGCGGTCGCCCCGCCCCCGACCCGGAGCGCCCCGAGGAACTGTGGAAGGCCCTGGACCGGGGCGAGGACCCAACGGACCGGACGGACGCGACGACCCCGGCGGTCCCGGGCGCGTAAGGCCCTCCCCCCTCCCACGTCACTACCCTCCACCCCCGCTCAAGGGAATTTCGCGCATCGGGGACAATGACGGAGGAGCGTTCGCCCCCCGCGCGCCCGGACCAGGCGCAGTACAGCTACAAGGAGTATTCATGGCGGGTAACAACCACGGACACACCCCGGCCGCCTGGACCGGCGTCACCATCGCCTTCATCGGCTTCTGCGTCGCCGGTGCGTTCTGCGTGCAGGCCAACCCTCTCGGCTTCTGGGCGGGCATGGTCATCGTCGCGCTCGGCGGCGTCGTCGGTATGGCCATGCGCGCGGCCGGGCTCGGCGCCCCGAAGGCCCATCCGCATCCGCACCCGCAGCCCAAGCCCCAGCCGCAGACCCAGCAGTAAGCCGAGGAGCCGCGGCGCGGGGCCCGTGCCGATCCACCACCCTCCGTATGGAGCCGTACACGTCCGTACGGACGTACTGATCCGTACGGAGGCAGTACGCAGACCCTGAGCTGCGCCTTCGTGGATCCGCGGGGAGACTCGGCGGTGTGACCGAACCCCCGCCGTCCGTCTCCTCCCCAGCCCCGGTCCGCGTGGTGCGGCGGCTCGCCGCGCCCGCCGGGGTGCTCGCCGGGGTCCTTGCCGCCTTCGGCTACGTCGGCGCCGTCGACCCCCATGAGCCCGGTCACTACCCGGTCTGCCCGCTGCTGCGGCTCACCGGCCTCTACTGCCCAGGCTGCGGTGGTCTGCGCGGCGCCTATGCCCTCGCGCACGGCGACCTGCCGGCCGCGCTCGGCGACAACGCCCTCGCCGTGCTGTGCTACGCCGTCTTCGCGGTGGGATGGGTGGTCTGGTGCGTGCGCGGGCGCCTCTTCGCGGTGCGGGTGGGGTATGCCTGGGCGCTCGGCGGGATCGCGCTGGTCTTCACCATCGTCCGGAATCTCCCCTGCGGGGGACTACTGACGCCCTGACCGTTGTTGTGAATGTCCATGCAGTGGGACTCGGCGTCAACCGGATGCGAAACCTCGGTTCTCCGACAGATACCATCGCAGTGCCTGGTGACGTGGCCGTCCGCCCAAGACGCGGTCGTCCCCACCGGTACTGACCAGAAGCTTCATCCCCGTCCCGGAAGGGGGCCGCTCGCGTGAGTGTGCTCGACGAGATCATCGACGGAGTCCGTGCCGACCTGGCCGAGCGGCAGGCGCACGTCACCCTCGACGAGCTCAAGGAGCGGGCGGCCAAGGCGCGGCCGGCGAAGGACGGGGTCGCGGCGCTCAAGGGCGACAGCGTCAAGGTGATCTGCGAGGTCAAGCGGTCCAGCCCCTCCAAGGGCGCGCTGGCCGCGATCGCCGACCCGGCCGGGCTCGCCGCCGACTACGAGGCGGGCGGCGCGTCGGTCATCAGCGTGCTGACGGAACAGCGGCGCTTCGGTGGATCGCTGGCCGACCTGGAGGCCGTGCGGGCCACGGTGGACATCCCGGTGCTCCGTAAGGACTTCATCGTCACCTCGTACCAGCTGTGGGAGGCGCGGGCGTACGGCGCGGACCTCGTCCTGCTGATCGTCGCCGCGCTGGATCAGGAGGCGCTGGTTTCGCTCATCGAGCGGGCCGAGTCGATCGGGTTGATGCCGCTGGTCGAGGTGCATGACGAGGACGAGGCCGCCCGGGCGGTGGACGCCGGGGCGCGGATCATCGGCATCAACGCGCGCAACCTGAAGACGCTCCAGGTGGACCGGGGGAACTTCGCCCGGGTCGCGCCGGAGATTCCGGACCACATCGCGAAGATCGCGGAGTCGGGGGTGCGCGGGCCGCATGACCTGATCGCCTACGCCAACGACGGCGCGGACGCGGTGCTGGTCGGGGAGTCCCTGGTGACCGGGCGCGATCCGAAGGGCGCGGTCGCGGATCTGGTGGCGGCGGGCGCGCATCCGGCGCTGCGCCACGGGCGGGACTGACGGATCATGCAGACCTACGCCCGCCTGGCCCGGGGATGCCGTCCCCGTGGCTGTCGTGCGCCCGCGCGGCGCGTGCGGGGGCGGCGCGTGCGGTATCACATCGGATGCGAGCCGGGGCAGGTCAATGGGCGCCGATGGCGTCGCGGGGCCGTCGCCGGTCGCTAGCGGTGCGCCGAGGTTCGTTATCGGGTGCGGGGCCGAAGCCCTCCGGGCCGGGGTCCTGGACCGTCCTTTTCCGGCGCTCTGACCTAAAAGCGTGGCGGCTGCCGGCCATTCCCGTTGTGATCTTCATTCGTCGAGACATGCGGAGCCCATCGAATGTCCTCTGATTTCTTCATCCCGGACCCGGAGGGTCAGGTTCCCAGCGCCGAGGGCTATTTCGGCGCGTTCGGCGGCAAGTTCATCCCCGAGGCGCTCGTCGCCGCGGTCGATGAGGTCGCCGCCGAGTACGAGAAGGCGAAGACCGATCCGGCCTTCGCGGCCGAGCTCGAGGATCTGCTCGTCAACTACACGGGGCGGCCCAGCGCCCTGACCGAGGTGGCGCGGTTCGCCGAGCACGCCGGGGGCGCGCGGATCTTCCTGAAGCGCGAGGACCTCAACCACACGGGGTCCCACAAGATCAACAATGTGCTGGGGCAGGCCCTGCTCACCAAGCGCATGGGCAAGACCCGGGTCATCGCCGAGACCGGCGCCGGCCAGCACGGTGTGGCCACGGCCACCGCGTGTGCGCTGTTCGGGCTCGAGTGCACCGTCTACATGGGCGAGGTGGACACCGAGCGCCAGGCGCTCAACGTGGCCCGGATGCGGATGCTGGGCGCCGAGGTCATCGCCGTGAAGTCCGGCAGCCGCACGCTGAAGGACGCGATCAACGAGGCGTTCCGCGACTGGGTCGCCAATGTGGACCATACGCACTATCTGTTCGGGACCGTGGCCGGACCCCATCCGTTCCCGGCGCTGGTGCGTGACTTCCACCGGGTGATCGGCGTGGAGGCGCGGCGGCAGATCCTGGAGCGGACGGGGCGGCTGCCCGACGCCGTGGCGGCGTGCGTGGGCGGCGGATCCAACGCGATCGGGCTGTTCCATGCGTTCCTGCCGGACGAGAGCGTGCGGATCGTCGGGTTCGAGCCCGCCGGACACGGCGTGGAGTCCGGGGAGCATGCCGCGACGCTGAGCGAGGGCGAGCCCGGGATTCTGCACGGGTCCCGGTCCTATGTGCTGCAGGACGAGGACGGGCAGATCACCGAGCCGTACTCGATCTCGGCCGGTCTGGACTACCCCGGCGTCGGACCCGAGCACGCGTATCTGAAGGACACCGGCCGGGCCGAGTACCGGGCCGTCACCGATGACGGCGCGATGCAGGCGCTGCGGCTGCTCTCGCAGACCGAGGGGATCATCCCGGCGATCGAGAGCGCCCATGCGCTGGCCGGTGCGCTGGACCTCGGACGGGAGCTGGGGAGTGACGGCTTGATCCTCGTCAATCTGTCCGGACGTGGTGACAAGGACATGGACACCGCGGCGCGGTATTTCGGGCTGTACGACAAGGGGGCGAAGTGATGGCCGGCAATCTGGAGCTGCTGGGGTCGGTTCTGGCCGCGGCCAAGGACGAGGGGCGCGCCGCGCTCGTCGGCTATCTGCCTGCCGGCTTCCCGTCCGTCGACGGTGGTGTGGACGCGATGACGGCCATGATCGAGGGCGGCTGCGATGTCGTCGAGGTCGGGCTGCCGCACAGCGATCCGGTGCTCGACGGGCCGGTGATCCAGACCGCCGATGACATCGCGCTGCGGGGCGGGGTGAAGATCCGCGACGTCATCCGGACGGTCGGTGAGGTGCATGCGCGGACGGGGGCGCCGATTCTGTGCATGACGTACTGGAATCCGGTGGACCGGTACGGCGTCGAGCGGTTCGCCGCCGATCTGGCCGAGGTGGGCGGTGCGGGCTGCATCCTGCCCGATCTGCCGGTCGAGGAGTCCGAGGTGTGGCGGAAGGCCGCCGAGCAGCACGGTCTCGCGACGGTGTTCGTGGTGGCGCCGAGCAGCCGCGATGAGCGGCTGGCGAAGATCACGGCGGCGGGCAGCGGCTTTGTCTACGCGGCTTCGCTGATGGGCGTCACCGGAACGAGGGAATCGGTGGGCCAGGAGGCGCGCGAGCTGGTGGAGCGTACGCGCACGACCACCGAGCTGCCGGTGTGCGTGGGGCTCGGGGTGTCCAATGCCACGCAGGCGGCGGAGGTCGCGCAGTTCGCGGACGGGGTCATCGTGGGGTCGGCCTTTGTGAAGCGGCTGCTGGACGCCGAGGACCAGGAGGCCGGTCTGGCAGGGCTGCGCGAGCTCGCGGGTGAGCTGGCGGAGGGTGTCCGCGTCGCTCGTTAGAGGGAATACGGGGCGGAGGAGCTGAGCTGTGCTCCTCCGCCTCGTTAGGCGTGGGCGTGAGCCAGAAAAACCGTGAGGGAAGGCGCAGCGCCCGTGAGCGGCTGCGGGAACAGCGTGAGAAGGACAGAGCGCGCGACAAGCGGAAGCGGGTGTTCGGGGTCGTCGGGGCGGTGGTGACCGTCCTCGCGGTGGCCGCCGGTGTGGGCATGTACGCGTCCAAGACCGATAAGGACACCGGCAAGTCGGGCAGCACAATGGAGCCGCCGCGCGGGGCGGTCGGCAAGGGCCATCTGGTGATCGCGTCGGGGAAGGCCACCGCCGCGTCGACCCTGACGGTGTACGAGGACTTCCGCTGCCCCGGCTGCAAGCAGTTCGAGGACGTGTTCCGCAAGACCGTCCATGAGCTGCAGGACGACGGCCGGATGAAGGTCCGGTACCACCTGGTGACGATCATCGACGGGAATCTGGGCGGCACCGGCTCGCTCCGCGCGGCGAACGCGGCGGCCTGCGCCCAGGACGCGGGGAAGTTCCGGGCGTACCACGATGTGCTCTACCGGAACCAGCCCGAGGAGACCCATGACGCGTACGCGAAGAACGCCAAGCTGATCAAGCTGGCGGGCAAGGTCCCGGGGCTGGTCACCCCCGTCTTCCGCAAGTGCGTCGAGGACGGGCGGCACGACAGCTGGGTGAAGAAGTCCGCCGCCGACTTCACGCATTCCGGCTATGCCTCGACTCCGACGGTCCTGCTCAACGGGAAGTCCGTCTACGGCGACCCCAACAAGCCGCTGAGCCCCAACAAGCTCAAGCGGATGGTCCGCGCGGCGGCCCAGGGCTGACCCTCGTTATGCAGCCGTTGTGCCGGGCGGGTTGCCGCATCTCCCGCCCGGCACGGTAGCGTCGACTCTGACATGAACCTCGCTTACATTCCCAGCCCCTCGTCCGGCGTGATCTATCTCGGCCCGATCCCGCTGCGCGGCTACGCGTTCTGCATCATCATCGGCGTCTTCGTCGCGGTCTGGCTCGGCGGACGGCGCTGGGTCGCCCGTGGCGGCCGGGTCGGCACCGTCGCCGACATCGCCGTCTGGGCGGTGCCCTTCGGCCTGGTCGGAGGGCGTCTCTACCACGTCATCACCGACTACGAGCTGTACTTCACGGCCGGCCGGGACTGGGTGGACGCCTTCAAGATCTGGCAGGGCGGCCTGGGGATCTGGGGGGCCGTCGCGCTGGGTGCGGTGGGTGCCTGGATCGGCTGCCGGCGCCGGGGCATCCCGCTTCCGGCGTACGCGGACGCCATCGCGCCCGGCATCGCCTTCGCCCAGGCGATCGGGCGCTGGGGCAACTGGTTCAACCAGGAGCTGTACGGCAAGCCGACCACGCTGCCGTGGGCGCTGAAGATCGACGGGGACGCGGCGGCGGGGCGGGTCGCCGGTACGTACCACCCGACCTTTCTGTACGAGTCGCTGTGGTGCGTCGGTGTGGCGCTGCTGGTGATCTGGGCGGACCGCCGCTTCAGGCTGGGCCATGGCCGGGCGTTTGCCCTGTACGTCGCCGCGTACACCGTAGGGCGCTTCTGGATCGAATACCTCCGGGTGGACGACGCCCACCATGTGCTGGGGCTGCGGCTCAACGACTGGACGTCCATCGTCGTCTTCCTGGGCGCGGTGGCGTATCTGGTGATCTCGGCGAAGCGGGCTCCCGGCCGGGAAGAGGTCGTGGAGCCGGCCGCGCTGGAGGACGGCGCCGAATCGGCGGAAGGCGAGGCGAAGGCCGAGGGCGGGACCGGCGGCGAGACCGAGGGCGGGACCGGCGGCGGCGACACCGCGGCCGGCGACACCGCGGCCGGCGACACCGCGGCCGGCGGCACCTCGGCCGTGTCCGCCGAGGCGGAACCCTCCAAGTAGCGCGCAGCGAAGGCCGCCGAACCCAAACGGTTCGGCGGCTTTTACGTTTCCGCAGGTCAGCGAGGTAAGTTCGGCCTTCCTTGCTGGCGGAGCAGGGGAATTCGTGCGTACCTTCGACACGTTGGGGTGGGGGCGGCGAGCCCGCACCCTCCTCGAAGGGAGCACATTCTCAGATGTCCGTCATCGACAGCGCCCAGTCACCGCATATCGCCCACCGCGACAACCACACCCACCGTGATGTGAACGGCGGCTGGCTGCGCCCCGCCGTCTTCGGGGCCATGGACGGGCTGGTCTCCAACCTCGCGCTGATGACCG
The DNA here is from genome assembly GCF_040606675.1 of Streptomyces sp. NPDC005393. Taxonomy (NCBI): domain Bacteria; kingdom Bacillati; phylum Actinomycetota; class Actinomycetes; order Kitasatosporales; family Streptomycetaceae; genus Streptomyces; species Streptomyces sp. NPDC005393. The sequence goes on along the minus strand of NZ_JBEXFG010000033.1, from coordinate 59,090 downwards.
GTGTCGCGGGCGGCGCCATGGACCGGCAGACCATCGTGATCACCGGTCTCGCGGGGCTCGCCGCCGGCGCCTTCTCGATGGCGGCCGGTGAGTACACCTCGGTCGCCTCCCAGCGCGAGCTGGTCGAGGCGGAGCTGGAGATCGAGCGGGGCGAGCTGCGCAAGCACCCCGTGGACGAGCTGGAGGAGCTGGCGGCGCTCTACGAGTCGCGGGGTGTGGAGCCGGCGCTGGCCCGTGAGGTGGCCGAGCAGCTGTCGCGCGACCCCGAGCAGGCGCTGGAGATACACGCCCGCGAGGAGCTGGGCGTGAACCCGGACGATCTGCCGTCGCCGCTGGTCGCGGCGGTGTCCTCGTTCGGCTCCTTCGCGCTGGGCGCGCTGCTGCCGGTGCTGCCGTATCTGCTGGGCGCGGTGGCGCTGTGGCCGGCCGTGGTGCTGGCGCTGATCGGGCTGTTCGTGTGCGGCGCGGTGGTGGCGCGGGTGACCGCCCGGTCCTGGTGGTACAGCGGGCTGCGGCAGCTCGCGCTGGGCGGGGCGGCGGCGGGTGTGACCTATGCCCTGGGCACCTTCTTCGGTACGGCCGTAGGATGACATACCATACGGCCGACCGCATAATTACGCTGTTACTCGTCGGTTTCGATCCGTTTACCGGCGGGCATAAGCCCGAAGCGCCGGGGCAGAGCCGCCCCGTCGGCGCTGTGGCGACAGTGGTCGTTCGGTCCCTATTGCCTCACTGCACCCCCGTGCAGGGGTGTCCACATGATGGAATGGAATATCCACTTCCCGAGAACCGACCCATCATGTAACCTGCACGAAATTCTCGCGGAGGGCCAACGTCGTCCCTCGGCACAGCAAATGCCATGACGACGACGGGAGAGCCGATGCGTTCCGCATCCCACCCCGCCCGCCAGGGGATGTACGACCCGCGCAATGAGCACGACGCCTGTGGCGTCGGCTTCGTGGCGAACCTCACCGGCGAGGCCAGCCATGAGCTCGTGGAGCAGGCTCTCACCGTGCTGCGGAATCTGGAGCACCGCGGGGCCACCGGCTCGGAGCCCGACTCGGGCGACGGCGCGGGCATCCTTGTGCAGGTCCCGGACGCCTTCCTGCGTGAGAGCGTCACCGACTTCGAGCTTCCCGAAGCCGGTGCCTACGCCGTGGGTATCGCGTTCCTCCCGGACGGGGAGGCCGACGGCGCCGACGCCGTGGGCCGGATCGAGCGGATCGCCGCCGAAGAGAGCCTGACCGTCCTCGGCTGGCGGGAGGTGCCGGTCGCCCCCGAGCTGCTGGGCAACGGCGCGCGCACCACCATGCCCGCCTTCGCCCAGCTCTTCGTCACCGACGGGGTCAGCACGGGCGTGGAGCTGGACCGCAAGGCGTTCGTGCTGCGCAAGCGCGCCGAGCGCGAGGCGGGCGTCTACTTCCCGTCGCTGTCCTCCCGCACCCTCGTCTACAAGGGCATGCTGACCACCGGTCAGCTGGAGCCGTTCTTCCCGGATCTGTCCGACCGCCGCTTCGCCACGGCCATCGCGCTGGTCCACTCCCGGTTCTCCACCAACACCTTCCCCAGCTGGCCGCTCGCCCACCCGTACCGCTTCGTCGCCCACAACGGCGAGATCAACACGGTTCAGGGTAACCGCAATTGGATGAGGGCGCGGGAGTCGCAGCTGGTCAGCGACCTGTTCGGGGACAAGGGGCTGGACCGGGTCTTCCCCCTGTGCACCCCGGACGCCTCCGACTCCGCGACCTTCGACGAGGTCCTGGAGCTGCTGCACCTCGGCGGCCGCTCGCTGCCGCACAGCGTGCTGATGATGGTCCCCGAGGCATGGGAGAACCACGCCTCCATGGACCCGGCCCGGCGCGCCTTCTACCAGTACCACTCCACGATGATGGAGCCCTGGGACGGCCCGGCCTGTATCACCTTCACCGACGGCACCCAGGTCGGCGCCGTGCTGGACCGCAACGGTCTGCGGCCGGGGCGCTACTGGGTGACCGACGACGGTCTGGTCGTGCTCTCCTCCGAGGTCGGCGTCCTGGACATCGACCCGGCCAAGGTGGTCCGCAAGGGCCGGCTCCAGCCGGGCCGGATGTTCCTGGTCGACACCGCCGAGCACCGCATCATCGAGGACGACGAGATCAAGGCCGAGCTCGCCGCCGAGCAGCCGTACGGCGAGTGGCTGGAGGCCGGTCTGATCGACCTGGCCGATCTGCCCGAGCGCGAGCACATCGTGCACACCCACGCCTCGGTCACCCGCCGCCAGCAGACCTTCGGCTACACGGAGGAGGAGCTGCGCGTTCTCCTCGCGCCGATGGCCAAGGCGGGCGCCGAGCCGATCGGCTCGATGGGCACCGACTCGCCGATCGCCGCCCTCTCCGAGCGGCCGCGGCTGCTGTTCGACTACTTCACCCAGCTGTTCGCGCAGGTCACCAACCCGCCGCTGGACGCGATCCGCGAGGAGCTGGTCACCTCGCTGATCTCCTCGGTGGGCCCGCAGGGCAATCTGCTGGAGCCGAGCGCGGCCTCCTGCCGCAATGTCATCCTGCCCTTCCCGGTGATCGACAACGATGAGCTGGCCAAGCTCATCCACATCAACGCCGACGGCGACATGCCGGGGCTGAAGGCCGCCACCCTCTCCGGCCTGTACCGGGTCGGCGGCGGTGGTGAGGCGCTCGCCGCGCGGCTGGCCGAGATCTGCGCCGAGGCGGACGCCGCCATCGAGGACGGCGCCCGGCTGATCGTCCTGTCCGACCGGCACTCGGACGCCGAGCACGCGCCGATCCCCTCGCTGCTGCTCACCTCCGCGGTCCACCACCACCTCATCCGCACCAAGCAGCGCACCCAGGTGGGGCTGCTGGTCGAGGCGGGCGACGTGCGCGAGGTGCACCATGTCGCGCTGCTGATCGGCTACGGTGCCGCGGCCGTCAACCCGTACCTGGCGATGGAGTCGGTCGAGGACCTGGTCCGCGCGGGCACCTTCCTGCCGGGTGTGGAGACCGAGACCGCGATCCGCAACCTCATCAAGGCGCTCGGCAAGGGCGTCCTGAAGGTGATGTCCAAGATGGGCATCTCCACCGTGGCCTCCTACCGGGGCGCACAGGTCTTCGAGGCCGTCGGCCTGGACGAGTCCTTTGTGGACACCTACTTCCATGGCACCGCCACCAAGATCGGCGGCGCCGGCCTGGACATCATCGCCAAGGAGGTCGCCGCCCGGCACGCCAAGGCATACCCGGCCACCGGCGTCCCCTCCGCCCACCGGGCGCTGGAGATCGGCGGCGAGTACCAGTGGCGCCGGGAGGGCGAACCGCATCTGTTCGACCCCGAGACGGTCTTCCGGCTGCAGCACGCCACGCGCTCGCGCCGCTACGACATCTTCAAGAAGTACACCGAGCGGGTGAACGAGCAGTCCGAGCGGCTGATGACGCTGCGCGGCCTGTTCGCCCTCAAGGGGGACCGGCCCTCGATCCCGATCGAGGAGGTCGAGCCCGTCAGCGAGATCGTCAAGCGGTTCTCGACCGGCGCGATGTCGTACGGCTCCATCTCCCAGGAGGCGCACGAGACGCTGGCCATCGCCATGAACCAGCTGGGCGGCAAGTCCAACACCGGCGAGGGCGGCGAGGACTCGGAGCGGCTGCACGACCCGGCGCGGCGCTCCTCGATCAAGCAGGTGGCCTCCGGCCGCTTCGGCGTGACCAGCGAATACCTGGTCAACTCCGATGACATCCAGATCAAGATGGCGCAGGGCGCCAAGCCCGGCGAGGGCGGCCAGCTGCCCGGCCACAAGGTCTACCCCTGGGTCGCCAAGACCCGGCACTCCACCCCGGGCGTCGGCCTCATCTCCCCGCCGCCGCACCACGACATCTACTCGATCGAGGACCTCGCCCAGCTGATCCACGACCTGAAGAACGCCAACCCCCAGGCGCGCATTCACGTCAAGCTGGTCTCCGAGGTCGGCGTCGGCACCGTCGCCGCGGGCGTCTCCAAGGCCCACGCCGACGTGGTGCTGATCTCCGGCCACGACGGCGGCACCGGCGCCTCGCCGCTCACCTCGCTCAAGCACGCGGGCGGCCCCTGGGAGCTGGGCCTGGCCGAGACCCAGCAGACGCTGCTGCTCAACGGCCTGCGCGACCGCATCGTCGTGCAGACCGACGGTCAGCTGAAGACCGGCCGTGACGTGATCATCGCCGCGCTGCTGGGTGCCGAGGAGTTCGGCTTCGCGACCGCGCCGCTGGTCGTCTCCGGCTGCGTCATGATGCGCGTGTGCCACCTGGACACCTGCCCGGTCGGCATCGCCACCCAGAACCCGGTGCTGCGCGAGCGGTACAACGGCAAGGCCGAGTTCGTGGTGAACTTCTTCCAGTTCATCGCCGAGGAGGTCCGTGAGCTCCTCGCCGAGCTGGGCTTCCGTACGCTGGAAGAGGCCATCGGCCACGCCGAGCTGCTCGACACCGCCAGGGCCGTCCAGCACTGGAAGGCGCAGGGCCTCGACCTCGCCCCGCTGCTGTACGTGCCCGAGCTGCCCGACGGCGCCGTTCGGCACCAGGCGGTCAAGCAGGACCACGGTCTGGAGAAGGCGCTCGACAACGAGCTGATCAAGCTCGCGGCCGACGCGCTGAACGCGGAGAGCGCCGAGGCGGCCCAGCCGGTCCGCGCCCAGGTCGCGATCCGCAACATCAACCGGACCGTCGGCACCATGCTCGGCCATGAGGTGACCCGGAAGTTCGGCGGCGCGGGCCTGCCGGACGACACCATCGACATCACCTTCACCGGCTCGGCCGGCCAGTCCTTCGGCGCGTTCCTGCCCAGCGGTGTCACGCTGCGGCTGGAGGGCGACGCCAACGACTACGTCGGCAAGGGCCTGTCCGGTGGCCGGGTGGTCGTCCGCCCGGACCGGGGCGCCGACCATCTCGCCGAGTACTCGACCATCGCGGGCAACACCCTCGCGTACGGCGCGACCGGCGGTGAGCTGTTCCTGCGCGGCAAGGTGGGCGAGCGGTTCTGCGTCCGCAACTCCGGCGCGACCGTCATCTCCGAGGGCGTGGGCGACCACGGCTGTGAGTACATGACCGGCGGCCGGGCGGTCGTCCTCGGCCCCACGGGCCGTAACTTCGCGGCCGGTATGTCCGGCGGTATCGCGTACGTCATCGACCTGGACCGGGACAACGTCAACCGCGAGCTCGTCAGCGCCATCGGCGAGCTGGACGACACCGACAAGCAGTGGCTGCACGACGCGGTGCGACGCCACCAGGAGGAGACCGGTTCCACCGTCGCGGGCGCGCTGCTCGACGACTGGGAGAGCGCCCTCACCCGCTTCAGCAAGATCATCCCTGCTACCTACCAGGCAGTGCTCGCCGCCAAGGACGCCGCCGAGCGAGCTGGGCTCTCCGAGACCGAGACCACCGAGAAGATGATGGAGGCGGCGACCAATGGCTGATCCCAAGGGCTTTCTGAGCACTGACCGCGAGGTCGCCAAGACCCGCCCGGTGGACGAGCGCGTCAAGGACTGGAACGAGGTCTACGTCCCAGGCTCCCTGCTGCCGATCATCAGCAAGCAGGCCAGCCGGTGCATGGACTGCGGCATTCCGTTCTGCCACAACGGCTGTCCGCTGGGGAACCTCATCCCCGAGTGGAACGACTACGCCTACCGCGAGGACTGGCGGGAGGCCAGCGAGCGGCTGCACGCGACCAACAACTTCCCGGAGTTCACCGGGCGGCTGTGCCCGGCGCCGTGCGAGTCCGCGTGCGTGCTCGGCATCAACCAGCCCGCGGTGACCATCAAGAACGTCGAGGTCACCATCATCGACAAGGCGTGGGACGCGGGCGATGTCACCCCGCAGCCGCCCGAGCGGCTGAGCGGCAAGACCGTCGCCGTCATCGGCTCGGGCCCGGCGGGGCTCGCCGCCGCCCAGCAGCTGACCCGCGCGGGCCACACGGTCGCCGTCTACGAGCGGGCCGACCGCATCGGCGGGCTGCTGCGCTACGGCATCCCCGAGTTCAAGATGGAGAAGCGCCACATCAACCGCCGCATCGAGCAGATGCGCGCGGAGGGCACCAAGTTCCGCACCGAGACGGAGATCGGCCGCGACATCGACGCGGCCAAGCTCCGCAGGCGCTATGACGCGGTGGTCATCGCGGCCGGCGCCACCACCTCCCGCGATCTGCCGGTCCCGGGGCGCGAGCTGAACGGCATCCATTTCGCGATGGAGTACCTGCCGCTCTCCAACAAGGTGCAGGAGGGGGACCTCACCACGTCCCCCATCAGCGCCAAGGGCAAGCATGTCGTGGTGATCGGCGGCGGCGACACCGGCGCGGACTGCGTCGGCACCGCCCACCGCCAGGGCGCCGCCTCCGTCACCCAGCTGGAGATCATGCCGAAGCCGGGCGAGGAGCGGAACCCGAACCAGCCCTGGCCGACCTTCCCGATGCTCTACAAGGTCACCTCGGCGCACGAGGAGGGCGGTGAGCGGGTCTACTCCGTCAACACCACCCACTTCGAGGGCGACGAGGACGGCAATGTCCAGTGGCTGCACCTGGTCGAGGTGGAGTTCAAGGACGGCAAGCTCGAGCAGAAGCCGGGCACCGAGCGGAAGATCCCGGCCCAGCTGGTCACCCTGGCCATGGGCTTCACCGGCACCGACCGGGAGAACGGCCTGGTCGAGCAGTTCGGCCTGGAGCTGGACGAGCGCGGCAACATCGCGCGCGACGCCGACTTCGCCACCAATGTGGACGGGGTCTTCGTGGCGGGCGACGCGGGCCGAGGCCAGTCGCTGATCGTCTGGGCCATCGCCGAGGGCCGCTCCGCGGCACGCGGCGTGGACCGCTATCTGGCGGGAGCCAGCGCGCTGCCCGCGCCGATCCGTCCGACGGACCGGGCCCTCATGGTCTGACCCCTCCCCAAGCTCCGCCCGTACAACGGCGTACGGACCGGCCGCGCGGCGCCTCCCCCACCCGACCGGGGGCGGGCGCCGCGTGGCGTTCGGCCTGACCTCGGCGGCTTGACATCGCTCCGGGGAGAAGACCACATACCGGCGCGGGTGGGCCCTGAGAGAGGTCGCCTTCCGGCTGCCCGCCAACCGTAGCTGCGCACTGGTGGGCCCCAACGGCTCGGGCAAGAGCACCCTGCTCTCCCTGGCCGCCGATCTGCTGGCGCCCACCACCGGAACCTTACGGATCTTCGGACAGGCCCCTCGGCCCCCGCCGCACGCGAGCGCAGCGCCTTCGTCGCCCAGGACAAGCCGCTCTGCGTCGACCGCTACGTCCTCTACGCCTACGTCGGCCTCGCGCTGCTGATCGGCACGCGGCTGGACGCGTTGGCACGCACCCTGGCCGCCCCGAGGGCCGTGGCCCGCGGGGCTGGCCGTGGCGGCCCTGCTGCCGTTTCCCCTTCACCTGCGGACTCCGCAGAGCCGGCTCGACGACCCCATCGCGGCCGCCCGCGCCGTACGGGAGCTGAGCCGGCCCGGCGACGGGGTGCTCTTCATGCCCGCGCGCCGCCGGGAGCCGATCATGTCCCACCCGGAGGACTTCCAGGGGCTCAACGAGCTGGCCCTGGCCCGGCACGCGATCCCCTCGGGCACGCTGCACGGCATCGAGCTGCCGGCGCCCCGGATCCGGGCCCGCATGCTGACGGCCGGGCGGATCGTCACGGTGAACGACCCGGCCGGCCGGCCGCTGGACGACACCCCTCAGGAGAAGGCGAACCGCGAGGTGCCGGCGGAGGACTTCCACCGATGCGCCGTCAGGGACGTCACCGGGATGCGGATCGTCCTCTACGGGCGGGCGGGGCGGTGCTGAACCGTCATCCCTCGTCGCCCTCGACCAGGCGGGCGGGGAAGCCGCCCGTGGCGACCGGGCCCCAGCGCTCGGGGGTGACGCGGACCAGCGACTTGCCCTGCTTGCGCATGGCCTCGCGGTACTCGTCCCAGTCCGGGTGCTCGCCCGCGATATTGCGGTAGTACTCGACCAGCGGCTCGACGGACTCCGGCGGGTCGATCACCTCGGCGGTGCCGTCGATCTGGACCCATGGTCCGTTCCACTCGTCGGACAGCACGATGAGGCTCACGGCCGGGTCGCGCCGGGCGTTGCGGACCTTGGCGCGCTCGGGGTACGTGGAGACGACGATCCGGCCCGAGTCGTCGACGCCGCAGGTCAGCGGCGATGCCTGCGGTGAGCCGTCGGTCCGGCGGGTCATCAGGATGGCACGGTGGCGCGGGCGGACGAACTCCAGCAGCTCGTCCAGGGCGACACGGGTGTTGGTGGCGATGGAGGGGCTCATGCACGCGAGCGTACGACCTGGAGTGCACTCCAGCCCCCCAAGGCGGCGGGTGCGGCACCGCCGTCAGGTGTCGCACTCCAGCACCGTACGGCACAGTCCGCAGCGGGCCCGCAGCCGGCCGCGCACCGGGACCCGGATCCGCTGACGGCAGGTCGGGCAGGGGAAGGAGACGCTCAGCGGGGCGCCGCCCTCGAAGACGTAGTCACCGCCGGTGGGAAGCGGCCGGCTTGGGGCGCGGGGCTCGGCCTCGGCCCGACTCCGGGCCGCCCGGCGGTCCTTGGCGTAGCGGTGTCGGCCCGCCCATCCGGCGGCGGTGAGCGGCGGCTGCCGCTCATCGTGGCGCGCCAGCTCCAGCCCCCTGGTGTACGCCTCGTACGCCTGGGGGCTGGTGAACCACAGGGCCGGGTCCTCATGGAAGAGCAGCGCCCGCTTGGCGAGCACATAGCCGAATTCCTCCGGCGTCAGATAGCCCAGTTTCTGGCTGGAAACCGAGTCCTGGCGGTAGGCGTCGAGCAGCAACCAGCCCGTGCCGAGATAGGCGGCGGTGGTGTCGGTGAGGATTTCGTTGTCGCGAGTGCCGGGGAACGTCAGATCGAGCCGGTGCAGATACACATGCGTCACTTCATGGGCGAGCGCCGCGCCGATGTCTCGCCGGTGGGACTTGAAGCGGGAGTTGAGCTCGATGAAGTACTCGGGCCCGGCGGCCAGCTCCACATTCCCCGCATGCCGCATCTCCCGGAAGCTCACGATCATCCGGGCGTCGGGCAGCCGCAGATGCCGCACCATGACGCGGGCGACCCGCTGAACGCCGAGGTGGAGGTCGTCCTGGTCGGAGAAGGCCACATCGCCGGGGACCACGCTGAGTCCGAAGGTGTCCACCGTGTCGCGGGACAGCCGCCGGTAGAGCGCGGTGATCGCGGCCCGGACGGTGTCCAGATGGGGATACCCGTGCTCGATGTCGCTGCCCGGTGCCGCCACGCCGTCACCCCGTGCCCGTCGTCCCGCCGCACGCCTTTTCCGGACTCAACCTTACGGGCGTATTTCGCGGGCGCCAGTAGGCCGCGCTGGCCGGAAAGCGACCCTTGTCACCCCGTTCACCCGCTCCACATAATCACAGGGCGTTTCAGGGCTCATCCCATGCGGTTCCGGAGGCCGATTCCCCGAATTGCGAATTGGCATGAGCCTGACATTCGCGGTTGAACCCCCCACGAAAGGAAATCCGTTGCGGAATCACCTGAAGCACCTCAAGAGAGCCTCGGCCCTCGGCACGGTCGCCCTCGCCGCCTTCAGCCTGACCCCCGGCAGCGCGATAGCCCAGGCCACCAGCCCCGAGCCCAGCCCCTCCGTCGTCGGCGGCACCCGCGCCGCCCAGGGCGAATTCCCCTTCATGGTCCGGCTGTCCATGGGCTGTGGCGGAGCGCTCTACACCAATGACATCGTGCTCACCGCCGCCCACTGTGTGAACGGCAGCGGTGCGAACACCTCCATCACCGCCACCGCCGGCGTCGTCGACCTCCAGAGCTCCAGCGCCGTCAAGGTCAAGTCCACCCGGGTGCTCCAGGCCCCCGGCTACAACGGCCAGGGCAAGGACTGGGCGCTCATCAAGCTCGCCAAGCCGATCAGCCAGCCCACCCTGAAGATCGCCGAGACCGACGCCTACAACAAGGGCGACTTCACCGTCGCGGGCTGGGGCGCCGCCGTCGAGGGCGGCGGCCAGCAGCGCTATCTGCTCAAGGCCACCGTGCCGTTCGTCGACGACGCCACCTGCGGATCGGCCTACAGCGACCTCGTCCCCGGCGAGGAGATCTGCGCCGGGAAGATGAGGGAAGGCGGCGTGGACACCTGCCAGGGTGACTCCGGCGGCCCGATGTTCCGCAAGGACGACAGCGGCCAGTGGATCCAGGTCGGCATCGTCAGCTGGGGCGAGGGCTGCGCACGGCCCGGCAAGCCCGGCGTCTACACCGAGGTGAGCACCTTCGCCAAGGACATCAAGGCGGGCGCGGCCCAGCTCGGCGGCTGATCCCCACCCACCCCGGACCGGGGCCGGCGCACCGCGCGCCGGCCCCGGTCAGCTCGGTCCGGTCGGTCCGGTCTGTCCGTAACAGATACAGAAGGGGTGCCCGGCCGGATCGCTGAAGACCCGGAACCCCGACCGCTCCCCGCCGCTGTCATGCAGGAACGTCGCACCCAGCTCGATCACCTCGCGCTGCGCCCGCTCCACGTCCTCGACCGTGTCCACGTCGAAGTCCAGATGGACCTGTTGCGGATGGGCCGGATCCGGCCAACGCGGCGGCCGGTGGTCGGGCGCCGGCTGAAAGGCCAGCCGCTGCCCGTCGGCGGCGGTGAGGGTCGCCCATTCCGGGTCGCTGTCGTCCACCCGCCAGCCCAGGATCCGGCCGTAGAAGGCGGCCAGCGCGGCGGGGTCGGGACAGTCGATGACGGTGCATTGAAGCGTCGCGATCATGCGAGGGAGGGTAGCGGGGACGGCCGGGGCCGCGGCCGTGCGCGGGAAAGTAGCGGAAGAAGTGGAACCTTCCCCTGCCCAGGTGACTCCTCCACGGTGGAGGCGCCGCACCGGGGGCGGCCCTCCCCGACGGCCGCCCCGCCCCCTTCGTAACCCCCCACCGGGGACGGGGCGGCCCGGCTCCCGTGCCGCTGTCATAGGGTCGGGGGCCATGACGCACAGCGAGACCCACCGCACCGCCGAGCCGGACACGACCAGCACCAACGACGGAGTCGAGGAATCCGTACGCGCCGAGCTGGCCCGGCTGCGCGACAGCATCGACAACATCGACGCGGCCGTGGTCCATATGCTCGCCGAACGCTTCAAGTGCACCCAGCAGGTCGGCCACCTCAAGGCCGCCCACAAGCTTCCTCCGGCCGACCCGGCCCGCGAGGCGCGCCAGATCACCCGGCTGCGCGAGCTCGCCGAGAGCGCCAAACTCGACCCGGCCTTCGCCGAGAAGCTGCTCAACTTCATCATCGCCGAGGTCATCCGGCACCACGAGACCATCGCCCGCATCTGACGCCCCCGCCCGCCGGGCCGCCGCGCACTGCCCGCCGGGCCGCCGCCCCCGCCGCGGCCCCGCGCGATGCCGGGCGGGCGCACACCGGTAGTGCGCCCCTACGGCCCTCCGCGCCCGGCAACCTCTTCCCACCCGTGTGCGGCCCGCCGCACGTAGGGCAGCATGTCCCCATGTCCGTACTGACGCGCGAGGAAGCGCAGATCCGAGCCCGCCTCATCGAGGTCCACCGCTACACGATCGATCTCGATCTCACCCGTGGCGACGAGCTCTTCGGCTCCATCACCACCATCCGCTTCAGCGCGCGCGAGGCGGGCGCGGACACCTTCGTCGAGCTCAACCCGGCCACCCTCCACCGCGCCGTGCTCGACGGCCGGGAACTCGACCTCGCGGACGCCGCCGGGCCGCTCGCCGACGAGCGGCTCCCGCTCACCGCCCTCACCGAGGGCGAGCACGAGCTGCGCGTCGAGACGGACATGCGCTACTCGCACACCGGCGAGGGCATGCACCGCTTCACCGACCCCGCCGACGGCGAGACCTACCTCTACACCATGTGCTGCATGGCCGACGCCAATGACGTCTTCGCCGCCTTCGACCAGCCTGACCTCAAGGCCGTCTTCGACGTCCGCGTCACCGCCCCGCCCGAGTGGACCGTCCTCGGCAACGGCATCGCCACCCGCGTCGGCGACCCCGCCGAAGGCCGCTGGGAGCTCGCGCCCACGCCGCCCATCAGCACCTATCTGATGGCGCTCGCCGCCGGCCCGTACCACTCGATGCGCACCGAGCACGCCGGACTGCCCTTCGGACTGCATGTCCGCCGCTCGCTGGCCCCCTACCTCGAAGCCGACGCCGACGAACTCTTCGACATCACCCGGCGCTGCTTCGACCGCTACCACGAGATCTTCGCCGAGCCCTACCCCTTCGACTCCTACGACCAGGCGTTCGTCCCCGAGTTCAACTCCGGCGCCATGGAGAACCCCGGCCTCGTCACCTTCCGCGACGAATTCATCTACCGCTCCGCCGTCACCGACGCCGAGCGCCAGACCCGCGCCATGGTCATCGCCCATGAGATGGCCCATATGTGGTTCGGCGACCTCGTCACCATGAAGTGGTGGGACGACATCTGGCTCAACGAGTCCTTCGCCGAGTACATGGGCTACCAGACCCTCACCGAGGCCACCCGCTACACCGACACCTGGGCCGACTTCGGCGTCCGCCGCAAGAACTGGGGCTACGACGCCGACCAGCGCCCCTCCACCCACCCCGTCGCCCCCACGCCCGAACTCGTCCCCGACACCGCCGCCGCCCGCCTCAACTTCGACGGCATCTCCTACGCCAAGGGCGCCTCCGCGCTGCGTCAGCTCGTCGCCTGGCTCGGCGAGAAGGACTTCCTCGACGGCATCAACGACCACTTCACCCGGCACCGCTTCGGCAACGCCACCCTCGCCGACTTCATAGACTCCCTCGCCCGCTCCTCCGGCCGCGACGTCCACGCCTGGGCCGACCGCTGGCTGCGCACCACCGGCGTCGACACCCTCACCCCCGCCATCACCGCCAACGGCGGCCGGTGGAGCGCCGAAATCCGCCACGAGAGCGAAGGCGACGGCGCGGCCCGGCCGCACCGCATCGCCATCGGCCTCTACGACCACGCACCCGCCGCCCCGCACCAGCTCGTGCTGCGCGAGCGCGTCGAAGCCGAGCTGAGCGGCGCCGACCCCGCCCTCACCCTCTCCTTCACCGGCCCCCGCCCCGATCTGCTCCTCCTCAACGACGGCGACCTCACCTACGCCAAGATCCGCCTCGACCCCGGATCCTGGAAGGCCGTCGTCCGCTCCCTGTCCGGCCTCCCCGGCGCCGTCAGCCGCGCCGTCATCTGGAACGCCGCCCGCGACATGGTCCGCGACGGCGACCTCGCGCCCGCCGACTATCTCCACGCCGCCCGCGCCCACCTTCCGCGCGAGACCGACATAGCGGTCGTCCAAGGCGTGCTCGCCTTCGCCCGCACCCAGATCGCCGACCGCTACCTCCCCGCCGACCAGCGCCCCGCCGCCCTCGCCACCCTCAGGGCCACCTGCCGCGATCTGCTGCGCCGCACCGAGGACGGCTCCGGGCCCGGACTGCGGCTCGCCGCCGTACGCACCTTCATCGACAGCGCCACCGCCCCCGCCGGGCTCACCGACTGGCTCGACGGCGACACCGTCCCCGGCGGCCCCGCCCTCGACCCCGAGCTGCGCTGGCAGATCCTCGCCCGGCTCGCCGTCCTCGGCGCCGCCGGCCCCGCCGACATCGACGCCGAACTCGCCCGCGACTCCAGCGCCACCGGCCAGGAAGGCGCCGCCCGCTGCCGGGCCGCGCTGCCGGACCCGGACGCGAAGGAGGCCGCGTGGCACGCCCTGTTCGGTGAGGACGACGGTCCCGGGCTCTCCAACTATCTCGTCACCGCCACCGCCACCGGCTTCTGGCAGCCCGAACACCACGACCTGCTCGCCGGCTACGTTCCGCGCTACTTCCCGGCCGCCGTCGCCGTCGCCGCCCGCCGCGGACCCGCCATCGCCGACACCGTCGCCCGCTGGGCCTTCCCGACGACCGTGGACCTGGAGACCCTGCGGCTGGGGGAGGAGTGCCTCAAGGACTCCGGCGCCGTCCCCGCCCTGCACCGCCGGCTCGCCGACCATATCGACGATCTGCGGCGCGCTCTGCGCGTGCGCGAGAAGGGGAAGAAGGGGGAGAAGCAGGGGGAGTAGGTCCACGGATTGTCCCTCGCCGGGCGCTACCCGTACCCGTGCCCGGCGGCGCATGGCCGGTTGTCTCGCGCTGGGGTAGCACCCCGCCCGCCGGACGTTGCCGGCAGCCGTGGTGGCGTCCTCGGTGTGCTGGGTGCCCGCGCCGGGCGACTCATGGCGGGGGCGATCCGGCCGGAGGCGCCCGACCGGGCGCCCGTACCCGCGCCGGGGCGGTGCCCGTACCCGCGCCGGGGCGCTGCCGGTACCCGACCGGGGCGCTGCCCGCCCCCGTGTCCGGCGGCGCCTGGCCGGGTTGTCTCGCGCCGGGGTGGTGCCCGTACCCGCGCCGGGGTGGTGCCGGTACCCGCGCCGGGGCGGTGCCCGTACCCGCGCCGGGGCGCTTCCGGTACCCGCGCCGGGGCGCTGCCGGTACCCGACCGGGGCGCTGCCCGCCCCCGTGTCCGGCGGCGCCTGGCCGGGTTGTCTCGCGCCGGGGCGGTGCCCATACCCGCGCCGGGCGCCGCCCACACCCCTGGCCGGCGCCCCCTCGCCGGGCGCCGCCCACACCCTCGCCGGGCGCCGCCCACACCCTCGCCGGGTGCTGCCCACACCCGCGCCGGGTGCCGCCCGCCCCCGTGGCAGGCGGCGCCTCGGTGGGCGGCGCCCCCACGGTGGGCGGCGCCCCCACGGTGGGCGGCGCCCCCACGACGGGGGCGCCGCCGCGCCGGACGTCGCTCACGGGCGCCCCTCAACGGCGCGGCCCCAGCCGCGATCAACCCGCCGCGCGGGGGCGTCCCACGTATGGGTGGAGTTCTCCCTGCCATCGGCCGAACCGCTGCCGCGGGAAGTACGTTGAGGCAGCTCCCACCTGCCCGACTTCTAGACGAGGGGCACATTCATGCCTGTGCCCGTTACCGGGACCGACCGCCTCCTCGCCGGGGGGAGTGACGGTCCGGGTGCGCTTCGGCCGATGGTTGACACCGTCCTGGACGCCCTCGCCGCAGGGGTCGCCGAGCGGCCCGGTCCGCTTCCGGCCGGTGGGCCCGTGGTTGTCGCGCTGCGGGTTCGGGACGCGGTGGAGCCGGTCATCCCCGCCGTCGGCGAGGGGGCGCACGGCGCGCTGCGGGCGCTCGTACGGGCCCTCGCCGCGGGGGCCGCCGACCCCGCCGATCCACGCTGCGCAGCCCATCTGCACTGCCCTCCGCTCGCCGTCGCCGCCGCGGCCGATCTCGCCGTCTCCGCGCTCAACCCCTCCCTCGACTCCTGGGACCAGGCCCCCGCCGCCTGCGAGCTGGAGGCGCTGACCTGCCGCGCCCTCGCCCGGCTCGTCCACCCCCACGGCCCCGCGCCCGACGCCCTCGTCACCACCGGCGGCACCGAGTCCAACCAACTCGCCCTGGTGCTGGCCCGCGAGGCGGCCCGCGTCGCCGGGGCCACCACCCCGCTCCGGATCGTCTGCGGTGCCAACGCCCACCACAGCGTCCACCGCGCCGCCTGGCTGCTCGGGCTGCCCGCGCCGCTCACCCTCCCCACCCCCGCCGGCGTCCTCGACCCGGCCTGCCTCGACGACGCCCTCGGCGCGCTGGCCGGCCATCCGGTCCTGGCCGTCGCCACCGCCGGCACCACCGACACCGGGGCCATCGACCCCCTCCCGCGCATCGCCGATGTCTGCGACCGCCACGCCGCGGCCCTCCATATCGACGCCGCCTACGGCGGCCCGCTGCTGTTCAGCGACGCCCTGCGCGACCGGCTCGACGGGCTCGACCGCGCCCGTAGCGTCACCCTCGACCTGCACAAGCTCGGCTGGCAGCCGGTCGCCGCGGGCCTCCTCGCCGTCCCCGACGCCGCCGCCCTGGCCCCGCTCGCGCACCGTGCCGACTATCTCAACGCCGACGACGACACCGACGCCGGCTTCCCCGATCTGCTCGGCCGCTCGCACCGCACCACCCGCCGCCCCGACATCCTCAAGGTCGCCGTCACCCTGCGGGCGCTGGGCCGCCACGGCCTCGGGGAGCTGATCGACCGCGTCTGCGCCGCCGCCCGGCACCTCGCGGACCTCATCGAGGCCAGCCCCCGGCTCGAACTCCACGCCCGCCCCACCATCAGCACCGTCCTCTTCCGCCCCGCCGGAGCGAGGCCCTCCGCCGTCGCCGCGCTACGCCGCCGCCTGCTCTACGACGGCACGGCCGTCCTCGGCCGCGCCATCACCCCCGAGGGGCTGTGGCTCAAGGCGACCCTTCTCAACCCGTACACCCAGCCCAGCGATCTGCGCGGGCTGCTCGCACTCGTGGAAGGCAACACCCCATGAGCACCGCACAACCCCCCACCCCCACCCCGGCGCAGGAACCCGCCGCCGAGAAGCCGCTGGACCTGGCCGGCATCGGCATCGGCCCGTTCAACCTCTCCCTGGCCGCCCTCGCCCACGGCATCCCCACCCTGCGCACCGCCTTCTACGACCAGCGGCCCGCCTTCCACTGGCACCCCGGCCTCCTCATCGACGGCGCGACGATCCAAGTCCCCTTCCTGGCCGATCTGGTCACCCTCGCCGACCCCGGCAGCCCCTGGAGCTTCCTCACCTACCTCAAGACCCACGAGCGGCTGTTCCCCTTCTACGTCGCCGAGCGCTTCCACATCGAACGGGCCGAATACGACGCCTACTGCCGCTGGGTCAGCGAACAGCTCCCCGGCCTCCACTTCGGCCATCAGATCGACGCCGTCCGCTGGGACCACGAATACGGGCTGTTCGAGATCGACTTCACCCGGCTCGGCCCGGACGGCGAGGGCGAGGCCCTGGGCCGTACGTACGCCCGTAACCTCGTCCTCGGCGTCGGCACCGAGCCCTACGTCCCCGAACCCCTGCGCCCCCTCGCCGACGCCCCGGGCGTCCCCGTCCTCCACTCCGCCGACTACCTGGAGCACCGCGAGCGGTTGCTGGCCACCGGCCAGGTCACCGTCATCGGCTCCGGCCAGTCCGGCGCCGAGGTCTTCCTCGACCTGCTCCGCAACCGGCCCCTGGGCGCCGAGGGCCTCCACTGGCTCGCCCGCACCCCCGCCTTCGCGCCCATGGAGTACAGCAAGCTGGGCCTGGAGCAGTTCAGCCCCGACTACACCCGCCACTTCCACACCCTGCCCGAGGCGATGCGCGACCAGCTGCTGCCCCGGCAGTGGCAGCTCTACAAGGGCATCGCCCACGAGACCATCGACGCCATCCACCACGAGCTCTACCGCCGCGCCCAGCACCTCAACGACTGGCCGGGCGCCGTCCTCACCCCCGGCGTCACCGTCCGCACCGCGGGCCGGATCGCCGCCGCCCGCCTCGAACTCCATCTGGAACACGGCGAGCAGGGCACCCGGGCCCGCCACACCACCGAGGCCGTCGTCCTCGCCACCGGCTACCGCGAGCGCCGCGTCGACACGCTGCTCGCCGCCCTCGACCCGTACATCCGCCGGGACTCCTCCGAGCGCCCCCGCGTCGACACGGACCACCGCCTCGTCCTCGACCCCCTGATCAAGGGCTCGGTGTACGTCCAGAACGCGGAGCGCCACACCCATGGCGTCGGCACCCCCGACCTGGGCCTGGCGGCCTGGCGCTCCGCCGTCATCCTCAACGCGCTGACGGCGGAGCCCGCCTATCCGCTGCCGCCACGCACCGCGTTCACCACCTTCGGCCTTCAGCCGTCAGGGCCGTGCGGCTCCGTCATCGGCAGCAGGACCCTTCCCGACCAGCGCGACCGGTTCGCCCGTACGCGGACATGACCACACCGCCGCGCCGTCCCGCACCTCGGCCTGGAGCGGATGCGCGTCGGGGTGAGCGGGGCACTCGGGCCATACGGCCGGCCTCCGCAGCGCGCTCAGCGCCTCGACAGCCCAGTCGCACGCCTGGTCGGCGACATGGGCCACCTGCTCGGCGGGGATGTGGCCGGACCGCACCCCGATGCCCGTGCCGCTGCCGTCCGCCTCGAAGAACCGGACGCCCGTGGGGCCGCAGCGTCTTCGCGTCCAGCGCGTTCGCGCCCAGCAGCGGGAAGTCGCACTGCTCCTCGAACTTCCGCAGCACCGGAATGCCGTAGTTGAACGCATGGTTGCCGAGCGCCGCCGCGTCATAGCCGATCGCGTTCATCGCCTGGGCCATGGGGTGCACGGGGCCGTTCGCACCCGTGACCGGGCACCTTGGCGTAGTAGTACGACAGCTGGGTGCCCTGGATGGTGTCGCCCGCGTCGATCAGCAGCGTATTGCGGCGGCCCTTCTCCTCGCGGATCCGGTCCACCAGCGTCGAGATCTTCGCCAGGCCGACGTCATTGTGCGCCGCGTCGTCGAACGAGGCATCCGTGAAGTAGTCCCGGTTGAAGACATTGCCGTGCAGATCGGTGGTGCCCATGACGGTGACGGCGTACCGCTTCCGATGCCGGTCCGGGCCTGGTGCCCCTGCGCCTCGGCCGGGGCGGCGGCTCCGGCCGGCGCGACCCCCGCGCCCGTCGCCGCCGAGCGGCCCAGGAACGTCCTACGGTTGAGCGGCATCTCTTCTCCCCTGCGGTACGCGGGCCCTCCATTCGGGCGCAACGCGCGTAGATTCTGGCGCGGCCGTACCGTTTCGCAACACCCCCATCAGGTTCGATCAGATTGCTCCCAGGCAGTCCTGATGGATGGTCAACCGGCTGAGGGACCGCGCCGCGGCGTGATACGCATCGTCTACGCCTCTGTACGCCACACCCCAGGGAAGCCCTCTATGGATCAGCCCTCACAGCCCTCGCAGCCGCCCGCCGCCCCCGTGCCCTACGGCACCCCCGACACCCCGCGCGTCGCGGTCCGCGGCGAGGCACGCCTCGAAGTCGACCCCGAGATCGCCCGCCTCGGCATCACCGTCAGCGCACGCGGCGCCGACCGGCGTGCCGCGCTCGACGACCTCACCCGCCGCAACAACCAGGTCCTCGATCTCGTGAAGTCCTACGGCGAGGCGGTCGAGAAGCTGGAGACCGGCGCCTTCACCGTCCACCCGGAGCTCGCCAAGGGCCGCCACGAGCGCGTACGGGCCTACCACGGCCGCGTGCACATCGACGCGGCCCTCACCGACTTCACCGCGCTGGGCGAGCTCACCACCCGCCTCGCCGACCTCGAGCTCACCCGGATCGACGGCCCCTGGTGGGGGCTGCGCCCCGACTCGCCCGCACACGGCGAGGCGCGCCGGCAGGCCGTACGGGAGGCGGTGCAGCGCGCCCGCGAGTACGCCGGGGCGCTGGGCGCCCGGCTCGTCGCCCTTGTCGAGCTCGCCGACCTCGAGGCGGAGCAGGGCCCGATGGTGCCGGTCGCGGTGGCCTCCCCGCGCAGCCGCTCCGCCTACGCGACCTCCGCCGAGGACGCCGCCCCGGCCCTGGACCTGGAGCCGCAGCGCCAGACCGTATACGCGCACGTCAACGCGCGCTTCACCATGACCCGCCCGGAGCTGTGAACGACCGCCTCCATCGCTCATCGGAGCGGCCGTGCGCACGTTTCATTAGTTGTCGGCAACCGGCCATCCAAAGGCCATGGGGGAGTGCGCACTTCTCGGTTCTTTACTCGTCGGTAAGTCATAGGCTCGGCGACATGCGCCGAGCAAAAATCGTCTGTACTTTGGGACCCGCGACCGACTCGTACGAGCAGATCAAAGCACTCGTCGAAGCCGGAATGGACGTGGCCCGCCTCAACCTCAGCCACGGCACCTACGCCGAGCACGAGGAGCGTTATCGGCGAGTGCGCAAAGCCTCGCTGGAAACCGGTCGCAGCGTCGGCATCCTCGCCGACCTTCAAGGTCCGAAGATTCGGCTCGGCCGCTTCCGCGAAGGGCCCGTACTCCTTGAACGCGGAGACGAGTTCACCATCACCGTCGAGCCGATCGAGGGCGACCGGTTCCGCTGCGGCACCACGTACGAGGGGCTGGCCTCCGACGTCAGCAAGGGCGAGCGCATCCTCGTCGACGACGGCCGGGTCACCCTCGAGGTCGTCGACGTCGACGGACCGCGGGTGCACACCATCGTCATCGAGGGCGGCATGGTCTCCGACCACAAGGGCCTCAACCTGCCCGGCGTCGCCGTCTCGGTCCCCGCGCTCTCCAGGAAGGACATCGAGGACCTGCGCTGGGCGCTGCGCACCGGCGCCGACATCATCGCCCTCTCCTTCGTCCGCAACGGCAACGACGTCGTGGACGTCCACCGCGTGATGGTCGAGGAGGACTGCCGGCTCCCCGTCATCGCCAAGGTCGAGAAGCCGCAGGCGGTCGAGAACCTGGAAGGGATCGTCGACGCCGTCGACGGCATCATGGTCGCGCGCGGCGACCTCGGCGTCGAAATGCCGCTGGAGCAGGTGCCGATCGTCCAGAAGCGCGCGATCAAGCTGGCGAAGCGGAACGCCAAGCCGGTGATCGTCGCGACCCAGATGCTCGACTCGATGATCGACAACTCCCGCCCCACCCGCGCCGAGGCGTCCGACGTCGCCAACGCGGTCATCGACGGCACGGACGCGGTGATGCTCTCCGGCGAGACCAGCGTCGGAAAGTACCCGATCGCCACGGTGAAGACCATGGGCCGCATCGTCACCGCCGCCGAGGAGGATATCCTCGCCAAGGGCCTCCGCCCGCTCACCGAGCGCAGCAAGCCCCGTACCCAGGGCGGCGCGGTCGCCCGCGCGGCGGCCGAGATGGGCGACTTCCTCGGCGCCAAGTTCCTGGTCGCCTTCACCCAGTCCGGCGACACCGTCCGCCGCCTCTCCCGCTACCGCTCCCCGATCCCGCTCCTCGCCTTCACCCCGGAGCCGGGCACCCGCTCCCAGCTCAATCTGACCTGGGGCGTCGAGACCTTCCTCGGCCCGAAGGTCGACTCCACGGACGAGATGGTGGCGCAGGTCGACGAGGAGCTGCTGCGGCTCGGCCGCTGCCAGAAGGGCGACCTCGTCATCATCACCGCCGGCTCCCCACCCGGCGTCTCCGGCTCCACCAACCTGGTCCGCGTCCACCACATCGGCGCCGACGACCTGCGGTAGCCCTCGCTGGGCCGGAGTGCGGGGTTCGCCTCCTCAGTACTTCGGCCCGACGTGGGCGTCCATGAGGGCGACGGAGGGGCGGCGGGCGACGGAGATATTGAACGGATCGCTGCCGCGCGCGAGGGTCGTCCATTCGACGCCGACCTTGGTGAGGGTGTCGGAGCAGAGCTTGCGGATGTCGTCGGACTTGTTGGTGAAGAAGTACCGGGGGTATTCGTAGCGCTTGCGTTCGCCTGCGACGAGCCGGGTCGTCCAGTTGGTGATCCGACAGCCGTCGGAGTGGAATAACCCGCGGATGAACTCCCAGGGGTGGGCGTCCACGATCGCCTGCTGCCACGGTTCCAGGGCGATCGTCCGGTCGTGCTTCTTTCCAGGCCCGTGTTGGGGGAACAGGCACCCCAGGTGCTGGGAGTAGACCTTCACGTTACGGCAGCCAGTCCTGCGCACCCGGCAAACGGAGTTGTCCGGGAAGACGGCTTGCATCGCTGTGTGGCATGCGTCCATCAACCCCGGCCATGCTTCGGCACAGGCGATCATGAGGCTCGGCGCGCGATGCTGGGAGTACTGGATGATGTGTCCGTCGCCGAGATACAGGCCCAGTAAGTAGGCGTAGGCCGCATGATCGAGTTCGCGGCCGTCGCAGCGTGGGCAAGGTCGGTGGGATCTGCCGGGGAGTGCGCCCTGCTTGGCGCGATCGAGGTGGAGCCAGTAGCCGACGGTCCCTACGGGCACGCCGAGCCTCTGGGAGACCTCGGCGTTCTTGACTCCGGAACGGAGCAGGGCGAGTGCTTTCTGTCGCACACCAGTGCCATGTGTGTACATGTGCTAACCCTGCGCTACGAAGTTCGATTGCAGGGCCCAACCGGCTAAGGTTCACGAGAACGTGAGAGTCCGCTTTGGGCGGCGACGAGAAGGTGCCGGGTGCGGGACTTGAACCCGCACGCCCTTTCGGGCAATCGCTTTTGAGGCGATCATGTCTGCCGATTCCATCAACCCGGCTGGAAACCCCGACAGGAGCATACCGTGTGTCTCCCGCCTGTGTGGAGCTAGGTAGGCTCATGATGCCCCACCTGTCAGGAAACGAGGAGCACAGTGAGCACCGCTGACGCCCCCGACGCGCAGTCGCACGTCCCGCCGCAGACAACCCGCGTCGTCATCGCCGAGGACGAGGCCCTCATCCGCCTTGACCTCAAGGAGATGCTCGAAGAGGAGGGGTATTCCGTCGTCGGCGAGGCGGGCGACGGCGAGACGGCCGTCGCGCTCGCTCAGGAGCACCGCCCCGACCTCGTCATCCTCGATGTGAAGATGCCGGTCCTCGACGGCATCTCCGCCGCCGAGCGTATCGCCGCCGAGCGCATCGCCCCCGTCCTCATGCTCACCGCCTTCTCCCAGCGCGAGCTGGTCGAGCGGGCCCGGGACGCCGGGGCGATGGCGTATCTGGTGAAGCCGTTCAGCAAGAGCGACGTGGTGCCGGCCATCGAGATGGCCGTCTCCCGCTTCACCGAGCTGAAGACGCTGGAGCAGGAGGTCGCCGACCTCTCCCAGCGCCTGGAGACCCGCAAGCTGGTCGATCGCGCGAAGAGCATCCTGCAGACGCAGTACGGGCTGACCGAGCCGGCCGCCTTCCGCTGGATCCAGAAGACCTCGATGGACCGCCGGCTGTCGATGCAGCAGGTGGCCGAGGCCGTGATCGAGGACGCGGCGGAGAAGAAGGCCGGGAAGGACCAGTAGACGTACACGCACGCGGAGGCCCGCACCGCCGGACGGCGGTGCGGGCCTTTCCGCGTGCGGGAACGGTCAGTCCTCGCCGAGGTAGGCCTTGCGCACCGACTCGTCGTGCAGTAGCGCCTCACCTGTGCCCGACAGCACGATCTTGCCGATCTCCATCACATGCCCCTGGTCGGCCAGGGACAGGGCGGCCTGGGCGTTCTGTTCGACCAGGAGGATGGTGGTGCCCTCGGCCTTGAGTTCGGCGATGGTCTGCATGATCTTCTGCATCATGATCGGTGAGAGGCCCATGGAGGGCTCGTCGAGCATCAGCAGTTTGGGGCGGGACATCAGGGCGCGGCCCATGGCGAGCATCTGCTGTTCGCCGCCGGAGAGGGTGCCGGCGGCTTGGGAGCGGCGTTCGCCGAGGATGGGGAAGAGGTCGTAGGCCTTTTGGATGTCGGCGGCGATTCCGTCGGCGTCCTTGCGGAGAAACGCTCCGAGCTGGAGGTTCTCGGCGATCGTCAGCCGGGGGAAGATATGCCGTCCCTCGGGTGAGTGGGCCAGGCCCAGGGCGACGATCTTGTGGGCGGGGATGTCCTTGAGGGGTTTGCCGTCGAAGCGGATGGAGCCGCCGAGGGGTTCCAGGAGGCCGGACAGGGTGCGCAGGGTGGTCGTCTTGCCCGCGCCGTTGGTGCCGATGAGGGTGACGACCTGGCCGGCCTCGACGCTGAAGGAGATGCCCTTGACGGCTTCGATCTTGCCGTAGGCGACCCGCAGGTCCTCGACCTCGAGCAGTGCGGTCACTGTTCGTCCTCCGTACGTGCTGTGGTGCTCGTCTGGGCGTCGGCGTCGGTGTCGGTGTCGGCGTCGGTGCCGGCGACGCCGGCCGTCTCGGCCGTCTCGGACGCGCCTGCTTCCGCCGCCTGGACCGCCGCCGCCTCCGCCTCGCCCGGATCGCCCTCGAAGGGGGTGCCGAGGTAGGCGGCGATGACGCGTTCGTCGCTCTGGACGACGTCCGAGGTGCCCTCGACGAGCTTCTGGCCCTGGACGAGCACGGCGACCCGGTCGCAGAGGTTGAAGATGAAGCGCATGTCGTGCTCGATGACGAGCACGGCGGTGCCCATGTCCCGGATGGCGAAGACGAGTTCTT
Organism: Streptomyces sp. NPDC005393; assembly: GCF_040606675.1. NCBI lineage: Bacteria > Bacillati > Actinomycetota > Actinomycetes > Kitasatosporales > Streptomycetaceae > Streptomyces > Streptomyces sp. NPDC005393. The sequence goes on along the minus strand of NZ_JBEXFG010000033.1, from coordinate 35,200 downwards.
CGGTGGCCCGGGTCTCCTGGGGGTTCATTCCGGCGGTGGGTTCGTCGAGGAGCAGCAGTCCGGGGTCGCTGGCCAGGGCGCGTGCGATCTCCAGCTTGCGCTGTTCGCCGTAGGGGAGGTTGCGGGAGAGGTGGTCGGCCTTGTCGGCGAGGCCGGTGAATTCCAGGAGTTCCATGGCGCGCGCCTTGGAGGCGGCTTCGGCGCGTTTGAAGCCGGGGCCGCGCAGGAGGGCCGACCACAGGCCTTCCTTGGTGCGGGTGTGGCGGCCGACGAGGACGTTCTCCAGCACCGTCATATTGGCGAAGAGCCGGATGTTCTGGAAGGTGCGGGCGACGCCTGCCTGGGTGACCAGATGGGGTTTGGGCGGCAGGACGGAGCCTTGGTAGGAGACGCTGCCCTCGGTGGGGACGTACAGCCCGGTGAGGCAGTTGAAGAAGGTGGTCTTGCCCGCGCCGTTGGGGCCGATGAGGCCGACGATCTCGCCGGGGTGGACGTCGAGGTCGACGGAGCTTACGGCTGTGAGTCCGCCGAAGCGCATGGTGACGCCGGTGGCGGTGAGTACGGGGGAGGTCTTGGTGGTGGTCATGTCTGTCACGCCTCCGCCTTGGTGACGCCGACGGTGCTGTCCTGGAGCCGGGTGTCGTCGGGGACGTCGAGCTGGCCGGTCTCGTGGTATTCGAGCTGCTGCCGCCGGTTGGGGATGATCCCCTCGGGGCGGAAGCGCATCAGCAGGATGAGCGCGACGCCGAAGGCCAGCAGCTGGTAGTCCTGGAGGAATTCCAGCTTCTTCGGGATGAGGAAGAGCAGCGTGGCGCCCAGCAGCGGGCCGCCGATGGTGCCCATGCCGCCGAGGATGACGGCGGCGAGCAGGAAGGTGGAGTTCGGCGGGACCGATCCGGCGAAGACGTACTGCTCGGGGACGACGGTGCTCTGGACGTGGGCCCATACGGTTCCGGCGACTCCGGCGAGTGTGGCGCCGAGGGCGAAGGCGATGAGCTTGACGCGGAAGCCGTTGATGCCCATGGCGGTGGCGGCGGTCTCGTCCTCGCGGATGGCGACCCAGGCGCGGCCGATGCGGGAGTTGCCGGCACGGCTGAAGACGAGCACGACCAGGATCGTGACCAGCAGCATCAGCAGGTAGTAGTTGCCGTTGGAGTCGAGCGAGAGTCCGGCGAAGCTGTGGTCGTCGTCGAAGTTGAAGCCGAAGATCTCCAGCGGCGGAATGTTGGGGATGCCGTTGGGGCCGTTGGTGACGGAGGGTCCGGAGGTGCCGTCGAGGTTGCTGACGGCGATCCGGAAGATCTCTCCGAAGCCCAGGGTGACGATGGCGAGATAGTCGCCGCGCAGCCGCAGGGTGGGGGCACCGATGAGGACGCCGAAGATCAGGGAGACCACGGCTCCGGCGATCACGGCGGCCCAGAAGGGGAACTTCACGTCGAGGGTGGAGGCGGTGGATCCGGAGACCAGGGCGGCGGTGTAGGCGCCGACGCCGAGGAAGGCGACATAGCCGAGGTCGAGGAGGCCCGCGAGGCCGACGACGATGTTCAGGCCGAGGGCGACGGTCGCGAAGATGGCGATGGTCACCCCCAGTTCGGTGTAGCTGGACTTGTCCTGCACAAAGGGGAAGACCAGCGCGGTGAGCAGGGCCGCGATCAGGGTGGTGGAGCGGTAGGCGGCGGTGAGTCCGCTGACCCGGGCGATGAGGCCCGCCTTGGTGAGGGCGGTCGCGGCGAAGCAGACGCTGATGAGGTAGCCGATGAACGGCTCCGGGTGGTCCGCGTCCGTCTGGATGCCGTAGTTGACGACGTAGAGCCCGAGGGCGAAGACCGCCGCGATGATCAGGATATGGGCCCAGGAGGGGAGCTCCTGGGGGCGGCGGATGGGCCGGGTGTCGTCAGGGAGCAGAAATGTGGTGGCGACCGGCGCCGCGGTGACGAGGGCGGCGACCCAGCCGCCCGGCTCCAGGTTGACCAGTCCGTCGAGGTCGACGGCGATGGCGATGACGGTGAACCAGGTGACGGCGAAGGTGCCGAGGGCCAGCAGCCGCAGGGCCACGGTGGAGCCCGCGGGGGTGAGCCAGCGCAGGCCGCGGATGTCCAGGGCGGCGAGGGCGAAGAGGGCGGTGGCCGCACCCAGGACGAGGGTGAGGAGCTGTAGTCCGCCGGGGTAGCCGTATACGGTCAGATCGCCGGGGAACTCGGCTGTCCAGGTCCAGGCGAGGAAGGTGGAGACCACGGCGGCGACGCCGCCGGCCGCGGTGAGGGCGCGGAGCAGGGTGGTGCGCGAGGCGGTGACGCCGGCCTCGACGGTGCCCTCGCCGGCGCTCTGGGTCTTGTCGTTGGTCATCGGTTCACTTCCTCACGCCCGGTCCGCTACGCGTTCGCCGAGCAGGCCCTGGGGCCTGACCAGCAGGACGACGATGAGCAGGGTGAAGGCCCATACGTCCTTCCAGGCCCCGCCGCCGAGCTGGTCCATGCCGGGGATGTCCTGGATGTACTTGATGGCCAGGGCCTCGGCGACGCCGAGGACGACGCCGCCGAGCATGGCGCCGTAGATGTTCCCGATGCCGCCGAGGACGGCGGCGGTGAAGGCCTTGAGGCCGGCGATGAAGCCCATCTCGAAGTTGATCTGACCGTATTTGAGCCCGTGGGAGAGGGCGGCGACGGCGGCGAACGCACCGCCGATGGCAAAGGCCATCACGATGATGCGGTCGGTGTTGATGCCCATGAGCTTGGCGGTGTCGGGGTCCTGTGCGGTCGCCTGCATGGCGCGGCCGGCGCGGCTCTTGGAGACGAACAGTCCCAGGGCGAGCATGCACAGCGGGGCGGCTATGAGGAGGAACGCGTCGCCGCGCTGGATGTGCAGATTGCTGAAGATCTCGAACGACTTGCCCTCGAACTGGGGGAAGCTGCGCGCCTTCTTGGCGTCCGGGTAGAACGCCCAGACGGCCTGCTGCAGTGCGATGGACAGACCGATCGCGGTGATCAGGGGGGCGAGCCGGGGGCCGCCGCGCAGGGGCCGGTAGGCGAAGCGCTCGGCGGCCGTGGCGATGCCCACCGAGGCGACGATGCCGCCGATGAGCATCAGGGGGAGGGCCAGGGAGAGCGCGGTACCGCTGGGGAGCCAGAGGTAGACGGTGAGGGCCCCGAAGCCCCCGATCATGAAGATCTCGCCATGGGCGAAGTTGATGAGCTGGACGATGCCGTAGACCATGGTGTACCCGATGGCGATCAAGCCGTAGAGGGCGCCGAGGGTCAGGCCGTTGACCAGCGTTTGCGGCAGTTCGTGCACCGCAGGGCCTCCGATGAGCGTGTCGGATATGACGCCGCGCGAGGGCGCTGGTGTGCGCCCTCGCGCGGTCTCGTTTCGTGAGAGTGAGGGGCGGGGCCGGGGTCAGTCCTTGAAGGTCTCGCTCTTCACGGCCTTCCAGGCGCCGTTCTTGACCTCGTAGACGGTCAGCTGCTTGTTGGTGGTGTCGCCGTACTGGTCGAAGGAGACCTTGCCGGTCACACCGTCGAAGGAGACCTTGGCGAGCGCCTCGGTGATCTTGGCGCGGGCGTCGTCGGGGAGCTTGCCGTCGTTGTCGGCCGCGACGGACTTGACGGCCTGGACGATGGCCCAGCCGGCGTCGTAGGAGTAGCCGCCGTAGGCCGCGTACGGGTCCTTGTAGCCCTGCGCCTGGTAGTTCTTCACGAACGTCTTGGCGGAGTCGAGTTGCTCGACCGGGTAGCCGACGGAGGTGGCGAAGTCGCCGTCGTTCTTGGTGCCCGAGGCCTTGATGAAGGCCGGGTCGTAGATGCCGTCGCCGCCCATCACCGGGACCTGTGCGCCGGCCTGCTTGACCTGGTCGGACAGGAGACCGCCCTCGGGGTACTGGCCGCCGAAGTAGACGGAGTCGGCGCCGGTGGACTTGACCTTGTTGGAGATGCCGGAGAAGTCGGTCTCCTTGACGGTGAGGTGGTCGGTGCCGACCACCTTGCCGCCCAGACGCTTGAACTCCTGGGCGAAGATCGTGGCGAGGCCGGCGCCGTAGGTCTGCTTGTCGTCGACGACGAAGACCTTCCGCTTCTTCGCGTCCTTGTAGTAGTACTGCGCGGCGAACCGGCCCTGGATGACGTCGGTGGTCGAGGTGCGGAAGTAGGTCTTGAAGGGGCGTGCCTTCTTGCCGGAGGCCCACTTGTCGCCCTGGCTCAGCGCCGGGTTGGTGTTGGCGGGCGAGACCTGGGCGAGGTCGGCCTTGTTGAAGACGCCCTGCATGGACTGGGCGACGCCCGAGTTCAGCGGCCCGACCATGCCGAGGATGTCCTCCTCGTCGACCATCGAGGTGGCGTTCTGCTTGCCGGAGGACGGCACCGCCTGGTCGTCATAGGCCTTGATCTTGAAGGTGACGCCGGGTACCTCGTTGTTCTTGTTGGCTATCTTCGTCGCGAGGTCGACGGAGTTCTTGATGCCCTGGCCGAGAGCGGACAGCGAGCCGGTCAGCGGGGCGTCGACCCCGATGACGACGGTCGTCTTCTTGTCCTTGCCGCCACTGTCGTCTTTGTTGTCGCGCGACCCACATGCGCTGAGGGTGAGCGCTCCCGCAGTGATCGCGGTCGTCATGAGAAGCAAGGAACGGTGTCGCACGAGGAATCCTTTCCCTGGCCAGGCGCCCCTGTCTTGGGGTGCCGTGTCCTCGCCGGATGGACCTGGAACTGACGTGCAGGTGCGGCGTACACCCGACGCGGTCGTGACTGGCTGTGACTCTAAGCGTGGGGCGCTGCGGGGGGCAGAGGTGCAGGCCATGATGTGACTGTCTTGTTATGGCGCGCGTCACTTTGGGGTGTCCGTGTAGTGGAACGTAAGGGACGAATAGTGTGTATCCGGTCTAATCATGAGGTCCGGATGGTGAGAAGCTGCAGTTCCGCTAAGGAGTGTGAGGAACTGGCGGGTGAAGTGCGGAGAGGCATGCTCACGCGGACGCGGAAAGATCCCATGTGTGGCTGCCGCCGAGGGGAAGCGCCCGGCCCTGTATTGCGTGGGTGTTACGGAGTGTTACGAAGGGCGGCCGGGGGCTCGGCGCCGCACCGGGGCTGGGGGTGATGCCTGATGCCGGCTGGGGGAGGCGCTATGCCGGCGGGCGCCAGTTCTCGGAGCTGCGGGTCGCGCCGTTCTCGGCCGCGCAGCGCGCCTCGGACCGACGCGCGATCAGTTCCCTGGCGGCCTCGGTGCCATGCCGCTTCCGCTCGGCGCGGGCGGCGCGCACGATGGCGTCGTAGATCTCGTACTGCTGGTTGGAGAGCCCCTTCTGCTCCCAGTCCAGCCCGGCCCACCGGCCGCCGATCAGATCCTGCTCGGCCCAGTAGGAGATCAGGTCGACGCACAGCCGCACGGGTGAAGAGGGCTGGGGGGACGGGCTTTCGGGACCGGGGCCGGGGCCGGCACCGGATCCGCCACATCCGGTCACGGCAGCCGCAAGGACGAGTGCGCAGACGGCCGTGGGCCATGAGCCGGTGCGGGTCGATGCCCTCATGGAGAAACGGTAGGCCCGGCCGTCGGGGGAGACAACGGCCGTGCGCGGGCCGCCCGCTCGGGTGGGGAAACGCCGGCGCGGCGGGCGGCCTCGATTCAGAGCGCGCGGCGGCCGTCCGCCGCGCCGGGCGTTACCGCCCGGCGCGCTCCTTGGCCTCGGTGATGTCGGCGACGGTCCTGGACCGGCCGGACTCGTCCACCTCGCGCAGCAGACAGGTCAGCCGGGCGGTGCACACCCGCCGGTCCTGTTCGTCGCTGATGACGATCTCGTAGGTGGCGGTGGAGCGGCCCCGGTGGACGGGGGTGGCGACGCCGGTGACCAGGCCGGAGCGGACGCCGCGGTGGTGGGTGCAGTTGAGGTCGACGCCGACCGCGATCCGTCCGCTGCCGCCATGGAGCATCGAGCCGACCGAGCCGAGGGTCTCGGCCAGCACGGCGGAGGCGCCGCCGTGCAGCAGTCCGTACGGCTGGGTGTTGCCCTCCACGGGCATGGTGCCCACGACCCGCTCGGCGGAGGCTTCGAGGATCTGCACCCCCATGCGGGTGCCGAGATGTCCGGCGGAGAACAGCGCGGGAAGGTCGACGCCGAGCGCCGCGTATTCGTCGAGGACCTCTTGCGGGAACTTCACGCTGGTCTGCTCGCCCATGAGGACCGGCTCCGATCGGTTGCTTGTGGTGGCCACCTTCTTATCAGGTCACTGAGCGAACGCTTAGGCGGGGTGCTTTTGTTCCAGCCGGACCACCACGGACTTGCTGGCCGGGGTGTTGCTGGTGTCGGCGGTGGCGTCCAGCGGAACCAGCACATTGGTCTCCGGGTAGTACGAGGCGGCGCAGCCGCGCGCGGTCGGGTAGTGGATCACCCGGAAGCCGGTGGCGCGCCGCTCGGTGCCGTCCGTCCACTCGCTGACCAGATCGGCGTACGAGCCGTCGGCGAGCCCGAGCTCGCGGGCGTCCTCGGGGTGCACCAGCACCACCCGGCGGCCGTTCTTGATGCCGCGGTAGCGGTCGTCCAGGCCGTAGATGGTGGTGTTGTACTGGTCGTGGGAGCGGAGGGTCTGCAGCAGCAGCCGGCCCTCGGGCACCGTCGGGTACTCGACGGGGGCGGCGGTGAAGTTGGCCTTGCCGGTGGCGGTGGGGAAGCTGCGGCTGTCGCGCGGGGCGTGCGGCAGGGCGAAGCCGGACGGGTCGCCGACCCGGGCGTTGAAGTCCTCGAAGCCGGGGATGACAGCCGCGATGCGGTCGCGGATCGTCGCGTAGTCCTTCTCGAACTCCTCCCAGGGGGTGCGGCTTTCGGGGCCGAGCACCCGGCGGGCGAGCCGGCAGACGATGGCCGGCTCGGAGAGCAGCCGCGGGCTCGCGGGCTCCAGCCGCCCGCGCGAGGCGTGCACCATGCCCATGGAGTCCTCGACGGTGACGAACTGCGGGCCGCCGGACTGCAGATCCCGCTCGGTGCGGCCGAGGGCGGGCAGGATCAGCGCGCGGGCGCCGGTGACCGCATGCGAGCGGTTGAGCTTGGTGGAGACGTGGACGGTCAGCCGCGCGGAGCGCATCGCGGACTCGGTCACCTCGGTGTCGGGGGAGGCCGCGACGAAGTTTCCGCCCATGGCGAAGAAGACCTTCGCCTGCCCGTCGCGCAGGGCGCGGATGGCCCGGACGACGTCGAAGCCGTGTTCGCGCGGCGGGGCGAAGCCGAACTCCCGCTCCAGGGCGTCCAGGAAGGCCGGGGCGGGGCGCTCGAAGATGCCCATGGTGCGGTCGCCCTGCACATTGCTGTGGCCGCGCACCGGGCACACCCCGGCGCCGGGGCGGCCGATGTTGCCGCGCAGCAGCAGGAAGTTGACGATCTCCCGGATGGTGGGCACCGAGTGCTTGTGCTGGGTCAGGCCCATCGCCCAGCAGACGATGGTGCGCTGGGAGGCGAGGACCATGCGCAGCGCGCGGTCGATGTCGGCCCGCTCCAGACCGGTGGCGCGCAGCGTCTCGTCCCAGTCGGCGGCGCGGGCCGCGGCGGCGAACTCCTCGAAGCCATGGGTGTGCTCGCGGACGAACTCCTCGTCGACGGCGCCCTCACCCGCGCCGGAGGCGTCATCGGACGCTTCGAGGATCAGCTTGTTGAGGACGCGGAAGAGGGCCTGGTCGCCGCCGAGCCGGATCTGCAGGAAGAGATCGGTGAGCGCGGTGCCGCCGCCGGCGATGCCGCGCGCGTTCTGCGGGTTCTTGAACCGCTCCAGACCCGCCTCGGGCAGCGGATTGATGGAGATGATCTTCGCGCCGTTGGCCTTGGCCTTCTCCAGGGCGGAGAGCATGCGCGGATGGTTGGTGCCCGGGTTCTGCCCGGCCACGATGATCAGGTCGGACTTGTAGAGGTCCTCCAGCAGCACACTGCCCTTGCCGACGCCGAGGGTCTCGGTGAGCGCCGAGCCCGAGGACTCATGGCACATGTTGGAGCAGTCGGGCAGGTTGTTGGTGCCGAATTCGCGGGCGAAGAGCTGGTAGAGGAAGGCGGCCTCGTTGCTGGTGCGGCCCGAGGTGTAGAAGACGGCCTCGTCGGGGGAGCCGAGGGCGCCCAGCTCGTCGGCGATGATGTCGAAGGCGCGCTCCCAGGAGACCGGCTCGTAGGCCTCGGCGCCGTCGGCCAGGTACATGGGCTCGGTCAGCCGGCCCTGCTGGCCGAGCCAGTACCCACTGCGGGTGGCGAGGTCGGCCACCGGGTGGGCGGCGAAGAATGCGGGGGTGACGCGGCGCAGCGTCGCCTCCTCGGCGACGGCCTTCGCCCCGTTCTCACAGAACTCGGCCGTGTGCCGCTTGTCCGGCTCGGGCCAGGCGCACCCCGGACAGTCGAAGCCGTTCTTCTGGTTGACCCGCAGGAGGGTGAGCGCGGTGCGGCGGACCCCCATCTGCTGCTGGGCGATGCGCAGGGAATGTCCGACGGCGGGCAGCCCGGCGGCGGCGTGCTGCGGGGGCGCGACCTCGGGCGCGTCCTGGACGGGGTCGCCTGCGGGTGGCTTGGCTGCCATGTCGCTCTCCCTGGGGCTCGGGCGCTGCGTGACCTGTACATGGTTCTGCTCAGTCCGATCCTGTCATGGGCCACTGACGTCCGGGGCCGCGGCCCCGGTCGGGGCGGGGTCCGGGCGGTGGAGGCGGGAGCATTGTCGGTGGGGCGTGGCAGGATCGGTGACGTGGCAGAGAAAGCATCGAAGAAGACCGCAGCGCCCGCGCCCGACCGTACGGGGGAGGACCGTCCCCGCCTGCTCCTGCTGGACGGGCATTCCCTGGCATACCGGGCGTTCTTCGCGCTGCCGGCGGAGAATTTCAACACGACCACCGGCCAGACCACCAATGCGATCTACGGCTTCACCTCGATGCTGGCGAACACGCTCCGTGATGAGCGGCCCACGCACCTGGCCGTGGCGTTCGACGTCTCGCGCAAGACCTGGCGCTCCGAGCAGTTCACGGAGTACAAGGCGAACCGCTCCAAGTCCCCGGATGAGTTCAAGGGCCAGGTCGAGCTGATCGGCGAGCTGCTCGACTCGATGAACATCACCCGCTTCGCGGTGGACGGCTTCGAGGCGGACGACGTCATCGCCACCCTCGCCACCCAGGCCGAGGCCGAGGGGTTCGAGGTGCTGATCGTCACCGGCGACCGGGATTCGTTCCAGCTGGTCAGCGACCATGTCACGGTGCTCTACCCGACCAAGGGCGTCTCCGAGCTGACCCGGTTCACCCCCGAGAAGGTCCAGGAGAAGTACGGTCTCACCCCGCGCCAGTACCCCGACTTCGCGGCGCTGCGCGGCGACCCGTCGGACAACCTCCCCGGCATTCCGGGCGTCGGCGAGAAGACCGCCGCGAAGTGGATCAATCAGTTCGGGTCGTTCCAGGAGCTGGTGGAGCGGGTCGACGAGGTCAAGGGGAAGGTCGGGGAGAAGCTCCGCGACCATCTGGAAGCCGTCAAGCTCAACCGGCAGCTGACCGAGCTGGTGCGGGACGTGGAGCTGGGCACCGGCCCCGAGGGGCTCAAGCGCGCTCCGTACAACAGGGAATCACTGTCGGTGATCCTCGACGCCCTGGAGTTCCGCCATCAGAACTTCCGCGACCGGATCATGGCCGTCGACCCGGGCGCGGCCGAGGAGGAGCCCGCGGCCCCGGGCCCCGGTGTCGAGGTCGACGGGGTGCCGCTGGGCGCGGGCGAGCTCGCCCCCTGGCTGGAGACCCATGGCGGCGCGCCGCTGGGTCTGGCCACCGTCGACGCCTGGGCCCTGGGCAGCGGCAGCGTCAGCGAGATCGCGCTGGCCACCGCCGAGGGGCCCGCCGCCTGCTTCGACCCGTCCCAGCTGGACGAGGCCGACGAGCGGGCCTTCGCCGCCTGGATCGCGGACGCGGACCGGCCCAAGGTGATGCACAACGCCAAGGGCGTCATGCGGGTCTTCGCCGAGCACGGCTGGTCCGTCGCGGGCGTCACCATGGACACCGCCCTCGCCGCCTATCTGGTCAAGCCCGGCCGCCGCTCCTTCGAGTTGGACGCCCTGTCGGTCGAGTACCTGGGCCGCGAGCTCTCCCCGGCGGCTGCCGCGGAGAGCGGACAGCTGGCCTTCGGCACCGATGAGCAGGCCGAGCAGGACGCCCTGATGATCAAGGCGCGGACGGTGGTGGACCTCGGCGAGGCGTTCGGCGGCCGGCTGAAGGACGTGGGCGCGGCCGGGCTGCTGCACGATGTGGAGCTGCCCACCTCCGAGCTGCTGGCCCGGATGGAGCGCTCGGGCATCGCCGCCGACCGCGCCTGGCTGGAGCGCATGGAGCAGCAGTTCGCGGGCGCCGTCCAGCAGGCGGTCAAGGAGGCGCACGCCGCGGTGGGCCATGAGTTCAACCTCGGCTCGCCCAAGCAGCTCCAGGAAGTGCTCTTCGGCGAGCTGGGCCTGCCGAAGACCAAGAAGACCAAGACCGGGTACACCACGGACGCCGACGCGCTCGCCTGGCTGGCCGCGCAGACCGACCACGAGCTCCCGGTGATCATGCTGCGCCACCGTGAGCAGGCCCGGCTGCGCTCCACCGTGGAGGGGCTGATCAAGACGATCGCCCCCGGCGGCCGCATCCACACCACCTTCAACCAGACGGTGGCGGCCACCGGCCGGCTGTCCTCCACGGACCCCAACCTGCAGAACATCCCGGTGCGCACGGACGAGGGCCGGGCGATCCGGCGCGGCTTCGTGGTCGGCGAGGGCTTCGAGTCGCTGATGACCGCCGACTACAGCCAGATCGAGCTGCGCGTGATGGCCCATCTCTCGGAGGACGAGGGGCTGATCGAGGCGTTCACCTCCGGTGAGGACCTGCACACCACGGTCGCCTCCCAGGTCTTCGGCGTCGCCAAGTCCGAGGTCGACCCGGAGATGCGCCGCAAGATCAAGGCGATGTCGTACGGACTGGCGTATGGGCTTTCGGCGTTCGGCCTCTCCCAGCAGCTGGGCATCACCCCCGATGAGGCGCGCCGGCTGATGGAGAACTTCTTCGAGCGGTTCGGCGGGGTGCGCGACTATCTCCAGCGGGTCGTGGAGGAGGCGCGCGCCACCGGCTATACGGAGACCATGCTCGGCCGCCGCCGCTATCTCCCGGACCTGAACAGCGACAACCGCCAGCGCCGCGAGATGGCGGAGCGGATGGCGCTCAACGCCCCGATCCAGGGCACCGCCGCCGATATCGTGAAGATCGCGATGCTGAAGGTGGACGCGGCGTTGACGCGGGAGAAACTGTCGTCGCGGATACTGCTCCAGGTGCACGACGAAATCGTGCTGGAGATCGCCCCGGGCGAGCGGGAGCGGGTCGAGGAGCTGGTGCGCCGCGAGATGGCGGACGCCTTCGAGCTGCGTGCCCGGCTGGATGTGTCGGTCGGCGTCGGTCCTGACTGGGAGTCGGCCGCCCACTGAGACATTCGCTGACGCTCGGTTTGCACCGGTAGCTGCGTGCCATAAGTTGTCGTAGTGTCACCAGGGTTGACGCGCGGGGGAGCGCGCTTGCTCGACGGGAGGGACATACGGATGGCACCGCTTATCGGCCGACGACTGCGCAAGGGGGCGGCCACGACGGCGGTGGCGGCGGCCGCGATGGCCGCCCTCACCGCGTCCCAGGCGCCCGGGTTCGCCAGTACGGACCACAGCGACCGGGACCGTAACCGGGAGCAGGCGGCCGGTGAGTCACGGACACCGGCCGAGGCCGACACCCCCATCGACGGCGGTTCGTCGTACCAGACCGATCTGCCGCCGCTGACCACGCCCGACAAACCGGGCTCCTCCATCGATCTGCCGGGGCTCCCGGGCGGCGCCACCAAGGCCGAGGCGGGCATCCCCGCGTCCGTCCTCGACGCGTACAAGGGGGCCGAAGCGGCCCTCAAGGAGTCCAACCCGGGCTGCAATCTGCCCTGGCAGCTGCTCGCCGCGATCGGCAAGGTCGAGTCCGGCCAGGCCCGCGGCGGCAATGTCGACTCCGAGGGCACCACCGTCACGCCCATCCTCGGCCCGGCGCTCAACGGCAAGGGCTTCGCCCTGATCAAGGACACCGACGGCGGTGCGTACGACGGCGACAGTACGCACGACCGGGCCGTCGGCCCCATGCAGTTCATCCCGTCCACCTGGGCCGGCTGGGGTAAGGACGGCAACGGTGACGGCGAGAAGAACCCCAACAACGTCTATGACGCGGCGCTCGCCGCCGGCGGCTACCTCTGCGCGGCCGGCCGTGATCTGTCCGTCCAGGACGACCTGGACCGCGCGATCCTCGGCTACAACCACTCGCGGGAGTATCTGAACACGGTCCTGTCGTGGTTCGAGTACTACAAGCGCGGCACCCATGAGCTCCCCGACGGCGCCGGAGTGCTGCCCTCGGGCGACGACACGAGCGGCGGCGACGGCTCGGGCTCCGGAAGGAAGGGCAAGGGCAAGCAGGAGCACCACGCTCACACCCTCCCCAAGCCCACCGGGGACGACGACAGCTCCACTCCGACGTCCCCGGCGACCGGCTCGGGCAAGATCGAGACCCCCGGCTCGCCGAGCCACACGCCCACGAAGCCGACCCCGATCCCGACGCCCAGCGGTGCCGACAAGCTCGGCTCCGTCGGTGCAAAGGAGCTGTCCGCCACCGCGGGCGCCGACTTCGCCCGGTCGCCCCGGGTCAAGGCCGTGGACGCCGCGGGCAAGCCGGTGGCCGGGGCACGGGTCAGGTACGAGATCCGCGGCGAGACGGACGCCCGCTTCATCGGCCTCGTCAGGTCCGCCACCGTGCTCACCGGTTCCGACGGCATCGCCACCGCGCCGAAGCTGGCCGCGGGCGAGAAGACGGGCTCCTTCACCGTGCGCGCCACGGTGGTCGGGCGGGATGTGGCCCCGGTCGACTTCGCCGCGACCGTCAAGGCCCGGCCCGTACCGCGGGCCGATGTGCTGGCCCGGCTCGACGACAAGGCCCTCAAGGCCGAGACCGGCGGCTTCTTCACCGACCCGCTCACCGTCAAGGCGACGTACCAGGGCAAGGTCGCGGCTCAGGTGCCGGTGACCGCGACCATGATCACGCCGGACTCCGCGAAAGCCGCGCAGCCCCAGCAGAACGACAAGGGCCCGTACTTCCTGGACGAGAAGGGCAACCCGGTCCGGACCCTGACCGCCCTGAAGACCAACGTCCTCGGGCAGCTCACCCTGCCGAAGATCCTCACCGATGACCACGCGGGCACCTTCCTGCTCCGCCTGACCACGGCCGAGGGCACGGTGCTGGACGTCGAGCTGACCGTCGCCCAGGCCGCCGCCTCCTGACCGGGCGCCTGACGTACTCACGCACCGCCCCCGAGCCCGCACCGGGCTCGGGGGCGGTGCCGGCCGGCGCGTCAACCTCCGTCCCGGAATTCGCCCGGGGTAGCGACAGCGGTAGTGATCAGGGTATCGGCGTGGATAGCATGCCGCCCATGCCTGGCATCACGATCGAGTTCACCGAGCAGGAGCTGGCCGAGCTGCGCGCCGAGGCCAAGGAGAAGGGCGTGGCGATCAAGCGGCTCGCCCACGACATACTGACCGAGGACGTGGTGCGGCGGCGGCAGAAGCAGCGCTTCGTCGAAGGGGCCGTGAAATTCGCCCTGGAGTACAAGGTCGAATTCGAGCGGGAGTTCCCGGAAGGCCAGCGGTGATCCTGTATGTCGACGCCGGCTGGGTGCTCAATGTCCAGGTCGAGGTCTCCCCGGTCAACACCCCGGTGCGGGACTGGGGCGCCCTGCACTGCATGACCGAGCGGCACCGCTACGAGCGGTTCGCGGGGGAGCCCTACTACGAGGAGGTCGCGGCGCGCGCCGCGACCTTTCTGCACACCTCGCTGATCCTCGAACCGTTCTCCGACTACAACGCCACGATCGGCGCGGCCTGCGCCCAGATGTACATGGAGGAGTCCGGAGAGCCGGTCACGCCGCCGCCGGGCGGGATGGTCAAGCTCGTCCGCGACATACGGAAGACCACCAGGTTCCGGCTGAGCGAGACCGCGCGGCGGCTCCGCGCCTGGGCCGACTGAACGGCCCTTGTCGTTACGGCTCAGCGGCGGGCGTTGGTCCGCCGGGTCGGCGCGGCCGTCCCCGGATCCTCCGGCCAGGGGTGCTTGGGGTACCGGCCGCGCAGCTCGGCCCGTACGGACCGGTAGCCGTCCTTCCAGAACGACGCCAGATCGGCGGTGACCGCGGCCGGACGCCCCGCCGGGGACAGCAGATGCACCAGCAGCGGCACCCGCCCGCCCGCGATCCGCGGCGTCTCCTGCCATCCGAACAGCTCCTGCAGCTTCACCGCCAGCACCGGCTGCCCCTCGCCGTACTCCACCCGCACCCGCGATCCGCTCGGCACCTCGATCCGCTCCGGCGCGAACTCCTCGAAGCGCGCGGCGTCGCCCGTGGCCCACGGCATCAGCCGGGCCAGCGCCTGCCCGGCGTCCACCCGCTCCAGATCGGCCCGCCGGCGGGCCCGGTCCAGCTCCACGCCCAGCCAGTCGTCCGTACGGTCCAGCAGCGCCGCGTCCGAGACGTCCGGCCAGGGCTCGCCCAGCTCCCGGTACACAAACGCCATCCGCTGCCGCACCGCCGTGGCCTGCGCCGACCACCGCAGCAGCCCCAGACCCTCGCGGCGCAACCCCTCCAGCAGGGCCTCCCGTACGAGCGCGGGATCGGGCGCGGCCAGCGGCCGGGCCGCCAGCTCGATCGCGCCCAGCCGGGTCACCCGGCGCGCGACCACGTCACCGTCGGCCCAGCGCACCTCCTCGCCGTCCGACCCCAGCGCGGCGGCCGCCGCGCGGGCCGTGTCCTCGTCGGTCACGGCGGCGAGCCGCACCCGCGCGGACGCGGAGGCCACCGGCCGGTCCGCGACGGCCACGGCGAGCCAGGGGGCGTCGCCGAGCCGCGACCCGTCCCCCAGCTCGGCCCCCGTGCCGGCCGCCATCAGATAAGCCCGCTCCCCCCGCCGCCGGGCCACCCGCTCCGGAAACGCCAACGCGACCACAAGCCCGGCCACGGCATCGTCGTGACCGCCGCCGCGCCCCGCCGCCGAGCCACCCCGCGCCCCCGCCGGCTGCCCGGCCGGCGTGTCGGCGCGCGGCGCTGCCGTCTCGGCCTGGCCGTGCGACTGCCCGGGTCCCGTGTGAACGTCCGGCTGCCCGGTGCCCGGGCGGGTGGCCCCCGCGCCGGCGGGTGGGGCGGTCGGCGCGCCGCTCCCGGCGTCCGCCCGCGCGCCCGCCGCCCCCGCCTCCGGCTGCCCGGCCGGCGTATCGGCACGCGGCGCTGCGAGCGAATCCCCGGTCACCGCGCGCTCCAGGCGGCGGGCCTCCTGGCGCCACCTCGTGGCGTAGGCGTCGGCGCCGTGGCGGGCGGTGCGCCAGGCGGCGGTCAGGTCGTCGCCGTAGGCCCTCGGCGGCTCCTCGCTCAGGAGGGCCACGACCTCCGCCGCTCGGCGGGCGCCGACCGCCCTCGCGCCGTCCAGAAGCGCCCGGGCGAGGCGGGGATGGAGGCCGAGGCGGGCCATCCGGGTACCGCGTTCGGTGGCCCGTCCGGTGGGGTCCACGGCGCCGATCGTCGTCAGCGTCTCCCGGGCGGCCGTCATCGCCCCCGCCGGCGGCGGGTCCAGCAGCGCCAGGCGCGACGCGTCCGGGTCGCCCCAGCAGGCCGCCTGCAGGGCGAAGGCCGTCAGGTCCGCCCCGGCGATCTCCGGTGAGGGGAAGCGCGGCAGCCGGGCGTCCTCCGCCTCGGGCCAGCAGCGGTAGACCACGCCCGGCGCCTCGCGCCCCGCCCGGCCCGCGCGCTGGCGGGCCGCCGCTCGTGACGCCCTTACGGTCGTCAGCGCGCTCAGACCGCGCGCGTGGTCCATCCGCGGCTCCCGCGCGAGACCGCAGTCCACGACCACCCGTACGCCCGGCACGGTCAGGCTCGACTCGGCGACCGAGGTGGCCAGCACCACTCGCCGCCGTCCGCCGTCCGCCCCCGCGAGCACCGCTTCCTGTACGGCGGCGGGCGCCCGCCCGTGGACCTGCAGGACGTCCACGTCCGTCAGACCGCCCAGCCGGCCGGCCACCCGCGCGATCTCCCCGACGCCGGGCAGGAAACACAGCACATCGCCGTCCCGCTCGCGCAGCGCCCGCCGTACTACGGTCGCGACGTGCTCCAGCAGGGCAGGGTCCACGCGCATCCCGTGCGGCGGGCGTACGGGGCGCGCGGGCGGCGCCCACACCATCTCCACGGGGTGCGACACGCCCGGCGCGGACACGATCGGTGCGGGCTCGGCGTCGCCGCCGAGCAGCCGCGCCCAGCCCTCCGCGTCCGTCGTCGCGGATGCCGCGACCAGCCGCAGATCGGGGCGCAGCGTGGCCTGCACGTCCAGCAGGAAGGCGGCGGCTGTATCGGCGTCCAGATGCCGCTCATGGCATTCGTCGAGGACGATCACGTCGACCCCGGCCAGCTCCTGATCGCGTTGCAGCCGTTGCAACAGCACACCGGTCGTCACGACCTCGACCACGGTCCCGCGCCCGGCCTGCCGCTCCCCGCGCACGGTGAATCCGACCCGCCCACCCGTCGCCCGGCCACCACCCCGGTCGGAAGCGCTGCGCGCTGCCCCTTCTCCCACCCGCTCGCCCAGCAGCCAGGCCATCCGCCGCGCGGCGGCCCGCGCCGCGATCCGCCGAGGCTCGGCGACCAGCACCCGCCGTACCGGCCGGCCGTCGCCCACCAGTCCGGCCAGCACCAGCGGCACCAGCGTGGTCTTACCGGTCCCCGGCGGCGCGCACAGCACCGCCGCCCCACGGTCGTCGAGGGCGCGCAGCAGTTCGGGTACGGCTTCGCGAACGGCAAGGCTTTGGAGCGCGTCAGTACGGAGGGTCACCGGCCGGCTCAGTCCCGCTCGCAGACGAAGATGGCCGTGCCCGGGATGAGGTTCCCGCGCAGCGGGGACCAGCCGCCCCACTCCTGGTGGTTCCACGCGGGCCATTCGGGTTCCACGAGATCGATCAGCCGGAAGCCCCCGGCCACCACGTCCCGCACCCGGTCGCCGAGCGTCCGGTGGTGTTCCACATAGACGGCCCGGCCCGCTTCGTCCTGCTCCACATAGGGCGTGCGGTCGAAGTAGGAGCCGGCCACGGACAGCCCCTCGGGACCCGGCTCGTCGGGGAAGGCCCATCGCACCGGATGCGTCACCGAGAAGACCCACCGCGCGCCCGGCCGCAGCACCCGCCGGACCTCGCGCATCACCCGCACCGGATCGGCGACGAACGGGATCGCTCCGTACGCCGAGCAGGCGAGGTCGAACGAGCCGCCCCGGAAGGGGAGGGCCGTGGCGTCGGCCTGGACCAAGGCGATCTCGGACCTGCCGCCGGTCTCGGCGTCGATCCGCCGCGCGTGCCGCAGCTGCCGGTACGAGAGGTCGAGCGCCACCGGCCGCGCCCCCCGCGCCGCCAGCCAGCGCGCGCACTGCGCCGCGCCCGCACCCACCTCCAGTACGTCGAGCCCGGCCAGCCCGTCCGCCGGCCCGAGCAGCCGCGCCTCGGCCTCGTCGAGCCCTTCGGGGCCCCATATGAACCGGTCGTCGCCGAGGAAGCCGCCGTGCTCGTCCTGGTACTCGTCCGCGTTGCGGTCCCACCACCCCCGGCTGGCCCGGCTGCTCTCCGTGTCGTCGGCGGTCCGACGGGTGGCGGTCGGTTCCGGGGCGTCCGGTGCCGGGGCGTCACTGGGCTCGTGTTCTTGGACCATCGCGCGCGTCGTCGTACTCTCTGTATCGACCTGTGGCTGCGGGGCACGGTAAGGACCGCGTCGCAGTACGGACCATGCAAATTGCCGGGTTCGGGGCGTTAGGCCCCGCGTGTGCTCTTCGTGCATTGACCATGCCCGGCTGCCCCCGTATGCTACAAGTTGCGCTGCGGGCTTGCGCGCCTCAGACGGAGCAGGCCGCGCTCGCATCTGTTGTATGGCCCCTCGGTCGCCGAGGCGCTTTTCGATCCCTCGGGAAAGACAAACGCCTCCAAGGCTGTCCGGCTTCGGCAGTGCGATAAGGGTCCTCGGCGTAGCAGTACCTACGACTCAATGTCCGTACCGGAGCCCTTTCCCACATGACGAGCAGCACCGAGGCAACCCGCACCACCCCGCAGGTGGCGGTAAACGACATCGGTTCCGAGGAAGCCTTCCTCGCCGCGATCGACGAGACGATCAAGTACTTCAACGACGGCGACATCGTCGACGGCGTCATCGTGAAGGTCGACCGGGACGAGGTCCTGCTCGACATTGGTTACAAAACCGAAGGCGTCATCCCTTCTCGCGAGCTTTCGATCAAGCACGACGTCGACCCGAACGAGGTCGTGGCCGTCGGCGACGAGATCGAGGCCCTTGTCCTTCAGAAGGAGGACAAGGAAGGCCGCCTGATCCTCTCGAAGAAGCGCGCCCAGTACGAGCGTGCCTGGGGCACCATCGAGAAGATCAAGGAAGAGGACGGGATCGTCACCGGTACCGTCATCGAGGTCGTCAAGGGTGGTCTCATCCTCGACATCGGCCTCCGTGGCTTCCTCCCCGCCTCTCTGGTGGAGATGCGCCGCGTCCGCGACCTTCAGCCCTACGTGGGCAAGGAGCTCGAGGCCAAGATCATCGAGCTGGACAAGAACCGCAACAACGTGGTCCTGTCCCGCCGTGCCTGGCTGGAGCAGACCCAGAGCGAGGTCCGCCAGACCTTCCTCACCACCCTCCAGAAGGGTCAGGTGCGCTCCGGCGTCGTCTCCTCCATCGTCAACTTCGGTGCCTTCGTGGACCTGGGTGGCGTCGACGGTCTGGTCCACGTCTCCGAGCTGTCCTGGAAGCACATCGACCACCCGTCCGAGGTTGTCGAGGTCGGCCAGGAGGTCACGGTCGAGGTCCTGGACGTCGACATGGACCGCGAGCGCGTCTCCCTGTCGCTCAAGGCGACCCAGGAAGACCCGTGGCAGCAGTTCGCCCGGACCCACCAGATCGGTCAGGTCGTCCCGGGTAAGGTCACCAAGCTCGTTCCGTTCGGTGCGTTCGTCCGCGTGGACGAGGGCATCGAGGGCCTGGTCCACATCTCCGAGCTGGCCGAGCGCCACGTGGAGATCCCGGAGCAGGTCGTCCAGGTCAACGACGAGATCTTCGTCAAGGTCATCGACATCGACCTCGAGCGCCGCCGCATCAGCCTCTCGCTGAAGCAGGCCAACGAGGCCTTCGGTGCCGACCCGTCCGCGGTCGAGTTCGACCCGACCCTGTACGGCATGGCCGCGTCCTACGACGACCAGGGCAACTACATCTACCCCGAGGGTTTCGACCCCGAGACCAACGACTGGCTCGAGGGCTTCGAGACCCAGCGCGAGGCCTGGGAGACCCAGTACGCCGAGGCGCAGCAGCGCTTCGAGCAGCACCAGGCGCAGGTCATCAAGTCCCGCGAGGCCGACGAGCAGGCCGCTGCCGAGACCGGCAGCGCTGCCCCGGCGCCGGGCGGGCAGACCTCGGGTGGCGGCGGTTCGTACTCCTCGGAGTCGGCCGACAACTCCGGCGCCCTGGCCTCGGACGAGGCGCTGGCCGCGCTTCGCGAGAAGCTGGCCGGCGGCCAGAGCTGAACCGGTCTGACCCGGTCGGCGGCTGCCGCTAGCCGCACCGGCTGATCGTTGTAAGGCCCGCTCCCCCCTGGGGGGCGGGCCTTACGCATGCCCCTGGACGGTGACCGAAACCGAGTCGACGGTGACGCTCTCCGCACTGTCGATCTTGATGCCTTCCCGGCCGCCGGTAACCGTGATGCCCTTGACCGTCCAGTACGAGGCGCCGTTCAGATGCAGTCCATAGCCGCCGCTCGCGGTGAGGATCGCCTTCGGCGAGCCGGTGAGGGTGATCCTGGAGCCGGAGGTTCCGGAGGCGTTGATCTCGAAGCTGCCGTGGTACGTACCGTCGGCGAGCCGGATCGTGTCGCCGGGCCGGGCGGCGGCGAGGGCGTCCTTGAGCCCGTCGGCGTCCGAGACGGAGATCAGCGCGGCGGTGACGGCGGGGGCGTCCCGCGCGGTCGTGCCCGCCGCGATCAGCCCGCCGGCGGCGGCCAGCGCGGCGGCGGAGGCGGTGGCGAGGGTGCGTAATCGGGAGGGGGAGCGGCCGGGAGAGTGCATGGCTCTGCCTTCCTGTGCCGGGGTCAGGGATGACACCTCGGGGTTCTGAAGAGTGAACCTGGGCTGACATGGTGAACTTCTGGCGGCTCGCGAAGATAAGGGCGCCGCACGGACGCGTCAACCCCGCCCAGCGCGCCGACGTCGCAATCGCGCCGCGCTGGTGCGAGACCGCAGCCGCGGTCGCCTCCCACTCGCGTTGCGCTCGTGTTCGCGCAAAGGGAAAACATGTGCGATGCAAGAGACCCTGACGGGTCGTAACAGCGCCTTGCCGGGCCGGCCCGGATCCCGCAGTGGATGATCAGGAGGGTCCACTGCCGGGAACTGGGCGTGCCGCTGGAGGTGTTCACCACTACGAACGCCAACGCCTGTATCTGCAACGAGAACGGCGACAGGTGATGCCATGAAGACGCCCGGTCCGGACGCCCCGGCCTTCGCCGCCTCAAAAGCCCGCGGCGTGCGTCTGCTTCGCGGGCGACCAGAGTGTCACCGCGCCGCGCCGCGGAAGACGTCTGGCCGGGGCCGGGAATGCCCCCGCCCCCGTTCGGTGTTCTTCGGTGCGGAACACAAGGAGGAGCGGTCACAGTGCTAGATCCGCAGGATTTGTACGCATGGGAGCCGAGCGGACTCGCGGAGGTCGACGCGGTAGCCTCGCGGGATTCGGCCGGGCTGGTGCTGCTCTACCACTTCGACGGCTACATCGACGCCGGCGAGACCGGTGACCAGATCGTCCAGCGGCTGCTCGACGGGCTGCCGCACCAGGTCGTCGCCCGTTTCGACCACGACCGGCTGGTCGACTACCGGGCCCGTCGCCCCCTGCTCACCTTCCGGCGCGACCGCTGGACGGAGTACGAGACGCCGGCGATCGAGCTCCATCTGGTGCGCGACGCGACCGCGGCCCCGTTCCTGCTGCTCGCCGGGGTCGAGCCGGATGTGGAATGGGAGCGTTTCGCGGCGGCCGTGCGCCAGATGATCGAGCGGCTGGGCGTGCGCCTCGCCGTGAACTTCCACGGCATCCCGATGGGCGTTCCGCACACCCGCCCGGTCGGCATCACCCCGCACGGCAACCGCACCGATCTGATGCCCGGCCACCGCGGCTACTTCGACGAGGCCCAGGTGCCCGGCAGCGCCGAGGCCCTGATCGAGTACCGGCTCGCCGAGGCGGGTCACGATGTGCTCGGCGTCGCCGCGCATGTCCCGCACTATCTCGCCCGGTCCGCCTATCCGGACGCGGCGCTCACCGCGCTCGAAGCCGTCACCGCGGCCACCGGCCTGGTCCTGCCGGGGGCGGCACACGCGCTGCGCAATGAGGCGCTCAAGACGCAGGAGGAGATCGAGCGGCAGATCTCGGAGGGGGACGAGGACCTCGTCGCGCTCGTACGGGGCCTTGAGCACCAGTTCGACGCGGTGGCCGGGGCCGAGAGCCGCGGCAATCTGGTCGCGGAGCCGGCCGAGCTGCCGTCGGCGGATGAGCTGGGAGCCGAGTTCGAGCGCTTTCTGGCCGAGCGGGAGGGCGAGGGCGGCGGCTGACCATCGGTCCGTATAGCGTGGCCCCATGCTGAAGCTGGGGCTCACGGGTGGAATCGGCGCGGGCAAGAGCGAGGTATCGCGGATTCTGTCCTCGTACGGAGCGGTGCTGATCGACTCGGACCGGATCGCTCGTGAGGTGGTCGAGCCGGGTACGCCTGGACTCGCGGCCGTCGTCGCCGAGTTCGGGCCTGAGATCTTGTCCGCCGATGGCAGCCTGGACCGGCCCAGGCTCGGCGGGATCGTCTTCAACGACCCCGAGCGGCTGCGCGCGCTGAACGCGATCGTCCACCCCCTGGTCCGCGACCGCTCCGCCGAGCTCCAGGCGGACGCCGGGCCGGACGCCGTCGTCGTCCATGACGTCCCGCTCCTCGTCGAGAACGGGCTGGCCTCGCTGTACGACATGGTCATGGTCGTGGACGCCGCGCCCGAGACCCAGCTCGACCGGCTGGTACGGCTGCGCGGCATGGCCGAGGACGAGGCCCGGGCACGGATGGCGGCGCAGGCCACGCGCGCGGAGCGGCTGGCCGTCGCCGATGTCGTCATCGACAACGACGGCCCGATCGAGGCGCTGGAACCGCAGGTCAGAAAGGTCTGGGCGGATCTGCTGGAGCGGAGGTCCGGGGCCGCGGGCTGAGCTGGGCTCGGCCGCCTGGCTTGAGGCTGGGTTTGAGGCCGGGCTTGACGCGGGGCTTGGCGGGACGCGCGACGGGGAATGCGGCGTAAGGGGCGGTTGTTGTGCTGCCCGTAGCGACGATCATCCGTGAAGGACCACCTCACCCACCGGATCACCCCACCCATCGCCTTACCGATCACGCGCCTGGGGAAGGAAACGGCTGTGCCCGAGCCCACGCCCGAGACCCATGTCATCGACTACCGCGCCGCGGAGCAGCTGCTCGCCGCCCGAGACCCGCGGGGCGCCGTCAAGCTGCTCGACTCGGTCATCACCGCCCACCCCGAGAACACCGCGGCCCGCCTGCTGCGGGCGCGCGCCTTCTTCGGCGCGGCCCAGCTGCGCTCGGCGGAGCTGGAGTTCCAGCTCGTCCTGGAGCGGGAGCCGGACAACGCCTACGCCCACTTCGCCCTGGCCCGCACCCTGGAGCGGGCCAACCGCCGGGCCGAGGCCACCCGCCACTTCCGCCTCGCGGCGGCGCTCGACCCGCGCCCGGATTTCGTCGAGGCGGCTCGGTTCGAGGACAAGGACAGGAAGGACGGGAAGGACGGCAAGGGCGCGGAGTAGGGCCAGAAGGGGCTGAGGCGCCCCGGGCCCGCGAGGATCCCCCGGCCAGCGCCTAGCCCGGCCGGTCGCGTCCGCGTCCGCGCCCGCGCCGGCCGACCGGTGCGTACGGCGGCACATCCCGGCCGGGCTGATAGTGCGGCCCCTGCCGGAGATGCCGGATGACGAAGACCAGATCGGCGAGGGTGAGGGCGGCGAGCACCGCACAGGCGGCCGCCCACCCGGGCCGTCCGGCGGCCGCGAAGGCCACCGCGCCGCCGAGCGTCCACACCAGCCCCCACGCGGCGAGCCAGAGCCGCATCCGCAGCGGGCTGCGCGCGTGCAGGGGCTCGTCACCCGTACGTATCAGCCGCATGGACATCACACCGCATCTCCCACTTTCCCCCACTTCGAATCTACTGCCATAGGCCGGTCCGGGAGACCTGCGATCATGTGGTGATCAGCCCGACGAGACGGCATGCGACGAGGAGCCGCCAGTGATCCGCCAGTCATGGGACGAATCGGCCGCCAGGCGGGCCCGGATCCGCGGCTGTCTGCTGGGCGGGGCCATCGGCGACGCCCTCGGGAACCCGATCGAATTCCTCTCCCTGCGCAGGATCCGCGAGACCCATGGGACCGCGGGCGTCACCACCCTCGTCCCGGACGGGAGCGGCGCCGTGGGCCGTGTCACCGACGACACCCAGATGACCCTGTTCACGGCGGAAGGCCTGATACGGGCCCACGCCAGGGCCTCGTCCAAGGGCATCGGCGGCGCCGAGACCACCATCGTCCGCCACGCCTATCTGCGCTGGCTCGACACCCAGAACCACCCCGCGCCGCCGCCCGCCAAGAACGAACACGACCTGGTCCGCTCCGGCTGGCTGCGCACCGAACCCTGGCTCTATGCCCGCCGCGCACCCGGCAACGCCTGCCTCTCCGGCCTCACCGAAGAGCACATCCCCGCCCCGCACGACCCGCTCGACGGCGCCCCCGGCCCGGTCAACCCCGGCTCCAAGGGCTGCGGCACCGTGATGCGCTCGGCGCCCTTCGGCCTCACCGGCCAGGACCCCCGCGACTGCTTCGAACTCGCCGCCCGCTGCGCCCAGATCACCCACGGCCATCCGACTGGCTACTACGCCGCGGGTGCCCTGGCCGCGATAATCGCCTGTCTTCTCCACGGCGAGTCCCTCGAAGGGTCCGCCCTGCGCACCCTGGAACTCCTCGCCCGCTACCCCCGCCACGAGGAGACCACCGCCGCCCTGCGCACGGCGATCGACCTGGCCGCCGAGGGCGACTCGACCCCCGAGAAGACCGAATCGCTCGGCGGTGGCTGGGTCGCCGAGGAGGCGCTGGCCATCGCGGTCTACAGCGCCCTGGCCCGTACCCCGGCCCAGCAGATCGACTACGGCCCCGGCGGTGAGATCAGCTACGACCCCATGCCCCCGCGCAGCCCCGTCCAGGCGGCCCTGCTGCTCTCCGTCAACCACTCGGGCGACAGCGATTCCACCGGATCGATCTGCGGCAACCTCCTGGGCGCCCACCACGGCGACCTCCGCCTCCCCCCGTCCTGGCTGGCCCGGACCGAGGGCCGCGCCGTGATCGCCGAACTCGCCGACGACTTCGCCTTCGCGTTCCACCGCTCCGTCGAGCTGTACGAGCCCTACGACGACGTGGTCTTCCCCCGGGACCGGTACCCGCTCAACTAGGGGCGTCCGGTGGACCGGGGCCGGGTCAGGAGGCCGAGGCGCTTTTCCGGCCCTCGCCGCGGGCCCAACGGCGGAGTTTGCGGAGGAAGGGGAAGCGCTCGCGCTTCTCGCGGGTGCTGCGGTCGAGCTCTTCCATGAGGCGCTTGGAGCGCTGCTCCATGTCCAGTTCGTCGAGGATCCGGTCGATCTCAGCGAGCAGGGCTCCGTGGAGCTGCCATTGACGGGGGTGTTCCTGGACGCGGCGCAGGAGGAGCTGGGCGACGCGGTCGCGGCTGGCTTGGGCTTTGGCGAGCTCGCTGGCGAGGCGGGATTCGGCTTCCTCGGCGTTGGTGCTGACCTGGGTGGTGACCAGGACGGCGAAGTTCTCGACGGCGGCGGCGAGGTGGGTGAAGAGGTCCTTCAGGGCATCCGCCACGTCCTGGGAGAAGAGGGGCTCGTCCGTCCGCTGTTTGGCGAGGTCGGTCAGGGTGCGGGTCATGACGCGCAGGATGACGGTGCAGATCTCCAGGGTGTCGAGGCCGGTGCGGAGGACCACACGGTAGAGGAGGCCCTCCTTGACGCGGGGGTTGAGCCGCACGCTGTCCTCAGCTTGCCGGAGGGCGGCATCGACCTGGGCGATGTCGTGGTCGAGGCGGCGGGCCTCGTGGAGACGGGCGGCGGCGCGGTCGACGGGGACCTGGCTGCCGAGCTCCTCGCCGATGTGCAGCAGCAGCTGACGCATCCGGCGGGCGAGGTCCTCAATGGACTTGCCGGCCGACTCGACCCATACCGGTGGGGCGAGGAAGAAGTTGAAGGCCAGCCCGACCCCGGCGCCGATGAGGGTCTCCAGCACCCGGTCCCAGGCGGTGGTGGCCACCCGGGTCACGCCGAGGACGAGCATGGCGCTGATCGCCACTTCTTGGACGAACTCGCCCACGCGTACGAAATAACCGATGGTCAGGGCAGCGATGATGATGAGGCCCAGACTCCACCAGGTCAACCCCACCAGCGCGCTGAAGCCGATGGCGATCAGGACGCCCACGACCACGGAGTTCACCCGGCGGATGCCGGTGGTGAGGGTCGCGTAGAGGGTGACCTGGACGACGAGAAGGGCGGTGAGCGGGGCTGTCAGCGGGGCGGGCTCCTTGCTGAGCTTGAGGGCGACGACGTATGCGATGGTCGCGGCCGCCGCGGAACGCAGGGTCTGTACGACGACCGGGTCGCTGCGCCGTTTGACGAGGTCCGCCACCGGGTCGAGAACATCTGGCACGTACTGCCCTTCCACCTCAGGGACCTGGCATGTCACCCCGTCTCGCGGACGGGCTAACGTGTGGGTCGTGATCAGGCCATTCAACGGGACCAACGGGATCAACGCAGCCAACGGGGCCGCGGACGGCGAGGCGCTCCCGGGACGCACCGGCCCCGCCGCCACCGTCGAAGCCCATCCGCGGCAGGTCGGGCGCGTGCGGACGCAGTACGCACCGGATCCGGACGGGGACCCGGACCCCGGCGAGATCGTCTGGACCTGGGTGCCGTACGAGGAGAACGACGGGCGTGGCAAGGACCGGCCGGTGCTGGTCGTCGCGCGCGAGCCGGGCGGGACGCTGCTCGCCGTACAGCTGTCGAGCAAGCGGCACGACGACGACCGCGAGTGGGTCGGGATCGGCTCCGGGCCGTGGGACCGCGCCGGGCGGGAGTCCTGGGTGGACCTGGACCGGGTGCTGCGGGTGCATCCGGACGGGATGCGCCGCGAGGCGTGCGCGCTCGACCGGCCGCGCTTCGACGGGGTCGTGGTGCGGCTGCGTCAGCGGTACGGCTGGAGCTGAGCGGCGGAGCCGGGGTCAGGCGTCGGCCAGCGCCAGCAGTTTGGTGACCGTGTTCCAGTTGCGTGCGGTGGCCAGGACGCCGAGCCGGAGGCCGGTGACCTTCGCGGCGAGCTTGGAGCGGCCGATGCCGTCCGGGCAGTGCAGATAGAGCGCACCGCCGATGAGACGGAACTCGTCCGGGGCGTAGGAGGCCAGATCCAGGGCGTCCAGCGGGGCGGTGTCAGCGGGGGCGTCCGACAGGAAGACCACATGCAGGGTCTTGGGCTCGGCCGTCGCCTCGGGATAGGGGTTGGCCTCGATGGTCGCGGCCAGCTCGTCGCGCGTACGGACCAGCACGGGTACGGAGAAGCCGAGGTCGGCGGCGAAGCGCTTCTCGAGCGTACGGGCCGTCTCCTCGGGCGGGGTGCCGGGGTCGGCGAAGACGATATTGCCGCTCTGGAGGTGGACGGTGACGTCGGTGAAGCCCAGATCGGCCATCAGCTCGCGCTGCCGCGCCATCGGGAACCTCTTCTTGCCGCCCACGTTGATGCCGCGGAGCAGCGCTATCTGGGATGCCATGGTCGCCTCTCCTCGGGGCCGGACGATCCGATCGTACGGCCCTCGGCGGGGCGGGCCACGGCATGAGCGGGCAACCCGCAACCCCCAGCGGGGCAACCCACGGCGGGGCGGGCCACGGCATGATGGGGGCGTGCGGCTCGAAGCGATCTCCTGGGAACGGCTGACCGACGCGACCGCCGACCGGATCGCCGGACTGACGGCCGCGGACGGCAGCCCCTGGCTCCGGGTGGCGGTCGACGGGGCTCCGGCGGCGCGCACCGGGGACCTGGCGCGGGAGTTGTCCGAGGCGCTGCGGATACGGGGGCGGCCGGCGTTGGTGGTCGCGGCGGCCGGGTTCTGGCGGCCCGCCTCGCTGCGCTATGAGTACGGGCGGCGGGACGCCGACGCGTACTACGACCGCTGGCTGGACACGGGCGCCCTGTGGCGCGAGGTCTTCGACCCGCTTGAGCCGGGGGCGGGCGAGACCGGGCGGGTCCTGCCCGACCTCTGGGATCCGGCGACCGACCGGGCCACCCGCACCCCGTATGCCGAACTGCCGCCGGGCGGGGTGCTGTTGCTCCATGGAGCGCTGCTCCTGGGGCACTGGTTCCCGTTCGATCTGTCGGTCCATCTGCGGCTGTCCCCGGCCGCCCTCGCCCGCCGCACCGACCAGGACGAGCGGTGGACGCTGCCCGCCTTCGCGCGCTACGAGGACGAGGTGCGGCCGCACGAGACCGCGGATGTGGTGGTGCGGGTGGACGACCCCCGGCATCCGGCGTGGCGCCGCCCGGAGCCGTAGGCCCGGTCCGGGGGCCGTCCGGCGCGCGGCTGCTACTTCTGCGCCGGGCATTCCTTCCAAGCGAAGTGATAGGTGGTGCTCACATCGCCGTCCGTCGAGTCCATGGTCATAAAGCTCGTTGTGTCCTTGGTGTTGGACGTGCCGGCGTTGACCCGCAGCTCGGTATTGATGTTGAAGTTCCGGAGTTCACCACAGGGCGACCAGACCACGGTGGCGATATCGGCCGTGTCGGTCGTCTGCCAGTTGTCGTCGTAGACGCCGTTGAAGTCATGCGAGTTGGATGTCGTCTGCGACTGTCCCTGGAAATAGTACGAGGCCTTCTCGATGGCGGACGCGCCCTTTTCCAGATGGGCGTAGCCCCGGTAGTCGACGCTGGCGATGGCGTAGGAGAAGCCCTGCGGCACATGTGTGACCAGACTCAGCTGACAGTTCTTTCTGAAGTCGGTCGGCTTGGCGCCCTTGCCCACCTGGGCGAGATAGTCGCTGTACGTCACGGTGAACGCGGTGTTGTCGGGGGAGACGGCCACCGCCGCCGTGCCCGCCGGACAGCCCGAACCGTTGACGGTCGCGACCGTGATCACGATCTTGTCGGGTGGCACGGTGTCGAACGGTGGTTGCGCGTATGCCTGGGAGGTGAGCGTCGAGGCGAATAACGCCGCGACCACGCCGCCTGCGTACAGAACACCGGGCATGATTCTCCATTCGATTGGTGGATTTACCGTGCTACTGGAGGGATGAGGGGCATTCCTTCCAGGCCAGGTGGTAGATGGTGTTGGCTCCGCCGTCTGTCGAGTCCATGGCCATGAAGCTGGTGGTGCCGGTCGCGGAGGTGCCCGCGCTCACCCGCAGCTCGGTGTTGATGTTGAAGTTGCGGTCCTGGCCGCAGGGCGCCCACACCAGCGCGCTGTAGTCGGCGCTGTCGGTGGTCTGCCAGTTGTCGTTGTACGGACCGCTGAAGTCATGGGTGCGTGACGCCGTGTCCGACGATCCCTGGAAGTAGTAGCTCGCCTTCTCGGTGCCCTTCGCGCCCTTTTCGAGGTACCCGTAGCCGCGGTAGTCGACCTGGGCGATGGCGTAGGTGAACCCCTGCGGTATGTGCACGCCCAGGTTGAGCTGGCAGTTCTTGCGGATGTCGGTCGGGTCCGCACCGGGGCCGACCTGCGCGAGATAGTCGCTGTAGGTCACGGTGAACGCCGTGTTGTCGCTTGCGACGGCCACGGCGGCGGTCCCCTTGGGGCAGCCCGAGCCGTTCACGGTCTTGACGCTTATCTGGATCTTGTCCGGCGGCACATCGGGGGCCGGGGAAACACCTTGGACGGAAAGGGCCGAGGCGAATAGTGCCGCGGCTGCGCCGCTCGCGAGCAGAACACCGGACATGGCTCTCCAATTCGGTCATCTACGGGGACGTGGTTGAGCCGTGATTGAAATGCGTACGGTCTTTCTGGGAAGAGCGGCAGAACGCAAGAGCTTCGAGGCGGAACAGCCGAAGAGCGGGACAGCCGAAGAGCGGAACGGCTGAAGAACGGAAGAGCTGTCGAGCGTTATCGTGCGGTACGTGCTGTACGGCCGATCGCGAGAGATGCCCGGCGGTTGGCAAATGCCAGATCAATGGGCGCCTGGATAGGCTTCCGGCGCATTCTTGCCCGGTGCGGGTCCGCGAGCGCTCCTAAGATAAGGGGGAAAGGCATCAACCACAAGACGGCCGAGGATTTCCGGAACAAGATATTTTCTGGCCCGGGGCCAGGAGAACGATTCAGAAGAGGGGTTGCGGAAGAACCCCTTCCAGGGCCAGCAGGGTGCGCTTGGTCTCCAGACCGCCGCCGAAGCCGCCTATGCCGCCGCCGCTTTCGACGACCCGGTGGCAGGGGACTACGACCGGCAGTGGATTGCTGCCCATGGCCACGCCGACCGCGCGCGCGGCACCCGGCTCGCCGATCCGGTCCGCGAGGTCCTGATAGCCGACGACCGTGCCGTACGGAACATGGGCGGCCAGCTCGCGCAGCACCCGGCGGTTGAAGCCGGTGATCAGCGACCAGTCCAGGGGGACGGTGAACTCCTTCGTGTCACCGGCGAAATAGCTCTCCAGCTCCCGTATCGCCGTGGCGAGATGCGCGGGGCAGCGAGGCGCCAGGGGTGCCGTCGGGGCCGTGGGCCCGGTGCCGAGGCGGCGGGTCAGGCGCGAGACGGCCTCGGCGGCCGTCTTCTCGTCGGCATGGAAGACCACTTGGGCCAGCCCCTGGCCGGTGGCCGCGAGCAGCAGGGGGCCGATGGGCGCCTCCAGCACCGCCCATGACCAGGCGTGCGTATCGTGCGCCTCGGGCCGCTGCTCCGGATGCGGCGGGGTCCGCCGCTCTGCGATCGTCACGGTGCCAGCGTAGGCGCGGCCACTGACAGCGCCCCGGCGGCCGTCGGCTGCCGGGGCGTCTCGATCGGAGAGTGCCAGGTCAGGGCGGGGCCGGACAGATCAGAGTGCGTCGTCCAGGGCGTCCCGGACCACATCGGGCTTGTTGGTGATGATGCCGTCCACCCCCATCCGGGCGACCCCGACCGCGGTCGGGCCGTCGTTCACGGTCCAGGTGAAGACCTCCAGCGGCCGGCCGTGCGCGCCGTCCATCGACTGGACCTCGGCCACGTAATCGGCGTCGATGGTCTTGTAGCTCGGGTTGATCTGGTCGGTGAACTCGGCGTACTCCGGCAGATCGGCGACGGCCGGGGTGCCGAGGAAGCCGGTTTTTACATCCGGCCGCAGCCGGTGGACCGTCCTTACGGCGTCGGCGCTGAAGCTCTGGACGATCAGCCTCCGCTTGTGCCGGTGGTCCAGCCAGCCCTCCCTGCGCAGCTCCCGCAGCGTCTGGCGCTCGATACCCGGATAGAGCTCGGGCGCCTTGAGCTCCATCAGAAGCT
The DNA here is from genome assembly GCF_040606675.1 of Streptomyces sp. NPDC005393. NCBI lineage: Bacteria > Bacillati > Actinomycetota > Actinomycetes > Kitasatosporales > Streptomycetaceae > Streptomyces > Streptomyces sp. NPDC005393. The sequence continues at coordinate 4,567 of NZ_JBEXFG010000033.1, read as the reverse complement.
TCTGGTGGTTGTCCGAGATCCGGTCCATGTACTCGTCGAGCGTCGGCACGGACTCGCCCTCGAACTGCGGGCCGAACCAGCTTCCGGCGTCCAGCTTCTCGATCTCGTCGAGGGTGAAGTCGGAGATGTTCCAGGGCGCGCGGTCAGGGAAGACCTCTTCCACATCGGTCGTCCGGCTGAGCGTGGTGTCGTGCATGATGATCAGCTCGCCGTCCTTGGTGCGCTGGACATCGTTCTCCACCCAGTCGATGCCCAGGTCATCGGCGGCGTCGACGGCGGCCAGGGTGTTCTCCGGCGCGTAGGCGGAGGCACCCCGATGGGCCAGGGTGACCGGGTGGGGGTGGTGCGAATGGCCGGTGGTCCGGGCCGCCGCGGCCGTGGCCGTGGCCATGGGGAGGAAGAGCACGGACATACCCAGGAGCGCGCCGGTCAGCGCGGCGGCGGGGCGGATCTGCATACGGACTCCTCGCGTCGTCTGATGACTCGCGGACGGGCAGAGGGTCCCAGATGTTCCGCGCCCGGGATAGATATCGAAGGGGCGGAACATGCCCGCGCTGTCCGACGTCAGCCGCGCGGCCGTTCGAAGGTGACCAGCAGCCCCTCCACGCCGCCGGGGCCGACCCGCCCCTTCACCTCGGCGCTCGTTATGGCCTTCACCCGCCAGCGCTCGGCCGCGTACTTGTTCAGCAGGTCCTCGATCTTCTCCGCCGACATCTTGCCGCCGATCAGACCCTCGCGGATCTGGATCACCTTGTACTCGTACATGATCGATTCCCTTCGTTCGGGGCGTCCCGGGTGATGCGGCCAGGCTACGGGGCGTGTGCGTCCGATAACGCTCCGGCCGTTGTCAGTGGCGAGTCGTACGGTGGGTGTCATGCGGCCCGTAACTCAGATCGAACGCAAGGTGGCGCCCTTCGAGGTCGTCAGCCCCTATCGGCCCAGCGGCGACCAGCCGACGGCCATCGCCGACCTCGACCGGCGCATCCGTGCGGGTGAGCCGGATGTCGTGCTGCTCGGCGCGACCGGCACCGGAAAGTCCGCGACCACCGCGTGGATGATCGAGAAGCTCCAGCGGCCGACGCTGGTCATGGCGCCCAACAAGACCCTGGCCGCCCAGCTCGCCAATGAATTCCGCGAGCTGCTGCCGAACAACGCGGTCGAGTACTTCGTCTCGTACTACGACTACTACCAGCCCGAGGCGTATGTCCCGCAGTCGGACACCTACATCGAGAAGGACTCCTCGATCAACGAGGAGGTGGAGCGGCTGCGCCACTCCGCGACGAATTCGCTGCTCACCCGGCGCGATGTGATCGTCGTGGCATCCGTCTCCTGCATCTACGGCCTCGGCACGCCGCAGGAGTACGTGGACCGCATGGTGCCGCTCAAGGTCGGCGCCGAGATCGACCGCGATCAGCTGCTGCGCCGCTTCGTCGACATCCAGTACACGCGCAATGACATGGCGTTCACCCGGGGCACCTTCCGGGTCCGAGGCGACACCATCGAGATCTTCCCGGTCTACGAGGAGCTCGCGGTCCGGATCGAGATGTTCGGCGACGAGATCGAGGCGCTGTCCACGCTCCACCCGCTCACCGGCGAGGTGATCAGCGACGACCAGGAGCTGTATGTCTTCCCGGCCAGCCACTATGTGGCCGGGCCCGAGCGCATGGAGAAGGCCATCGCCGGGATCGAGACCGAGCTGACGGAGACCCTCGCCCGGATGGAGAAGCAGGGCAAGCTGCTGGAGGCCCAGCGGCTGCGGATGCGCACGACGTACGACATCGAGATGATGCGCCAGATCGGCACCTGCTCCGGCATCGAGAACTACTCGCTGCACATCGACGGCCGGGAGTCCGGAACCCCGCCGCACACCCTGCTCGACTACTTCCCGGAGGACTTCCTCCTCGTCATCGACGAGTCGCATGTCACCGTGCCGCAGATCGGCGCGATGTACGAGGGCGACGCCTCCCGTAAGCGGACGTTGATCGAGCACGGCTTCCGGCTGCCCTCAGCGCTCGACAACCGCCCGCTGAAGTGGGAGGAGTTCCTGAAGCGCGTCGGCCAGACGGTCTATCTCTCCGCGACCCCGGGCCCGTTTGAGCTCTCGCGCGGCGACGGCTTCGTGGAGCAGATCATCCGGCCGACCGGCCTCGTCGACCCCGAGGTCGTCGTCAAGCCCACCGACGGCCAGATCGACGATCTGATCCATGAGATCCGCACGCGCACCGAGAAGGACGAGCGCGTCCTGGTCACCACCCTCACCAAGAAGATGGCCGAGGACCTCACCGACTACATGCTCGAACTGGGCATCCAGGTGCGCTATCTGCACAGCGACGTGGACACCCTGCGCCGGGTCGAGCTGCTGCGCGAGCTGCGCGCCGGTGAGTACGACGTGCTGGTCGGCATCAACCTGCTGCGGGAGGGCCTCGACCTGCCGGAGGTCTCGCTGGTCGCCATCCTCGACGCCGACAAGGAGGGCTTCCTGCGCTCCGGCACCTCGCTGATCCAGACCATCGGCCGTGCCGCCCGTAACGTTTCGGGCCAGGTGCATATGTACGCCGACAAGGTCACCCCGGCGATGGAGAAGGCCATCGAGGAGACCAACCGCCGCCGCGAGAAGCAGATCGCGTACAACACGGAGCGCGGGATCGACCCGCAGCCGCTGCGCAAGAAGATCGGCGACATTGTCGCGACCCTCGCCCGCGAGGAGATCGACACCAAGGAGCTGCTGGGCACGGGCTACCGTAAGACGGCCGACCAGGGCAAGGGGCAGGCGAAGGCGCCCGTGCCCGCGTTGGCATCGCGGAAGGCGGGGAAGGCCGGCAAGGACGGGGAGCTGACCGACCGTCCGGCGGCCGAACTGGCCGAGCTCATCGAGGAGATGACCGACCGGATGCGGGCCGCGGCGGCTGAGCTGCAGTTCGAGGTCGCGGCGCGGCTGCGGGACGAGGTGGGGGAGCTGAAGAAGGAGCTGCGGCAGATGAAGGAGGCCGGGCTCTCCTGACGGCCGGCGCCCTGGGGCGTAGGACACGCCCTGGGGCAGCTGTGCCTCCGCTGTGTTGCAAGACCGACACAAAAGCCCGCTCACCCGGCCGGAGTCCGCGCGGCAGTGCATAGGGTTTTTCGAGAAGGCCGTGCACGACGGCGCGGCCGGGGCCGTGCGCACGAGGCGGCCACGGGGAATCCGAGAGACGAGAGTAGGGACAGCGCGTGACGGTCAATATGTCCAAGGGACAGGCCATCAGCCTGCAGAAGGCCGACGGGGGCACCCTGACCGCGGTGCGGATGGGGCTGGGCTGGCAGGCGGCGCCCCGCCGCGGGCTGTTCGGAACCCGTACCCGGGAGATCGACCTCGATGCGTCGGCGGTGCTCTTCGCCGACAAGCAGCCGATCGACGTCGTCTTCTTCCGCCATCTGGTGAGCGACGACGGCTCGGTGCGCCACACCGGTGACAACCTGGTCGGTGGTGCGGGTCAGGGCGGCGACGACGAGGCAGTCCTGGTCGATCTGCAGCGGGTGCCCGTGCATATCGATCAGATCGTCTTCACGGTCAACTCCTTCACCGGTCAGACCTTCGCCGAGGTGCAGAACGCGTTCTGCCGGCTGGTGGACGAGACCAACGGTCAGGAGCTGGCGCGCTACACCCTCACCGGCGGCGGGCAGTACACCGCGCAGATCATGGCCAAGGTCCAGCGGGTGGGCAGCGCCTGGCAGATGAAGGCGGTCGGTGAGCCGGCCAACGGGCGCACCTTCCAGGACCTGATGCCGCACATCCTGCCGCATCTGTAAGCCGCGTCTGTAAGCCGCGTCTGGAAGCGGCACATCCCGTCGTCGGCCCGGTGGTGCACTGCCCGCCGGGCCGACGCGCTCACGGCACTACCTGGTGTACATGCACACACCGGAACACAACGAGGGGAAGCGGCGATGACGGCCGAGCTGGTCCGAGGGCAGAACCACCCCCTGCCCCAGACCCGTTTGGAGATCCGGGTCTCGGCGGGCAATCCGATCGTGGCCGGGGCGACACTCGGCGATGAGCAGGGCACGGTGCACGGCGCCGAATGGGTCGCGCACCCCGCCTCGCCGCAGCTGCCCGGGATAGAGGTGCCCAAACAGGCCGCGGCGGACCACCGGCTCGCCGTCGACTTGGGTGCGATGCCCGAGAGCGTCCACCGCGTCACCGTGCTGCTCGCGCTGCCGGCCGGTGTCGGCGGTCCGGTCCGGTTCGGGGCCATGGCCGCGCCGTTCGTCGCCGTCACCGGGCTTGACGGCGCCGAGATCGCCAGCTACTCGATCACCGATCTGGACTCGGAGTCCGCGGTGGTCGCCCTGGAGCTGTACCGCAGGCAGGGCGCCTGGAAGGTGCGCGCCGTCGGCCAGGGGTACGCGGGCGGGCTGGCCGCGATGCTCCAGGACCAGGGGCTGCCGCAGGGCGCCGAGCTCGCCGCGGAGATCAACGACGCGGTGGTGCGGGGCATCCCACGACAGCACCACGGAGGCGAACGCCTCGTTGATCTCGACCAGATCGATGTCCTGCAGCGTCATCCCGGCCTTGCCCAGCACCGTCCGGGTC
>NZ_JBEXFG010000032.1:68004-86352 GCF_040606675.1 Streptomyces sp. NPDC005393 | reverse complement strand
TCCCAGGAGTCGCGGCACTGGCCGTTGAGGGCCCCGCTCGGGTTGAGACCGGGGGCTACCGTCCCGTCGGATCCGATGGCGGGCGTGGGGTAGCACCGTCGCACCGGGCGGCGCGGATGCCGAGGCGTCAGCGCCGGACGCGCAAGCCCCGGCAGGAATCGCGGTATCAGCAGAGGCGGACGGCAAGGCCGCGGCCGCGAGGCCGGACACCCTGAGGACGGGCGACGGAGCCGGGGCGACGGGTGCGGGCAGGGCGACGCCCAGCCCAGCGGCCCCCGCGTCCGGCGCGGGGGCCGCCGCGGCTGCGGACGGTGGGGTGGAGCTGCTGCGCATGGAAGGCGTCCGTAAGACCTTCCCCGGCGTGGTCGCGCTCGACGGGGTCGACTTCGATCTGCGCCGTGGCGAGGTCCATGTGCTGCTCGGTGAGAACGGCGCGGGCAAGAGCACGCTGATCAAGATGCTCTCCGGCGCCCACCGCCCCGACGGCGGCCGCATCCTCGTCGACGGCAGCCCCGTGCGCATAGGCGGCGCCGAGGACGCCGAGCGGCTCGGCATCGCCACCATCCACCAGGAGTTCACCCTCGTCCCCGACCTCAGCGTCGCCGAGAACATCTTCCTGGGCCGCCAGCCGCGCCGCTTCGGCCTGATCGACCGCAAGACGATGCATGAGCGGGCCGCCGAGCTGCTCGCCCGCGTCGGTGTGGACGTCTCCCCCCGGACCCGGGTCCGCGACCTCGGCATCGCCCGGCTCCAGATGGTCGAGATCGCCAAGGCGCTGAGCCTGGACGCCCGCGTCCTGATCATGGACGAGCCGACCGCCGTGCTCACCACCGAGGAGGTCGACAAGCTCTTCCGGATCGTGCGCACGCTGCGCGCGGACGGTGTGGGCGTCGTCTTCATCACCCACCATCTGGAGGAGATCGCCGCCCTGGGCGACCGCGTCACCGTCCTGCGCGACGGCCGCAGCGTCACCCAGGTCCCGGCCACCACCGACCAGGACGAGCTGGTGCGGCTCATGGTCGGCCGCTCCATCGAGCAGCAGTACCCGCGGCGGCGCGCGGACGCCGGAGCGCCCCTGCTGAAGGTCGAGGGCCTCACCCGCGACGGCAGCTTCCACGACATCGGCTTCGAGGTGCGCGCCGGGGAGGTGGTGGGCCTGGCCGGGCTCGTCGGCGCGGGCCGCACCGAGGTCGTACGGGCCCTCTTCGGCGCCGACCCCTACGACTCCGGCACCGTCGAGGTGCTCGGCACACCGCTGCCCCGCCACGATGTGGTGGCCGCCATGGACGCCGGCATCGGCCTCGTACCGGAGGACCGCAAGGGCCAGGGGCTGCTCCTGGACGCCTCCGTACAGGAGAACCTGGGCCTGGTCACCCTGCGCGGCGCCACCCGCGCCGGGCTCGTCGACCGGGCCGGACAGCGGCTGGCCGCGGCCCGCGTCGCCGAGCAGCTCGCCGTCCGGATGGCCGGGCTCGACCAGCGGGTGCGCACCCTCTCCGGCGGCAACCAGCAGAAGGTCGTCATCGGCAAGTGGCTGCTCGCCGACAGCAAGGTGCTGATCCTCGACGAGCCGACCCGCGGGATCGACGTGGGCGCCAAGGTCGAGATCTACCAACTCATCAATGAACTCACCGCATCGGGCCATGCCGTCCTGATGATCTCCAGCGACCTCCCCGAGGTGCTGGGGATGAGCGACCGGGTCCTGGTCATGGCCCAGGGCCGGATCGCCGGAGAGCTGACCGCGCAGGAAGCGACCCAGGACGCCGTGATGGCCCTGGCCGTGAAGGACGTCAAGGGCGTCGACGAAGGCGTCGGCGTCACGGAAAAGGAGGGCTCCCGTGGCAACTGACACGCATGTGACCACGGAGGAACCCGGGGGCCCGGCGGTGCTGCGCCGCGTGCTGCTCGACAACGGCGCGCTGAGCGCCCTGGTGCTGCTGGTGGCGGCCATGTCGCTGCTGTCCGGCGACTTCCTCACCACCGACAATCTCCTCAATGTCGGCGTCCAGGCGGCGGTCACCGCGATCCTCGCCTTCGGCGTCACCTTCGTCATCGTCTCCGCGGGCATCGATCTGTCGGTCGGCTCGGTGGCCGCGCTGTCCGCCACCGTGCTCGCCTGGTCGGCGACCTCACAGGGGCTGCCGGTGTGGCTCGCGGCGCTGCTCGCCGTCGCCACCGGTATCGCCTGCGGTCTGGTCAGCGGGGCGCTGGTCTCCTACGGCAAGCTGCCGCCGTTCATCGCCACGCTGGCGATGCTCTCGGTCGGCCGGGGTCTGGCCCTGGTCATCTCGCAGGGCAGCCCGATAGCCGTACCCGAAGCGATCTCCGGCCTCGGCGACACGCTGGGCGGCTGGCTGCCCGTCCCGGTGATCGTGATGGTCGCGATGGGCCTGATCACGGCGGGCTTGCTGGGCCGTACGTACGCGGGCCGCGCGATGTACGCGATCGGCGGCAACGAGGAGGCGGCCCGGCTCTCCGGCATCCGGGTGGCGCGCCAGAAGCTCGTCATCTACGCGCTCTCCGGCGGCTTCGCGGCCATCGCGGGCATCGTCCTCGCCTCCCGGCTGTCCTCCGCGCAGCCGCAGGCGGCCGTCGGCTATGAACTCGACGCGATCGCCGCGGTCGTCATCGGCGGCGCGAGCCTGTCCGGTGGGGTCGGCAAGGCGTCCGGCACGCTCATCGGCGCGCTGATCCTCGCGGTGCTGCGCAACGGGCTCAACCTGCTGGAGGTGTCCGCCTTCTGGCAGCAGGTCGTCATCGGCGTCGTCATCGCGCTCGCGGTGCTGCTCGACACGGCGCGCCGGCGCGCCGGATCGCGCCCGGCCACGCCCGTCGGCGGACCCTCCGGCGGCGGCCGTAAGGCGGCCATGAACGCCGGGAAGTTCGCGGTGGCCGCCGTGGTCGTCGCGGCGATCGCCTTCGGCGCCTCCGTCTGGCACTCCGGCTCCTCCGGCGCCTCCGGCACCAAGGTGGGCCTGTCGGTATCCACCCTCAACAACCCCTTCTTCGTCCAGCTGAAGGCGGGCGCGCAGGAGGAGGCCAAGCACGCCGGGATCAGCCTGACGGTCACCGACGCCCAGAACGACGCCTCCCAGCAGGCCAACCAGATCCAGAACTTCACCAGTCAGAACATGAAGTCAATCATCATCAACCCGGTCGACTCCGACGCCGCGGGACCGTCCGTCAAGGCCGCCAATAAGGCGGGCATCCCGGTGCTCGCCGCCGACCGTGGCGTCAATAAGGCGGACATCGCGGCCCTGGTCGCCTCCGACAACATCGCGGGCGGCAAGCTCGCCGCCAAGACGCTGGCCGAGCGGCTCGGCGGCAAGGGGAAGATCCTGGTGCTCCAGGGCGTCGCCGGCACGTCGGCCTCGCGTGAACGCGGCCAGGGCTTCGCGGAGGGCCTCAAGGCGTACCCGGGCATCAAGGTCGTCGGCAAGCAGCCCGCGGACTTCGACCGGGCCAAGGCCCTGGATGTGACCACCAATCTGCTCCAGGCCCACCGCGGCATCGACGGAGTCTTCGCCGAGAACGACGAGATGGCGCTCGGCGCGGTCAAGGCGCTGGGGTCCAAGGCGGGTAAGTCCGTCGAGGTCGTCGGCTTCGACGGCACACCGGACGGCCTCAAGGCGGTCAAGGACGGCACCCTCGCCGCGACCGTCGCCCAGCAGCCTCGCGAGTTGGGGCGGATGGTCGTACGGAACGCCATCAAGGCCGCCAGGGGAGAGAAGATCGCCGGGGCGGTCAAGGTGCCGGTCAAGGTCGTCGCGGTCAAGTGATCCTGGGACCGGGGCACCGCCCCCGGCCCCGGTCCGGCGTTGTCGGGCCGGGGTCGGGGGCGGACAGGGGCAAGGGCCTCGGGCCTGCCCCAGCCGCCGATAACAGCCGTCATACGAAGGGACGTACCGCATGCACGACTACGACCTGCTGGTCGTGGGCTCGGCCAACGCCGATCTGGTGATCGGAGTCGACCGCCGCCCCGGGGCGGGCGAGACCGTCCTCGGTTCCGACCTGGCCGTCCACCCGGGCGGCAAGGGCGCCAACCAGGCCGTCGCCGCCGCCCGGCTGGGGGCCCGTGCGGCCCTGCTGGCCCGGGTCGGCGACGACGACTACGGCCGGCTGCTGCTGGAGTCGCAGCGGACGGCCGGGGTCGACACCGTCGGCGTCCTCGTCGGCGGCGCGCCCACCGGGGTCGCGCTGATCACGGTGGACCCCTCGGGCGACAACAGCATCGTGGTCTCCCCCGGCGCCAACGCCCGGCTGACGCCCGACGACGTACGGGCCGCGGGCAGCCTGCTGGCCGCGTCGCGCGTGGTCTCGCTCCAGCTGGAGATCCCGCTGGAGACGGTCGCCGAGGTGGTCCGCGCGGCGGACGCGGGGATCGGCGACCGCCCCGGGCCGCGCGTGGTGCTCAACCCCTCGCCGCCCGCCCCGCTGCCCGACGACGTCCTGGCCGTGTGCGATCCGCTGGTGGTCAACGAGCACGAGGCGCGGTTCCTGCTGCGCGACGATCCGGGGGGCGGCTCCGGGGCGCCCGAGGAGTGGGCCGGGGCCCTGCTGGCGCGCGGCCCGCGTTCGGTGGTGGTGACCCTGGGCGGGGACGGCGCGCTCGTCGCCGACCGCGACCGTACGGTCCGTGTCCCCAGCCCCCCGGTCGAGGCCGTGGACACCACGGGCGCCGGGGACGCCTTCACCGGGGCGCTCGGCTGGCGCCTCGGCGTCGGCGACGACCTGGAGACCGCGGTGCGGTTCGCGGTGCGCGTGGGCGCGGCCGCGGTGACCCGGGCCGGCGCGCAGGAGTCCTTCCCCACCGCCGACGGCATGGCGGCCCGATGAAGCGGGCGGGAATCCTCAACCGGCACCTGAGCGCGGGAATCGCCCTGTTGGGCCACACCGACACGGTGATGGTCTGCGACGCGGGGCTGCCCATTCCCTCCGGGCCCCTCGTCGTGGACCTCGCCTTCGTGGCCGGGGTCCCGTCCTTCGAGCGGGTGCTGACCGGACTGCTGGACGAACTGGTGATCGAGGGGGCCACGGCGGCGCTGGAGGTACGGGAGCACAACCCGGCGGCGATCGCGCTGCTCGACGGCCTCTTCCCCTATCCCGCGCTGGAGCTGATCCCGCACGAGGAGCTCAAGTCCCTGACCGGTGCGGCCAAGCTGGTCGTGCGCACCGGGGAGGCGCGGCCGTACGCGAATGTGCTGCTGCGGTGCGGCGTGCCGTTCTGACGTGCGGCGGACATATTTCGAGGGGCCCGGTCCGTGGACCGGGCCCCTCGCTTCCCCCTCCGCAAGGCTCCCTTTGAATCCCCCCGGATCCCTCCCCAGGAAGCCCATGCCAGGTACGACCCGCCTGGGCCCGGAAGGGTTGCACGGTTTCCGCGAGTTATCAATCCGTTACACGACGTCAGTTCCCTGAGCGATCCACGCACCCTCCCGGGCGACTTTCTGGACAACCGTCCATGTATGTTGGACATCTGTCCATGAAATCGATGCGGTGGGGACGACAGTGAAGACGACGGCTGATGTTCTGGTCGCCCTGGTGGCGGCCTTGCACGCGTACATCCTGGTTCTGGAGATGTTCCTGTGGGAGAAGAGACCGGGTCGCGAACTCTCCGGTTTCGATGCCGCCATGGCCCACGCCACCGCCCCGCTGGCCGCGAACCAAGGCCTCTACAACGGTTTCCTGTCCGCGGGACTGATCTGCGGCCTGATCGCCGACGACCCGACGGGGTTCCAGGCCCAGGTCTTCTTCCTGATCTGCGTGGTCATCGCCGGCCTGTACGGCGGTGCCACCGCGAACCGGCGCATCCTGATCGCCCAGGCACTGCCCGGGGCGCTGGCACTCGTCGCCGTCCTCCTGGCCCGATGACCTCCCCGCACGAAGACCCCCGGGCCGCCCGGACCCGGGCCAGGCTGCGTCGGGCACTCCTCGACGAGTGCGCGCAGCGCCCGTTGGCGGAGGTCAGCGTCGCCGCCCTGGTGCGCCGGGCCGAGGTCGCCCGCGCCACGTTCTACCTCCACTACAGCGACCTCGAGAACCTGGCCGTCGATGCCTGTGCCGATGTGGTCCGCGACGCCGTGGACGCCTTGCACGCCTGGCGCGGCACCCCGCACCCCGCCTCCCCGCCACCCGCGCTGGTCGACTTCTTCGCCGGCCTCACCCCGCATGCCGACCTCTACCGCGCTCTGCTGAGCCCAGGGGGCGGTGGCCCGCTCGGCCACGTACTCCATCAGGATCTGCGCGCCCGCAGCCGCACCGAGCGCGCCCTGGCCGGTGCGCCGGAGCCCGACCTGATCGCCTCGGCCGTGGCCGCGACCTTCGCGGGCGTGCTCGCCGACTGGCTGCACGGGCTCGTCGAGGGCACCTCCACCCAGATCGCCCACCAGGTCTGGCGTCTGCTCGTCACCCTTCACCGCACGCCTCTGCCGTAGCGTCGCGGAAAACCGGCAGATTTTCTTTTGAGCGAGCGACAACCCCGGGTGGGGTCGCACGTCTGGTGGGGGTGAAGGCGGTTCCGGGACGGGGTCTTCCGGTCCTCGGTGCGCGCCTCGCATCAGCGTTTCCTCAACCCTTTCGGGAGTCGTTCCGTATGCAGCACGTCCGCGCCAAGAAGCCGAACCGCCCTGTGCGCGCCTGGGTCCTGGGGTCGGCCGCGGGTCTCGCCCTGATCCTGGACGGAGGCATCGCCGGTGCCCGATCCGCTGCCCGGCATCGGCCCAAGCCCCCGACCACAAGAGCCGCCACCGGGCCCGCCGCCACCTGCCCCATGCTCCAGGCGCCGAAGGCGCGACACGAAACCCGCACCCCACCACCGGCACCGGCACCGGCATCAGTACCGGCGCCGACGCCGGGACAGCGGCGCTAGAGGACCAGCGAGCGGTAGCGGTCGACCACCTCTGCCAGGACCTCGGCGCCGTCCCGTGCCCAGAGCGCCGGGTTGAAGATCTCCACCTCGATCGGCCCGGCGTAGCCGGTCGCGTCGACCCGCTCGCGGAACCAGCGGAAGTCGACCGAGCCGTCGCCGAGCTGGCCGCGGCCCAGGAGGACGCCCTCCGGGAGCGGGGTGATCCAGTCCGCGAGCTGGAAGGCGGCGATACGGCCTCCGGCGCCCGCGCGGGCGATCTGCGCGGCCACCGCGTCGTCCCACCACAGGTGGTACGTGTCCACGACCACGCCCACCTGATCGGCCGGGAACCGCCCGGCCAGGTCGAGGGCCTGGGCGAGGGTGGAGACGACGCAGCGGTCGGAGGCGTACATGGGGTGCAGCGGCTCGATGGCCAGCCGGACGCCGCGCTCAAAGGCGTACGGGGCCAGCTCTGCGAGCCCATCGGCGATGCGCTCGCGGGCGGCGAAGAGGTCGCGGCTGCCGGGCGGGAGGCCGCCGGAGACCAGGACGAGGGTGTCGGTGCCGAGGGTGGCGGCCTCATCGATGGCCTTCCTGTTGTCGGCCAGGGCCGCCGACCGCTCGTCCGGGTCGAGCGCGGTGAAGAAGCCGCCCCGGCAGAGGGATGTGACGGTCAGGCCGGTGTCGCGGATGAGGCGGGCCGCCGCCTCCACGCCGTACTCCTGGACCGGGGCGCGCCACAGGCCGACGCCGGTGAGGCCCGCCTTGACGCAGCCCTCGGCCAGTTCGGGCAGCGACCACTGCTTGATGGTCTCCTGGTTGAGGCTCAGGCGGGACAGGTCGTTGCTCATTGCGAGACTCCGTGGACGGCGAGAAGGTGCTTCATGCGCGACTCCGCTCGCGCCGGGTCCGGGAACAGGCCCAGCCCGTCCGCCAGTTCGTACGCCCGCGCCAAGTGCGGCAGCGAACGGGCCGACTGCGCGCCGCCCACCATCGTGAAGTGCGACTGGTGGCCCGCCAGCCAGGCGAGGAGGACCACGCCCGTCTTGTAGTAGCGGGTCGGGGTCCGGAAGAGGTGGCGGGAGAGCTCCACGGTGGGGTCCAACAACGCGCGGAAGGCGGTCACGTCGCCCGTGTCCAGCCGGCGTACCGCCTCCGCCGCGAGCGGGCCCAGCGGGTCGAAGATGCCGAGCAGGGCGTGGCTGAAACCGCGGTCGTCGCCCGCGATCAGCTCGGGGTAGTGGAAGTCGTCGCCCGTGTAGCAGCGCACCCCGTCGGGGAGCAGGCGGCGCAGCGCGATCTCGCGCCGGGCGTCGAGCAGGGAGACCTTGATGCCGTCGACCTTGTCGGGGTGGGAGGCGATCACGTCCAGGAAGGTATGGGTGGCGGCGTCCAGACCGGTGCTGCCCCAGTAGCCCTCCAGGGCCGGGTCGAACATCGGGCCCAGCCAGTGCAGGATGACCGGCTCGGCGGCCTGGCGCAGCAGATGGCCGTAGACCTCCAGGTAGTCCTCCGGGCCCTTGGCCACGGCGGTCAGGGCCCGCGAGGCCATCAGGATCGCCTGGGCGCCGGACTCCTCGCAGACGGCGAGCTGTTCCTCGTAGGCGGCCCGGACCTCGTCCAGGCTGTACGGATAGCCGATCTCGGTGACGGCCAGTTGGTCGGTGCCCACACCGCAGGCGATGCGCCCGCCGACCGCCCTGGCCTCGGCCGCCGAACGGCGGATCAGTTCGGACGCACCCGCCCAGTCCAGGCCCATGCCGCGCTGGGCGGTGTCCATGGCCTCGGCCACGCCGAGCCCGTGCGACCACAGATGGCGGCGGAAGGCGAGGGTGGCGTCCCAGTCGACGGCGGCCGGGCTGTCGGGGGTCACATCGGCGTACGGGTCGGCGACCACATGGGCCGCCGAGAAGACGACGCGGGAGGCGAGCGGGGCGCCGCCCGGGGCGAGGGCCAAGGGCTCTGCCCGGGGTGTGTGGTCGCGCACCTCGCCCGGCCCGGCAGGCAGCCGGATCACCGTGCTCCTCCAACGTTTCGGCCGCCGCGGCGGTGACCGAGGCTCCGGTCGGCGCCGCTCACAGGCTCAGCTCCGGTACGTCCAGGCGGCGGCCCTCCGCCGATGACGCGAGGCCCAGTTCGGCGAGCTGGACACCGCGTGCGCCCGCGAGCAGGTCCCAGCGCCAGGGCTCGTCGAGGGCGACATGACGCAGGAAGAGCTCCCACTGCGCCTTGAAACCGTTGTCGAACTCCTCGTTGTCCGGGACCTCCTGCCACTGGGCGCGAAAGGGCTCGGTGGCCGGGAGGTCCGGGTTCCAGACCGGCTTGGGGGTGGCCGAGCGGTGCTGGACGCGGCAGTTGCGCAGCCCCGCGACGGCCGAGCCCTCGGTGCCGTCGACCTGGAACTCGACCAGCTCGTCGCGGTTCACCCGGACCGCCCAGGAGGAGTTGATCTGCGCGATGGCGCCGCCCTGCAGCTGGAAGATGCCGTAGGCCGCGTCGTCGGCGGTGGCGGCATACGGCTTGCCCTGCTCGTCCCAGCGGGTCGGGATATGGGTGGTGACCTGCGCCTGGACGGTGCGTACGGCGCCGAACAGCTCATGCAGGACGTACTCCCAGTGCGGGAACATGTCGACGACGATGCCACCGCCGTCCTCCGCCCGGTAGTTCCAGGAGGGCCGCTGGGCGCTCTGCCAGTCGCCCTCGAAGACCCAGTAGCCGAACTCGCCGCGCACGGAGAGGATCGTGCCGAAGAAGCCGCCGTCGATGAGCCGCTTCAGCTTCAGCAGCCCGGGCAGGAAGATCTTGTCCTGGACGACGCCGTGCTTGACGCCCGCCGCCCGGGCGAGCCGGGCCAGTTCCAGGGCGGCGTCCAGACCGGAGGCGGTCGGCTTCTCGGTGTAGATGTGCTTGCCGGCCGCGATGGCCTTCTTGATGGCCTCCTCGCGGGCCGTGGTGATCTGGGCGTCGAAGTAGATGTCGACGCCGTCGTCCGCGAGCACGGCGTCCAGATCGGTCGAGACGTCGGCGACGGGGTCGAGGCCGTGGCGCTCGGCGAGCTCCCTGAGGGCGTGCTTGCGGCGGCCGACGAGCAGCGGCTCGGGCCACAGCACGCTGCCGTCGCCGAGGTCGACGCCGCCCTGTTCCCGGATGGCGAGGAGGGAGCGGACGAGGTGCTGGCGGTAGCCCATACGGCCGGTCACACCGTTCATGGCGATCCGCACTGTCTTGCGTGTCACGTGGGTTCTTCTCCTCACCAAGGGGCACAGTAAGCGCTTTCTACGCGTCAACGCTAGCCGCCCTGTCCCACCCCTGTACAGAGCGGACCCAGGGGTGGGACAGGCGCAGTCAGCGCTTCAGCGCAGCGTCAGGCGATAGGTGAACGGCGGGGCAGGGTCATAGGTGGTGCTCCGTGGCTCGGGCGGCCAGAGAAAGGGGGCCGGGGACGAGGAAGGCGAGCGGTGGGTAGGCCCAGGCGCAGACCGCGGCGGTGGCGACCGCGAGCAGCAGTACGGCGCTGCCGCGCGGTCTGCGCACCGCGTCGTACGCCGCCGAGCGGAGCGCCGCGCGCCAGCTGGTCGCCGACTCCGGGCGGGCGCACGCACGCAGGAAGACGACGGCGAGCAGACCGCCGGCCGCGAACAGGGCGGGCCGGAAGGCGGCCGCGCCCGGCAGCCCCGCCCCCGCCGCGAGCGCGTTGAACAGCAGCAGCGCACAGCCGGCCAGCAGCCCCGCCCCGGCCGGCAGATCGCCCCTACGCAGCCGTCCGCGCAGAGCGCGGACATAGTCGCCCGCCGTACTCGGCGCGTCGTGCCGCACCCGCCGGTCGAGGACGGCGCAGGCCGTGGACATGGCGGCGGGGACGGTGAGCAGCGGCAGCGAGGCGGCGGCCGTGGCCAGCCCCACCACCAGGACATCGGCGAAGAGTGCGAAGCGCGGGCCGAAGAGCTCGCCCGGTTCGCGCGTGGTCGCGGTACGCACGGCGGATCATCAGCCCTTCAGTCCGGAGTTGGCCATGCCCTCGACCAGGAAGCGCTGGAAGGCGAGGAAGAAGAGCACGATCGGCAGCAGCGCGAAGACCGACATCGCGAACATCGGGCCGAAGGCCGACTGGCTGGAGGCGTCCACGAAGGACCGCAGGGCCAGGGTCAGGGTGAACTTCTCCGGCTCGAAGAGATAGATGAGCTGGGTGAAGAAGTCGTTCCACGTCCAGATGAAGGTGAAGATCGCGGTGGTGATCAGCGCGGGCCTGGTCAGCGGCAGGATGACGCTGAAGAAGGAACGGAAGGGCCCGCAGCCGTCGATCCGCGCCGCCTCCTCCAGCTCACGCGGCAGTCCGCGCATGAACTGCACGATGAGGAAGACGAAGAAGGCGTCGGTGGCCAGGAACTTCGGCAGGATCATCGGCCAGTACGTGTTCACCATGCCGAGCTGGTTGAAGACGATGTACTGCGGGATCAGCACGGCGTGGTGCGGCAGCATGATCGTGGCGATCATGAAGGCGAAGAGCGGGCCGCGCATCCGGAACCGCAGCCGGGCGAAGGCGTACGCGGCGAGCGAGCAGCTGATGACGTTGCCGAGCACCGCACCGCACGCGATGAGCAGCGAGTTCCACAGCAGCCGGCCGACGCTGACCTCGTTCACGCCGTCCATGGCGGTCGCGTAGTTGCCCCATTCGAAGTGGCTGGGGAGCAGCTTGAGGCTCGCGATGACCTCGTCGGCGGGTTTGAAGGAGGTCGCGACCAGCCAGGCCAGCGGGTAGAGCATCACCAGCAGCACGGCGATCAGGCAGACATGGAGGACGATCCGGGCGGGCGCGGGCCGCCGTCGCGCGGAAGCCCCCGCCGGGGTGGTCGTGGTCGGCGCGGTCGTCATCGGCGCCCCTCGTTGTTGTCGTTGGCGTAGAAGACCCAGGAGCGGGAGGTCCGGAAGAGCACCGCGGTGACGATGCCGATGGCCACCAGCAGGACCCATGCCATGGCGGAGGCGTAGCCCATATGGGAGGCGGTGAAGCCGCGGTCGTAGAGGTAGAGCGTGTAGAAGAGGGTGGAGTCGGCGGGTCCGCCCTTGCCGCCGCTGACCGCGAAGGCGGGGGTGAAGACCTGGAACGCCTGGATGGTCTGCAGCACCAGGTTGAAGAAGAGCACCGGTGAGAGCATCGGCACGGTGATGGAGCGGAACTGCCGCCACCAGGAGGCTCCGTCGACCGCCGCCGCCTCGTACAGCTCAGCGGGTATCTGCTGCATCCCGGCCAGGAAGATCACCATGGGGGCGCCGAACTGCCATACGGTCAGCAGCGCGACCGCCGGCAGCGCCCATCCCGGCTTGTTGATCCAGCCACCGATGTCGAGCCCGAACCACGTGAGCAGATTGTCGACGGTGCCGCCGTCGTTGAAGATCGCCCGCCAGACGAGGGCGATCGACATGGACGCGCCGAGCAGCGAGGGGGCGTAGAAGGCCGAGCGGTAGAAGCCCTTCCCGCGTTTGACGGACTTCAGCGCCAGCGCCACCGCCAGGGCCATCGCGAGCTGCAGCGGCACCGCGATCGCCACGTACGTCAGGGTCGTGGTGACCGATCGCCAGTAGCGGGGGTCCTCGCTGAACATCTGCGTGTAGTTACGCAGGCCGATCCACCGCGGTGCGTCGAACATGTCGTAGTCGGTGAACGACAGATACAGCGAGACGGCCATGGGCAGCAGCGTCAGCACGGTGGCGCCGATGACCCAGGGGGACAGGAACACCCAGGCGGCGCCCTGCCGCTCACGCTTCGGTGGCCGCTTCTTGCCGACGGGAGCCGAAGCGGCGCTCTCGGGGCGGGTCGCGGTCGCGGTCATCGCCTCAGTTCCGCCTTCGCCTCGGTGATGTAGTTCTCCGCCGCTTCACGCGGCGACATGCGCTCGTACGACACCTGGTCGTAGTCGCGCTGGAAGGTGGTCTGCAGCGAGGCGTCGCCCTTGGGCGGCGCGGGCGGCGGATCGCCGAGCTTCCCCTCGAACTGCTTCTGGTACGCCGAGATGACCTGGTCGAAGCCCTCCAGCTTCGGCAGGACGTTCTTGCGGAGCGAGTCGTTGGCCGGGATGCCGCGGGAGGCGCCGAGGATGGCGCCGGCCTCCGGGTCGTTCAGCAGGAAGTCGATGAACCGGGCGGCTTCCTCGGGGTGTCCGGTTTTGGCGGACGCCCCGAAGAACATCGAGGGCTTGAAGTACTGGCTCGGGGTGCCGTTCTCGCCGACGGGCAGCGGGGCGAGCTTCAGCCCCTCGCCGACGATGGCCTCGTAGCCGCTGGAGGGGGCGTCCCAGTTGAAGTCCGAGACGGACGTCCCCCGGCCGAGCGGGGCGTTCTCCACCGAGCCGTCGATCTGGGTGGTCTGCTCGGCCCGGCTCACCGCGCCTTCCTTGCGCAGCTTGCTGCACCACTCCCAGTAGCGGGTCAGATCGTCGGCGGTGAAGCCGAGTCCGCCGTCCCTGGCGTAGAGGGACTTGCCCTGGCCGCGCAGCCGGATCTCGAAGACGTCCTCGCTCTGGCCCGGGTCGGTGGAGCCGACGCGCCCCTTGGTGGCCTTGGACGCCGACAGCTTGCGCATGGCGTCCGCCCAGTCGTCCCAGGTCCAGCGGGTGGTGGGGGCGGCGACCCCCGCTTTCCGCCACAGCGCGGCGTCGTACGGGATGGCCTCGGTGCCCCGGGCCACCGGGAGCGCGTACTGCCTGCCCTCGACCACTCCGGTGGCCAGCAGCCCCTTGTCGATCCCGGACGTCCGCAACGCGCGGTGTTTCCCCAGGTCGAGCAGGATGCCGGAGGTCGCGTACTGGTTGATCTGCCGGTAGTCCAGCTGCATCACATCCGGGGCGTCGCCGCCCGCCGCCTGCGTCGCGAGCTTCGCCTTGTAGGTGTCGAAGCCCGCGAAGGACGTGATGATGTCGATGTTCGGATGACGCTTCTCGAAGAGCGCTACGGCCTTCTCCGTGCGCGCGGCCCGGTCGGGGTTGCCCCACCAGGTGAACCGCAGGGCGACCTTGCCGCCCGTGCCGCCCGAGTCCCCTCCGCCGCCGCAGCCCGTAAGAGCACCACTGAGCGTGAGTACGAGCGTCAGGGCGCAGGACACCGTTGTCCTGTTTCTGCGCATGTCGGGGCCGACCTCCCTCCTGAATGGTCCGTAATGGGTGCTGGGTGACGTCGGCGACTACTCGCCGTAGTAAGGGAGGGTGGCGCCGGGTAGCTCATACTCGTCCCTGCGGCCGCACATGCCGTAGCCGCCCCGGCGGCTGGGCCCGGTCGCGGTGACGCGCGCCTGGGCGAGATGGGCCGGGTCGCCCGCGGCGAGCGCCCGCAGCTGCTCACCGGTGCGCTGGGCCGCGGCGAGCGCACCGTCGCGCCAGCGGGGCTCCCACTGCGCGACCTTGGGCGCCACCAGCCGCACCGCCGCCTCCTGGAAGGCGCGCAGCGGCCCGTCGTCGCCCTTCTCCGCGGCGGCACGCAGGACGAGATAGCCCTCGATCGCCAGGTCACGGCGGCGCCGCGCGGCCGCGTCGGCCTCCGGCCCCTCCCTGGCGGGCAGCGCGGCGGCCGCCGCGTACGCCCCGGGGTCGGCCAGCACCTCGGGCGGGAAGGTGAACACCGCGTCCCCCGCCTCCGGCAGCCCGCTGTTCTGCATCAGCACGGTCACCTTGAGGCCGCCGCCCTGCACCATCCGGTGCACCGTGCCGGGCGTGAACCACACCACCGCGCCCGGCTCCAGCGGCGTCTCGGTATAGCCGTCCTCGACGGTCAGGGTCTGCACGGCGCCGCGCCCGGCGGTCACCACATACGCCTCGGTGCAGGCCAGATGGAGATGGGGGCTGCCGCCGCACACCCCGTCGGCGGCCTCCCACTCGTACGCGCTGATGTGGGAGAGCCCCACACCGCCCGGCAGCGGGGCGTCCATCGCTGTCATCCCGCTCACCACCCGTGGGTCTTGAGGTAGTCCTCGGCGCGCGCCCGGTCCCAGGCACCGTCGGCGACCACCACCCGGTAGCGGTAGCCGAAGCTCTCCCCGGGCTCCAGCTCGAACTCCTCGAAGAACGCCCACGAGGCGGCGACCGAGGGGATGGGCTCGGAGCGGACGAACCAGTGGGAGGCGTGGATCGCGCCGGCGTTCTCCGGCGCGTGCGCGAACAGCAGGGTGGAGTGCGCGTCGGTCCCGTCGTGCTCGGCGGTGAAGGCGACCCAGGGGGCCTCGGCGGCCGGGGTGCCCATCAGCTCCGAGGCGCCCGTCTCGCCGTCGCCGCCGCGCCCGTCCGGCCCGAAGACGTCCCCGCCGGTGAAGTCGCGGGGGCCGCGCCAGTTGAGTCCGGTGTAGCCGGCCATCTCCCGGCCGGCGGTGGTCGGGGAGCCGAAGCGCAGGGCCTCACCGCGGACGTTGGTGAGGTGGATGGACCAGTCCAGGGCCCAGGTGCCCTCGTTCGGCTCGACGGAGTGCAGCTCGACGGTGCGCCGCTCCTCGGCCCAGACCTCGCCCCCGTTCTCCACCCAGGTGAGCTTTTCGACGAAGCGCAGCCGGTCGTCAGCGGCCGTGAACTCCTCGAAGCCGTCGTGGCGCATCGAGCCGACCCGCTCCTCGACCCGCTGATAGCCCTGTTCGGGGCCGAGATAGGAGTTGCCGCCCCAGAAGTTCTGCCCGGACAGATGGCTGGCGGTCATCTGCAGACCCTTGTGCCAGCGGTGGTCGCTCGGCCGGTAGCCGGAGACCGGGCTGCCGGCGAGGGTGCGCAGCGGATGCGCGTACGGCTTACGGGACTCGAAGGCGTCCGGGTCGGGCTTGTAGACGTAGGCCATCAGCTCGACGCCGCCGGAGGCGACCGAGATCCGTTCGCCGTGGGTGTGGGTGACGGTGATGTGCTGGGTCATGGCGGCCTCAGCTCTCCTTCTTCGGGGCCCACTCGGGGTGATTGCCGTGCATGGCGTCGTAGTACGGGTCCCCGGGCACGATCTCGCCCGCGTGCACGGGCCGCCCGGTGAAGGCCGCCTTGTAGAGCGCGGCGATGAACTCGAGGGTGCGGCGCGCGTCCGGGCCGCTGCCCGGGGGCCGTACGCCGTCGCGCAACGCGTCCAGCAGCCCGGACAGCTGGGCGGCGTGCGAGCTGGGCAGATCGGCGGCCGGAGTGCGCCAGCGCTGCTGCCGGGCGGTGTCATCGCGCAGATGCGGGGCGGGGGTGTAGACCCAGTCGTCGTTGCGGTGCCCATAGAGATGGGTCAGCTCGATGGTGGCGTCCGCGCAGTCGATACGGATGCGGCTGACCTCGTCGGGCGAGAGCACGCTGTTGACGACGGTGGCCATGGCGCCGTTCGCGAAGCGGACCAGTGCGGTCGATACGTCCTCGCTCTCCACCTCGTGGACCAGCCGCCCGGCCATGCCGCGTATCTCGGTCCAGTCACCGAGGAGATGGAGCAGCAGATCCATCTGGTGGATGCCGTGGCCCATGGACGGGCCGCCGCCCTCGCTCTCCCAACGGCCGCGCCAGGGGACGGAGTAGTAAGCGGCGTCGCGATGCCAGGTGGTCTGGCAGTGCGCCACCAGCGGGTGGCCCAGGGCGCCCTCGGTCAGCAGCTCACGGGCGTGCACCGCGCCCGAGCCGTAGCGGTGCTGGAAGACGACGGACGCGTACGGGCCGCCGGTCTCCTTCTCGGCCTCCTGCTCAGCGTCCTGCTCAGCCGCCTGCTCAGCCGCCGCGATCTCGTCGTACTCGGCGAGCGTGAGACACAGCGGCTTCTCGCACAGCACCCAGGCGCCGGCGCGCAGCGCGGCCACTGTCTGGTGGCGGTGGAGGGAGGGCGGGGTGCCGATGAGGACGAGGTCCGGGCGCTCCTTCTCCAGCATCGCGGCCACGTCGGAGTATCCGGTGACGCTGAACCCCGCGCCCGCCGGTCCCCCTTCGGCCGCCGTGGCGCGGAAGGCGTCGAGGCGGTCCGCGTCCACATCGACGGCGGCGACCAGGTCCACGCGGTCGGCGTGGTCGCGCAGTGCGGGTAGATGGCTGCCGGTGACGATGGCTCCCGTGCCGATGACGGCGGCACGGACAGGGGCGGCGGGACGGGTATGGGCGGTGGCTGCTGCGGCCATGGGCTTAAGGCTCCTCGCCGACGGAAAGCGCTTACTGGAGAGGACCCTAGGCATGGTCCGGATGACAGGACAAGACCCCGGTCTGCAGAATCGTCCACCCGCTTCCGGAATCCCCGGCCGGACCGGATCGCCCGTCCTGACCAGTGAGAGCATGGACCCCGCCCAACCAGCGCACGCGGTGTACCACCAGGTGACCACCCAACGGAGGAATCATGGCAGTGACCCTGGCCGATGTGGCGGCACGGGCTCGGGTCTCGGCGGCCACCGTGTCGCGTGTCCTGAGCGGCAACTACCCGGTCGCGGAATCGACCCGGGCCCGGGTGCTGCGCGCGGTCGACGACCTGGAGTACGTGGTCAACGGACCGGCAAGCGCTCTCGCCGCCGCCACCTCCGACCTGGTCGGAGTGCTGGTCAACGACATCGCGGACCCCTTCTTCGGAATCATCGCGGGCGCCGTGCAGTCCGAGATGGGCGCCCCGGCCGGTGAGCCGGGGCGCGGGGGCGAGAAGCTCGCCGTGATCTGCAATACCGGCGGGTCGCCCGAGCGCGAGCTGAACTATCTCACCCTGTTGCAGCGGCAGCGCGCGGCCGCCGTCGTCCTCACCGGGGGCGCCGTCGAACACCCCGGCCACGCCGCCGCGGTCGCCGCCAAGGCGTCCCGGCTCGCCGCGTCCGGCACCCGCGTGGTGCTGTGCGGCCGCCCGCCGATCGAGGACGCCGTCACCCTCACCTTCGACAACCGCGGCGGTGCCCGTCGGCTGACCGAGCATCTGCTGACCCTCGGCCACCGCCGCATCGGCTATGTGGCCGGCCCCGCCGACCGCACCACGACCCGGCACCGGCTGGAGGGCCACCGGGCCGCGCTGGCCGCGGCGGGCGTCGACGAGGATGCCGACCGGCTGACCGTGCACGGCCTCTACGACCGCGCGTCCGGCTATGACGCGACCCTGGAACTCCTGCGCCGCGACCGTGGCTTGACCGCCGTCGTCGCCGCCAATGACACGATCGCGCTCGGCGTCTGCGCGGCCCTGCGCGACCAGGGGCTGCGGATTCCGGAGGACGTCTCGGTCGCGGGCTTCGACGATCTCCCGTTCAGCGCGGACGCGGTACCGGCGCTGACGACGGTCCGGCTGCCGCTGCACGAGGCGGGGGTACGGGCGGGCCGGCTGGCCTTGGGGCGTGAGCCGCAGCCGCCGGGTGGGGTGGCGATGGTACGGGCCGAGCTGATGGCTCGGGCGTCCACCGCGCCGCCGCGGGGCTGACCCTGTCGTTGGGGGCCGCCCGGTTTCGCCGCGGGTGCGATGCCGGTGCCGGTGCCGGTGCCGGTGGCGGGGTGCGGGGTGCGTCTCGGGTGCCATGCCGGTAGCGGGGCGCGGGTTGGGGCGGGCGCCGCGCCGTCACCACCCCT
>NZ_JBEXFG010000032.1:31122-67908 GCF_040606675.1 Streptomyces sp. NPDC005393 | reverse complement strand
CCCTCGGCCGGTACGAGGCCGACGTACGCCCCCCTTCGCCGCGGGTGCCAGGTTGGTAGCGGGGCGCGGGTTTCGTCTCGCGCCTCCGGCGCCTGGAGCACGGGCCGGGTGGGGGCGGGCGCCGCGCCGTCACCACCCCTCGGCCGGTACGAGGCCGACGTACGCCCCCCTTCGCCGCGGGTGCCAGGTTGGTAGCGGGGCGCGGGTTTCGTCTCGCGCCTCCGGCGCCTGGAACACGGGCCGGTGGGGGCGGGCGCCGCGCCGACAGCACCCCTCGGCCGGTACGGGGCCGACCTACGCCCCCCTTCGCCGCGGGCGCCATGCCGGTAGCGGGGCGCGGGTTTCGTCTCGCGCCTCCGGCGCCTGAAACACGGGCCGAGTGGGGGCGGGCGCCGCGCCGTCGCCACCCCTCGGCCGGTACGGGGCCGACGTACGCCCCCTCGCCGTAGGCGCCAGGTTGGAGACGGGCGGCGCCTGACCGGCCGTTTGGCCCCCGGACGGCCCGCATCGGGGTACCCATCCAAAAACGCTTGATCTGGCGCAAGTACCACATCAACCGTTTTCCAGGAGGCACCCCGGCCCGGCGGACGGCATCGGACGGCGGCCCGGCACCACCGAGCCCGCAACCGGCCGTCCGCCCCACCGGCCCGGCGGACGGCGACGCGGCCCCGGCCCCGCCCCCTCCCCGCCCGATGCTCCAAGCACCTCAGGCGAAACGGCGCCGCACCCGACCGAGCCGCGCCCGGCACCACCGACCACCCGGCGCCCCCGCTCCCGCACTCCCTTCCCAAACACTTGATCTGGCGCAAGTATGAGGTCAAGCATGTCGCGAAGGAGGTGCCCCATGGGGGTCAAGGACGGTTTCGACTCGGCCGTGGACGAGATCCGCGCGTTCAACCGGATGTACACCCGGCTCATCGGCGTCCTGGACTACCCCGGGCAGCTCAACACCCCGTACTCGCTCAGCGAGGCCCGCATCCTGTACGAGCTGGCCCACCGGGAGCGCACCCAAGTGTCCTGGCTGCGCACGGAGTTGGGGCTGACAGCCGCGTATGTGAGCCGGACACTCGGCCGGTTCGAGGAGCGGGGGCTGATCACCCGGGAGCGGCATCACCGGGACGCGCGCTATCAGGAGGTGCTGCTCACCGACGCGGGGCGGGCCGTGGCGGAGGAGTTGGAGCAGCGGTCGCGAGAGGCGGTGACGCGGCTGCTGGCCACACTCCCCCGCACCGAGATGGGGCGGTTGCGGGAGGCGCTGGCGACCGCGCGCGGGGTGTTCGACGGGCCGAGGGAGCCCGCCGTCCGGCTGCGGGGGCTCGAACCGGGGGATCTGGGGTGGATCGCACAGCGGCACGGGGCCCTGTACGCACAGGAGTTCGGGTGGGATGCCTCGTTCGAGGCCCTGGTGGCCCGTATCGTCGGGGACTTCGGCGCGGGCCATGACCCGGTGCGCGAGCGGGCGTGGATCGCGGAGATCGGCGGGCGTCCGGTGGGGTCGGTGCTGTGCGTACAGGACGAGGCGCCCGATACGGCCCGGCTGCGGCTGCTTCTCGTCGAGCCGGAGGCGCGGGGGCGGCGGATCGGTGAGCTGCTGGTGGGCGCGTGTGTCGACTTCGCGCGCGAGGCCGGGTACGGCGAGCTGGTGCTGTGGACCAACGATGTGCTGACCTCCGCCCGCCGGATCTACCAGCGGGCGGGGTTCGAGCTGGTCGCCGAGAAGCCGCACCGTAGTTACGGGGTGACTCTGGTCGGCCAGGACTGGCGGCTCAGCCTCCAGGGAGGATGACGTAGACGGGGCATCATCCGACCGGAAAACCGCTCGCGCCGCCGGTCCGGCACCGCAAGGATCAATGCGCACAAGAACGGCGCACGAGCAAAGGGTGTACCCCCTGAGTACGCAGCAGGTCATTCACTGGACCGAGGACGGCCGGGCCCATACCGCCCACTGGCGTTCCGAGAGCGGTGCGCCGCCGCCCCGGCGGGTCGAGGTCGCCGACGACCGGATGGCGGCCGACCTCGCCTACCGGCTCTCGTGCGAAGGCACCGCGCTGCTGTGGCGCGGTGACTTCCAGGGCGCCCGCCAGCTGCTGAGCGCGCTGGCCCGCCGGGTCGACCGGGGGCCGCACCGCGCGCGGGGGCGGCGGACGCCCGCCGAGTCGCCGGCCGAGGCGTTCCACCAGCACCGCCGGACGCAGTCCCGGCGGGCCCGGGTGCTGGGCATGCTGCTGGTGCCGCTGGACGGCGACTTCGGCGTGCCGCTGCGTCGGGCGCCGGACGTACGGGAGGCGTGCCGGGAGGCGTACGGCCCGGCGAGTCGGCCCTCGGTGACCTCGCTGCGCGAATTACTGGGTCTGATCGGCGCGTACGAGTGGCGCAGAAAGGGCGTCGAGGTGCCGGCGCTGGGCGGCGACCGCGTCCATCCGCACTACGGGGTCTTCTCCCCGGTGCGCGGCGAGTACGTCGATCTGGTGGCGGAGGCTCCGCTGCCCTCCCGGGAGCTGGCCTTCGACATCGGCACCGGCACCGGCGTGCTGGCCGCGGTCCTCGCCCGGCGGGGGATCGCCCGCGTCGTGGCCACGGACCAGGACGCGCGGGCGCTGGCGTGCGCGCGGGAGAACGTGGCGCGGCTGGGCCTGTCCGGACCGGTGGAGGTGGTCGAGGCGGATCTCTTCCCGCCGGGCCGCGCCCCGCTGGTGGTCTGCAATCCGCCCTGGGTACCGGCCCGGCCCAGCTCACCGGTCGAGTACGCGGTGTACGACCCGGGGAGCCGTATGCTGCACGGCTTCCTGGACGGCCTGGCCGGCCATCTGGCACCGGGCGGCGAGGGCTGGCTCATCCTCTCCGACCTCGCCGAACACCTCGGGCTGCGGCCGCGCGCCGAGCTGCTCGCCGCCTTCGACGCCGCGGGGCTGAGGGTCGTGGGCCGGCTGGACACCCGGCCCGTGCACCCCCGGGCCCTCGACCCGGCCGATCCGCTGCATACGGCCCGTGCGGCGGAGGTGACCTCGCTCTGGCGGCTGACCGCGGCCTGATGGCATCGGGGCCACCTCTGATCGCCGGTGATCGGCACGGCGGGATTGACCCTGCCCGCGCCCCTGCTTAGCGTCCCCGTGGAAGATCCCCGACGACCAACGGAGCCCGTATGAAGCTCGCCTTCTCCACCCTCGGCGTCCCCGGTCTGCCCGTGCGCGATGTCGCGCGGCTCGCCGCCGGGAGCGGGTACCACGGGGTCGAACTGCGCGCTCACCCCGAGGAGCCGGTGCATCCGGGCCTCGGTGCGGGCGAACGCGCCCAGGTGGTGGCGGAGTTCAAGGCCGCCGGGGTCGAGATCCTGACCGTCGCCGGATATGTCCGGGCCGGCCAGGCCGGACCGGACGAGCCGGTGCTGACCGGGCTGCGGGAGCTGCTGGAGCTCGCCCACGACCTGGGCGCGCCCTACGTCCGGGTCTTCCCGGGCGGCGGTGAGCAGAGCGCGGAGGATGCCGACGCCACGGCCGCCCGCCGTCTCGGGGCCGCCGCGCCCCGCGCCGCCGACCTCGGCGTACGGCTGCTGCTGGAGACCCATGACTCGCACCGGACCGGCGCCGACGCGGCCCGCGTCCTGGGGCCCGTCGGCCATGGCAGCGTCGGCGCCATCTGGGATGTGATGCATCCCTGGCTGGGCGGCGAGGACCCGGCCACCACCTACGCCACGCTCTCCCCGCATCTGGGCTATGTGCAGGTCAAGGACATCGCGTCGGCAGAGGACACCACCCCGCTGCCGCTGGGCGCCGGGGTGCTGCCGCTGACCGAGTGCGTGGAGCTGCTCAGCCGTGAGGGCTGGGACGGCTGGCTGTGCTGGGAGTACGAGAAGCGGTGGTATCCGCGAGCGGAGGAGCTGCCGGGGCTGCTCGCCCCGGGCCGGGACCATCTGCTGCGGCTGCTCGCCGACGCGGCCTGAGCCGGGGGCGAGGCGGCCGGCCCGACGGCAGCGAGGTCAGCGCCACCCCGCCCACCAGCAGCGCCGCCGCCAGCCAGCGCAGGGGGCTGATCCCCTCCCCCAGCACCAGTGCCGCCGAGGACATTCCGAAGACGGGCACCAGCAGCGAGAAGGGCGCGACCGCCGAGGCGTCGTAGGTGCGCAGCAGAAACCCCCAGGCGCCGAAGCCGAACACGGTGGCGACCCAGGCGACGTAGACGATCGCGCCCGCCCCGGCCCAGTCGAGCCTGCGCAGCGCGTCGAGATCGGGGTCGGCGCCCTCGAACATCAGCGAGAGGCCGAGCAGCGGCAGCACCGGCACCACGCTCACCCACACCATGAAGCTCAAGGCGTCGGGCGGCGCGGCCTTGCGGGTGAGGACGTTGGAGATACCCCAGAAGGCCGCCGCCGCGATGACGAGGACGAAGCCGAGGAGCGGGCCCGAGGTGCCCTCGTCGACGGCGGCCGCCGCGATCCCGGCGAGGGCCACGGCCATGCCCAGCAGCCGGCGCCGGGTGGGGCGTTCGGACAGGACGACGGCCGCGAACAGCGCGGTGAAGACCGCCTGGATCTGCAGCACCAGCGAGGCGAGCCCGGCCGGCATCCCCTCGTGCATCCCGATGAACAGCAGCCCGAACTTCGCCACGCCGAGCGCGAGACCGACCCCGAGGATCCACCGCCAGGACACCTTCGGCGGGCCGACCAGGAAGACCGCGGGCAGTGCCGCCGTCAGGAACCGCAGGGCGCAGAAGAACAGCGGCGGGAAGTGGTCCAACCCCACGTCGATGACCACGAAGTTGACACCCCAGACGGCGGTGACGAGGACCGCGAGGGCGATGTGTGCAGGTCGCATGGGTCGAGGATCACGTGGCCGGACCATGTAGCACCAGCGCGGATGCCTTCATGGTTGGATGTAGCAACGGTTAAAGGCGGAGGAGGGCCCATGCTGGATCTGGCCCGGCTGCGGGCGCTGCACGCGGTCGCCGTGCACGGCTCGGTCAGCGCCGCCGCGACCGCGCTCGGCTACACCCCGTCCGCCGTCTCGCAGCAGATCGCCAAGTTGGAGCGGGAGACCCGCACCACCCTCCTGGAGCGGCAGGGCCGGGGCATCGCGCTGACCGACGCGGCCCGGCATCTGGCCGCCACCGCCCAGCAGCTGCTCGCGATCGTCGAGCAGGCCGAGACCACGCTGGAGGAGCGGCGTGGGCGGCCGGCCGGGCGGCTGATCATCGGTGCATTCCCCTCGGCGGCACGCGGGCTGATGCCCGTCGTGCTGGCCCGGCTCGCCGCCGAACACCCCTCCCTGGACGCCCGGCTCGTCGAGGTCGACCCGCATCTGTCGGTGGATCTGGTGGCGCAGGGTGTGATCGACATGGCCGTCGCACACGACTGGGACATCGCCCCGCTGCCCGCCCCGGACGGACTGGAGCGGGCGGTCATCGGGGACGATCTGTGTGATGTCCTGGTACCGGCCGGGCATCCGCTGGCCGAGCGCGCCACCCGCGACGGACGGCGGGCGCTGCGCCGCGAGGATCTGCCGGGGCAGCGCTGGATCTGCCAGCCGCCGGGGTCGGTGTGCCACGACTGGCTGGTCCGTACGCTGCGCGCCTCGGGCCATGAGCCGGACCTCGCCTATCAGGCGGCGGAGAACCACACCCAGATCGCGCTGGTCGCGGCCGGTCTCGGCATCGCGCTCATGCCCCGGCTGGGCCGTGGCCCGCTGCCGGACGGAGTGCTGGCGCTCCCCCTCGAACCGGTCCCGGTCCGGCGGCTGTACGCCCTGTGGCGCACCGGCGCGGCCCGCCGTCCCGCGATCACCGAGACCGTACGCCTCCTCCGCGACCTCTGGCCACAACGCGCGGGGTGACGGCGCCGGCTGTCACTATGGGCGCATGCGCCCCGTTACCCACCGATTCGACGCGACGGTGCCGCACACGGAACCGGGACGGGCGGGCGTCCGTCCCAGTGGTGTGCTGATGGGGAGTCTCCGCAGAGCGGTATCGGCCTCGCTGCTGGCTGCGTCGCTGACCACCCTCTCCGCCGCCTGCGGCCATCAGCACCCCGCCGCCGGCGCGCACCCCTCCCAGAGCGTCGGCGGCGTCACCCCGCCCGCCACACCGCGCTCGGGGCGGATCGACACCGGGCTCGTCTCCTTCATGAGCACGGCCGGCTCGGTACCGGAGGTCCATACGGTGCTGCGGAGCAGGGGCGAGCTCACCGCCTTCGCGGGGCGGTTCGGGAAGCGGGGGTCCGAGATCGCCGCGAAGGCCGGGCACGTCGACTTCTCGCGCACGGCGCTGGTCGGCTGGTCCACGCTCACCGGATGCGCCCAGTGGCCGTCCGCGACGCTTCACCGCTCCGGCGACCGGCTCACCCTGGTGGCGGCCCGGCATCCCGAGCCGCCGCCCGAGTGCTTCGCGCCGTTCCATGTGATCGCCGTCTTCGAGGTGGCGAGGGAGCGGCTGCCGTCGCACCCGCACTTCGCTGACTGAAGCCGACGTGTCCTGAACGAACGTGAACCGAAAAACCCGTTCCCATTGACCCGGCCGGGCTTTGTGTTTCAGCGTGTCCTATCAACGTCAGCCACCCCCTCCGACGTCCCATGGAAGGAGTGCGGGTGCCCGCACCCACGTCTCGCCGCGCCCTGTTCGCCGCCGTCGCCGCCGCCGCGGCGGCCACCGCCTGCGGGCCGCGGACGACCAGCCCCTCCGCGCCCGCATCGAGCCGCCGTAGCCCCTCCGGCACCGCTTCGGCGACCGGCTCCCGCCCCGCCCCGGCAACGGGCCGCGACCGCGACCGTGACCGCGATCGCCGGCGCGTCGACGCGCTCATCGGGCGGATGACGCTCGATCAGAAGATCGGCCAGCTCTTCGTCATGCGGGTGTACGGCCATTCGGCCACCGCCCCCGACCCCGCCGATGTCGCGGCGAACCGCAGGGAGATCGGCGTCGCCAACGCCGCCGAGCTGATCGCGAAGTACCACGTCGGCGGGATCATGTACGCCGGGTGGGCGCACAACATCCGCGGTCCGCACCAGGTCGCCGCGCTGTCCAACGGGATCCAGAAGGCCGCCCTCGACGGCTCCGCCCCCGTTCCCGTCCTGATCTCCACCGACCAGGAGTACGGCGCCGTCGCCCGCGTCGGCGCGCCCGCCACGCTCTTCCCGGGCGCGATGGCGCTCGGCGCGGGCGGCAGCGCGTCGGACGTCCGGACGGCGGCCCGTACCGCCGGAGTCGAACTGGCCGCGCTCGGCATCCGGCAGGACTACGCCCCGGTCGCCGACGTCAACGTCAACCCCGCCAACCCGGTGATCGGTGTGCGCTCCTTCGGCGCCGATCCGCGCGCCGTCGCCCGGCTGGTCGCGGCGCAGGTCAAGGGCTATCAGAGCGCCGGGGTGGCGGCCACCGCCAAGCACTTCCCCGGGCACGGCGACACCACCGTGGACAGCCATATCGGGCTCCCGCGCATCACCCACTCCCGGAAGGAGTGGGAGCGGCTGGACGCCCCGCCGTTCCGCGCCGCGATCGAGGCGGGCATCGACTCGATCATGACGGCGCATCTGCTGTTCCCCGCGCTCGACCCGGCCGACGACCCCGCCACCCTCTCCCGCCCCATCGTCACCGGTGTGCTGCGCGGCGAACTCGGCTACGACGGTGTGGTGGTCACCGACTCGCTCGGGATGCAGGGTGTGCGCGAGAAGTACGGCGACGGCCGGGTCCCGGTGCTCGCGCTGAAGGCGGGCGTGGACCAGCTGCTCAACCCGCCGCATCTCGGCACCGCCTGGCAGGGCGTCCACAAGGCGGTCCGGGCGGGCGAGATCGGCGAGGACCGGATCGACGCGTCCGTGCGGCGCATCCTGGAACTCAAGGCACGCCGCGGCATGTTCGACGATCCGTACACCAGCGACCGCGCCGTGGACCGCACGGTCGGCATCCGGGCGCACCGCGCCACCGCCGACCGGATCGCCGACCGCACCACCACCCTGATCACCAACCACGGGCGGCTGCTGCCGCTGTCCCGCCGCCGCCATCGCTCGCTGCTGGTGGTCGGCGTGGACCCCGCCGCCCCCTCCGGCACCGGCGGCCCGCCGACGGCGGTCCTCGCCCGCGCCCTGAGGGGCCTCGGCTTCACGACCGAGGCCCTGTCCCTCGGCACGGGCACCGCGCCCGACCCCTCGCCGGGCCGGATCGAGACGGCGGTCGCGGCGGCGCGGGGGCGGGACGCGGTGATCGTGGCGACGTACGACATCGAGGCCGGGTCCAGCCAGCGCACGCTCGTCGCACGGCTCGTGGCCACCGGCACCCCGGTGGTGCATCTGGCGCTCCGCAACCCGTACGACATCGCACGGCTGGGCGGCGAGGGCAAGGGCCCCGGGGCATCGCTGGCCACCTACTGCTGGACCGATGTGGAGCTGCGCGCCGCCGCCCGGGTCATCGCCGGCCGGGCCGATCCGCGCGGCCGACTGCCGGTCGCCGTGCGGCGCGCGGACGACCCGTCCCGGGTGCTGTACCCGATCGGGCACGGCCTGTCGTACTGAGCGGAGTACGGCCGCCGACGGGCAGAACAGCAGCCGTCGGGGTGCAGACCGGGCCCGGGACGGAGTCCCGACGGCGCGCGGGCCGGGACCCGGGGCAGAGTCCCAACAGCGCGCGGGCCGGGACCCGGGGCGGAGTCCCAACAGCGCGCGGGCCGGGACCCGGGGCCAAGCCCCGGGCCCCGGCCCGCGCCACCGCGCTACGGCCTCAGCATCGGCTCGCGCTCGACCTCGCGGCGGTCGAGCTTCGCGTCATGCCTGGCGAGCGGCTTGGCGGTCGGGGCGACGCCCGCCCACTTCTGGACCTCCGCCGTGGCCTTGGCCTTCTCCGCCGCCGCGAGCTGCCCGATGTTCGAGCCGTGGTTGCCGCCGGCGACCGTGAAGACGTACGAGTCCTTGGCGCCGTTGCCGAGCCGGAACCGCTCCGCGCCCCACGGGTCGTTCTGCCCGTACACGAACAGCATCCGCCGTGCGTCATGGCGCACCCAGCTGTCCACGTCCCGCATCGCGGCCGGCCTGAAGCGCATCGGGATGTCGCGCGGCACATAGCTGCGCGGGGTGTAGATGCCGGGGTAGCGCAGCAGGCCCTTCAGATGCGGGGTCCTGAAGTCGGGCGAGCCGAGCTCGGTGCCCGCCTGGTAGTAGTACGGCGTGTACGTCGCCAGGCCCTGGTCGGTGTAGGCGGAGAAGCCGGAGATGTCGTCGATGAAGCGGTACAGCTCGTCGGTGGAGGCCGTGGGCGCGGGGACGTCCGCGCAGTCCTTCAGCAGGTGGTACTGCCAGAAGGCCCACACCAGGTCGAGGACGACGTTCTCGTACGCCTTGTCGGCGCTGCCGACGACGGTGAAGGTCTGCCCCTCGTCGTCCGCCCACTTCTGATAGCGCGCCACGATCTCGTCGCGCCGCACCAGCGCCTCGCGCTGCACGGCGTTGAGCCTGGTGCGGCACTCGGCGGTACCGACGCCCGCGAAGAAGTGGTCGTAGGCCGAGTCCTCGGTGTTGACCACGTCGTTGGGCGCGACATAGGCGACCGTGCCGGCCATGTCGCGCGCATAGAAGCGGCGGTAGTACGTCGCCGTCATACCGCCCTTGCTGCCGCCGGTGGCCAGCCACTTCTTCCCGTAGACCGGCTTCAGCGCCCGGTAGAGGCGGTGCTGGTCACTGGCCGCCTGCCAGATGTCGAGCTTGGACCAGTCGGCGGGCTGCGGCCGGGACGGAGAGAAGAATCGATACTCCATCGACACCTGGTTGCCATCCACGAGCTGCGTCGGCTCGCTGCGGCGCGGTGCGGTGGCGACGTTGTAGCCGGAGGTGTAGAAGACCGTCGGCCGGTCCGTGGCCTTGTGCAGCAGGGTGAACCGCTGCTTGAAGGTCCCCTTGGACGGATGCCGGTGGTCGATCGGCTGGGTGTAGGTGAAGACGAGGAAGCGATAGCCCTCGTAGGGCTGCTCCTCGACGAAACTCATCCCGGGTATCCGCAGGACGCGTTCCTTGATGTCCGGCTCCGTGGGGGTGGCCGCTCCCGCGGACGCGCTTCCGGCACCCACGCCGGCCACCCCCACGAGTATCACGAGCGACAACAGCCATCTGAGCACCTTGCGCATTCGTTCTCCCCTTGTTCCCCTTCAGTTCGCACAGGTCGCCGAGAACCTATCGGGGCACAGACGCCCCCGCCAGGGGCCCGCCATGACGCCAACCACCCGCCGCACACGGAGAGTTGTTGCCCCCGCCCTCTTTCGTAGCGGGCTGTGATGGCCCATCCTGCCTTTATGGACCGAGACGAACGGCACGACCGGAGCGAACGGGCCGAGCGGCTGACGCGGTATCTGACCGAATTACAGGAACGAATCGATCCTCGCTCGCTCGAGCTGCTGATGCGGCTGCTGCGCGAGCTGAGCACCTCACCGGCCGTCCGCGGGGGGACGTATGAGCTCGGTATGGGGCCGGAGGAGAAAGAGCTGTTCACCCCCGCGTTGCAGGCCGAGCTGCTGGTGCTGTTCGGCCTGCTCACCTCCCAGGACGAGCGCGTGGTGGTCGACCTCGGCGACAGTCCGCACGCCAAGGGCATGAAGGTGCTGGTGCCTCAGGACCGGGCCCAGGACCCCGATTTCCTGCACCGCCACAAGCAGCGGGTGGCGGCGGAGGCGGAGCAGCGGGAGCACGACCGGCGCGAAGTGGAGGGCATCGCGAGGGTCAGCGGCATGGAACCGTGATGTTACCGTCCGTAATGACCGGCGAACGCCCAGCGTTACCGGCCGTATAGCCACCGGCCGGCCTGCCCGCGCCTTCGCCCCTGCCTTTACCCGTGCCTTCGCCCACGCGGCGACGCGGGTTCGCTACGCGCCGACGGGCGCCGCCTCACCCGTGAAGGTGCGCCACAGTCCGGCGTACCGTCCGTCGCGCGCCACCAGTTCCTCATGGGTGCCGTCCTCGACGACCCGACCGTGGTCCAGGACCACCACCCGGTCCGCGCGGGCGGCGGTGGTCAGCCGATGCGCGACGACCAGCGTGGTGCGACGGCCCGCCAGACGGTCCGTGGCCTGGCTGACCAGGGCCTCGGTGGCCAGGTCGAGCGCGGCAGTGGCCTCGTCGAGCAGCAGGATGTCCGGGTTCACGAGCTCGGCGCGCGCGAGGGCGATCAACTGCCGCTGCCCGGCGGACAGATTGCGCCCGCGCTCGGAGACCGGGTGCAGATAGCCGCCGTCGAGCGAGGCCACCATGGCATGGGCGCCGACGGCCCGCGCGGCCGCCTCCACCTCGGCGTCGCTCGCGCCGGGGCGTCCGTAGGCGATCGCGTCGCGCACGGTGCCGGGGAAGAGATACGGCTCCTGCGGGACGACGCCGAGGCGGTTGCGGTACGCGGTGAGGTCGAGCTCCCGCAGATCCGTACCGTCCACGCGCACCGCGCCCGCGGTGGCGTCGTAGAACCGGGCGACCAGCTTGACGAGCGTGGACTTGCCCGCGCCCGTCTCACCGACGAACGCCACCGTCTGCCCGGCCGGGATCGTGAGGTCCACCCCGGTCAGCGCCTCCTCGCCGTCCCCGTACCGGAAGTGCACATCCTCGAACGTGACCTCACCGCGCACCTCTCGCACCTCGCGCGGCGCGGCCGCGACCGGAGTGGTGGTCGGCTCCCGCAGCAGCTCCTGGATGCGGCCGAGCGACACCGTGGCCTGCTGATAGCCGTCGAAGACCTGCGAGAGCTGCTGGACGGGCGCGAAGAACAGGTCGATGTAGAGGAGATAGGCGACCAGCGCACCCGCGCTCAGCGTGCCGTCCCCGACCCGCCCGGCGCCGACGATCAGCACCAGCGCGGCGGCGGTGGACGACAGCAGCTGGACGAAGGGGAAGTACACCGAGATCAGCCACTGGCCGCGCACCCGCGCCTGGCGGTACGCGTCGCTGCGCGCCGCGAACCGCTCCCGGCCGGACCGCTCGCGCCGGAACGCCTGCACGATCCGCAGCCCCGCCACGCTCTCCTGCAGATCCGCGTTGACGACGCTCACGCGCTCGCGCGCCAGCTCGTACGCCTTGACGCTCCTGCGCCGGAAGAAGAACGTGCCGATGACGAGCGGGGGCAGGGTGAGGAAGACCACCAGCGCCAGCTGGACATCGATGACCAGCAGCGCCACCAGGATCCCGAAGAAGGTCAGCAGGCTGACGACGGCGGTGACCAGACCGGTCTGGAGGAACGTCGACAGCGCGTCGACATCGGTGGTCATCCGCGTCATGATCTTGCCGGTCAACTCGCGCTCGTAATAGTCGAGCCCGAGCCGCTGGAGCTGCGCGAAGATCTTCACGCGCAGCGCGTACAGCACCCGCTCACCGGTCCGCCCGGTCAGCCGCGTCTCGCCGATCTGGGCCACCCACTGCACGCCCACGACGCACAGCGCAAGCCCGGCCGCGGACCACACCGCCCCGAGCGCGAGCCGCTGGACGCCCTGGTCGATGCCGTGCCGAATGAGCACGGGCAGCAGCAGCCCGGCGATCGCGTCGATGGACACGAGCACCAGGGCGACCACGAGCGGCGCCCCGAAGCCGCGCAGCAACTGCCGCAACCCGTACGCCTCCTCGGACCGCGCGGCCCGCTCCTCGTCCACATCAGGGGTGTCGGTGGCGGGCGGCAGGGCCGCCACCTTGGCGAGCAGATCGGGGGTGGCGGGCATCCCGGCCAGCGCCCCGGCGATCCCGGGACCGGCCACCGGGGCGGCGCCCGCGCCGGCCGCCGTGTCCGCCTTACGGTCGTCACCGTCGCGCCGCACCCACAACTCGGGCGTCACGCCGTCCACGGTCCGGTCGTGCACCCGGCCCGCCCGGTCCAGGACGCGGCCACGCACAGGGTGCGCCGCGGCGCCCGCGGCGGCGGCCACGGTGCGGTCACCGCCGCCCGCCTCCGCCGTGACGTGCGCGGGGTCGTCGGCGCCATGCCGCCGGGCCCGCGCCGCCGCCGTCAGGCCGGCCGGGTCCGGGCCCGCGTCCGTTCCCGCGTGGTCACCGTTCGAGGACGGCTCCTCGCCGAAACGCGGCTCGGCGAGGGCCGCCATGTCCCGATCCCCCCGGCTGATGGGGTCCGCCGCGGCGGTGTGCGCGGGGTCGTCGGCGCCATGCCGCCGGGCCCGCGCCGCCGCCGTCAGGGCGGCCGGGTCCGGCCCACCGGCCGCGGCCCCGGCCCGCGACGGGTGCCCACGGTGCCCGCTCCGGTCCGGCGCCGCCGCATCCGCACCGGCCGGCGCGCCGTCGCCGTTCGCGGACACCTCGTCATCGAGGCGCGGCTCGGCGAGACCCGTGGCCGCGGCCTCGCCGCCGAAGGCCCCGGCGAGACCCGCCGCCCGGGCGTGCTCCGGGTCGTCGCCGCCGTGCGGCCGCACCCGCGCCTCCGCCGTCGGACCGGTCAGGTCCGGGGCCGGCACCGCGCGGGTGCCGCCCGCCGGCGGCAGGCCCTCGGCGGCGGGCGCGCCGCCGAGGGCCGCGGCGCCTTCACGGGTCGCCCCGCCGGCGAGGCGCCCGGCCGGGTCGCGGGTGATGCCGCTCAGCTCGTCCGGGTCGGTCAGCAGCCGCCGGTACAGCTCGCACCGCTCCCGCAGCTCCGCGTCCGTGCCGACGTCGATCAGCCGGCCGCGGTCCAGGACCGCGATGCGGTCGGCGAGGGCGAGGGTGGAGAGGCGGTGGGCGATCAGCAGGGTCGTACGCCCGGCCATGACGCCCCGCAGGGCTTCGTGGATCTCGTGCTCGACGCGCGCGTCCACCGCCGACGTGGCGTCGTCGAGGACGAGCAGCCGCGGGTCGGTGAGGATCGCGCGGGCCAGGGCCAGGCGCTGGCGCTGGCCGCCGGAGAGGGTGAGCCCCTGCTCGCCGACCTCGGTGTCGTAGCCGTCCGGCAGCGCGGTGATGAAGCCGTCGGCCTGGGCGGCGCGGGCGGCGGCCCGGATGCGCTCCTCGGTCGCGTCCGGCAGCCCGTACGCGAGGTTGGCGCGCACGGTGTCGGAGAAGAGGAAGCTGTCCTCGGGCACCAGACCGATGGCCCCGCGCAGCGACGCGTACGTCAGCTCGCGCACATCGTGGCCGCCGATCCGCACCGCCCCCGAGGACACGTCGTAGAACCGCGGCAGCAGCATCGACAGCGTCGACTTGCCGCTTCCGGAGGCGCCGACGACGGCCAGCGTCTCGCCCGGCTCGATGCGCAGCGATACCTCGGACAGGACCGGGCGCCCGGGGTCGTAGCCGAAGGTGACCCGGTGGAACTCGACCGCCGCGGGCACATCCGCCGGCAGGTCATGGGCGTCGGCGCGCTCCTCGATGGCGGGCTCGGTGTCGATGAGCTCGAAGACGCGCTCGACGCCGGCCCGCGCCTGCTGGCCGACGGTCAGCATCATGGTGAGCATCCGGACCGGGCCGACGAGCTGGGCCAGATACGTCGAGAAGGCGACGAACGTGCCGAGCGTGATCTGGCCGCGGGTGGCCATCCAGCCGCCGAGGGCCAGCATGGCGACCTGGCCGAGGGCGGGTACGGCCTGGAGGGCGGGGGTGTAGCGGGAGTTCAGCCGTACGGTGCGCAGCCGGGCGGCGAAGAGGCGGCGGCCGACCTGGCGGAGCTTGCCGGTCTCCTGCGCCTCCTGCCCGAACCCCTTGACCACCCGGACCCCGGTGACGGCCCCGTCCACGACGCCGGCGACGGCGGCGGCCTGCCCCTGGGCGTACCAGGTGGCGGGGAACAACCGGACGCGGCTGCGCGAGGCGATGATCCACAGGGCCGGGGCGACGGCGAGGGCGACCACGGTGAGCAGTGGCGACAGCACCGCCATCACCACGAGCGAGATCAGGAAGAGCAGGAGATTGCCGATCATCATCGGCACCATGAAGAGCAGGCCCTGGATCAGTTGGAGGTCGCTGGTCGCCCGGCCGACGATCTGGCCGGTGGACAGCTCGTCCTGCCGCCTTCCGTCGAAGCGGGAGATCGACGCGAACATCTCGTTGCGCAGATCGTGCTGGACGTCGAGCGCGAGCCGTCCGCCGTAGAAACGGCGGACGAAGGTGAGGGCGTAGACGACGAGCGCGGCGACGATCAGCAGCCCTGCCCAGGGCGCGAGCGATCTGTCGTGCTTGACGATCACATCGTCGATGATCAGCTTCGGTACGAGCGGGACGAGTGCCATGACGGCCATCCCGGCGAGCGAGGCGCCGAGGGCGAGCAGCACATCGCGGCGGTACCGCCAGCAGTAGCGGGTCAGCCGCCGCGCCCAGCCCTGGTCCGTGTCCTGTATGTCGCCCGCCATGTCGCCCGCCACCCGTAACCCTCCCGATCCGCTTCTGCTGCCGGAAGGCACCAACACACTGGTGTGCGGATTTCATCCTGCCGCAACAAACCGGGGGCGGCACGGGGACGTGGATCAGGCGGCCGCGCTGTCCTCCTCCGGTGGGGCGGTGACGGCGGCGCAGCGCGCCGCGATGTCGTCCAGCCGCAGGCCGAGGGTGGTGGCCAGCGCCGCGATGGTGAAGAAGGCGGGGGTCGGGGCCCGGCCGGTCCCCGTTCCTCGGCTACCGGCCGCAGTTCGCCCCCACCCCCTTTCCCGCGGTCATCTGCGCCTCGGTCAACGACGCCATCGTCCACGGCATCCCGGACGGCTACCGGCTGCGCGACGGCGATCTGCTGAGCGTCGACTGCGGCGCGACCGTCGACGGCTGGACCGGCGACGCCGCCGTCAGCTTCACGGTCGGCACCCCGCGCCCCGCCGATCTACGGCTGATCGAGGCGACCCGGCGGGCGCTGGAGGCGGGCATCGCGGCGGCCGTCGCCGGGGCCCGGATCGGCGATATCTCGCACGCCGTCGGGGCGGTCGGACGCGCCGCGGGCTACGGCATCCCCGCGGACTTCGGCGGCCATGGCATCGGCCGCCGGATGCACGAGGACCCGCCGGTGCCCAACGAGGGGCGGCCCGGCCGGGGCTATCCGCTCCGGCACGGGCTGGTGCTGGCCATCGAGCCGATGTTCCTGGCGGGCGGCCGGGACGCCTACACGACGGACGCCGACGGCTGGACGCTGCGGACGGCGGACGGCAGTCGCGCCGCCCACAGCGAGCACACCGTGGCGATTACGGACGAGGGTCCGAAGGTGCTGACGGCGCCGTAACCTCCAGCTCCTCGATACCCGCGCGCTTCTTGTCGTCCGCCGACCGGAGCGTGACGCGTACGAAGCGGGCCGGGCCGCTCGCCCCGTCGCGCCAGTGCCGTCCGTCGAGCGAGGTCCGCACCGCGTACGAGGCGGGGCGGGTGGTGGTCCACCGCGGGGTCACCTTCGCGATGCGCGCCGCCCGGCCGAGGTCGGCGGTGAGCGTGCCCCTCGCCGCGTCGGGGACCCAGGCGGTGGCCGTGTTGCCGTCCAGGGCGGCCCCCGCGTACATGCCGGGCTCCTGGGTGCTCGCGGTCGCCGTCCTGCAGCGGGCGAGGTTGTCGGTCGGCTCGAGGTCGGGGCGGCGGGTCTTGAGGAGGGCCGGCGCGCCCTTGCTCACGATCTGCTTTCCGCCCTGCGGAGTCTCGATTCCGAACGGCTTGCCGGCGGTCAGCCTTACGGCCGTCTCGTGCGGTCCGATCGCCACCTCATAGGTACGGCCCTGCCAGCGCAGACCCCGCAGGGTGACGCCGTCGTGGAGCTGCGGCGGCAGCGTGGGGTTGAGCCGTACACCGTCCTCACCCATCCGCATCCCCGTCAGCCCATGGGTGAAGACCTGCAGAAAGCCACCCTTGCCGGTGAGGAAGTCCTGCGCCGGGGAGCCGGACAAGGGGTCCTGTGCACCCGCCTTCTGGCCCCGTGCTTCCGAGAAATGGTCGAAGGGACCACGGACGAACGGCTTGATGGAGCGCATGAGATAGGTGTACGAGGAGCAGCCGGGCTCACCGAGGGACGCGGCGTCGATGGCGTGCACCGAGTCCGTCATGGCCGGGCCGTCGGGATCGGTGCGGGCGGCGTAATAGTCGAGGGTCTTGGCGGCCGCCTGCCCCGACATCGGCCACTCCAGCGGGTACATGAGCAGCACCGTGTCCGCCTGCTTGATCATCGAACCCTTGTAGCCGTCGTACTGCTGGAAGACCTGCTTCTTCTTGTCGTACGGAATCCGCAGCTTGTCCGCGATCCG
Source organism: Streptomyces sp. NPDC005393 (assembly GCF_040606675.1). Lineage (NCBI taxonomy): Bacteria > Bacillati > Actinomycetota > Actinomycetes > Kitasatosporales > Streptomycetaceae > Streptomyces > Streptomyces sp. NPDC005393. The sequence continues at coordinate 50,786 of NZ_JBEXFG010000032.1, read as the reverse complement.
GGTCCACGCGGCGGGCGCCGGATGGCCGAGGACGCGGGCGGCGCGGGCGGCGTTACGCAGGGCGGTGGCCGCTCCGGCGTTGGTGAAGACCCCGTCGTCGACGCCGTTGCTGTACTCGTCCGGCCCGGCGACATTCTTGATCGAGTAGCTGCCGTCGGCGTTGCGGGTGGCGCGCCCGGCCCAGAACTCGGCGATCCCCTTGAGTACCGGCCAGCCACGCCCGCGCAGCCAGCCGGTGTCCCCCGTCGCCTGGTAGTACTGCCAGGCCGCGAGCGCGATATCGCTCTGGAGGTGGTTCTGGGTGCGGCAGTGCGGCGGATCCCAGCTGTGGCACTCGGTCCACAGCCCGCCCCGGCTCGCGCTGGTCCAGGGGTAGAACAGGCCCGGGTAGCCCAGCTTGCGGGCGTTCGCGCGGGCGCCCGCGCGCGTCTTGTAGCGGTACTCGACGATGGACCTGGCGAGCTCGGGGTGGCCGGCGAGCAGCCCGGGGTACATCCAGGTCTCGGCGTCCCAGAAGACGAGCCCCGCGTAGTTGTCGCTGGTCAGCCCGGTCGGGGAGATGCTGTTACGGGAGCCGGCGCGGGTGGCGGACAGCAGCCCGTACTGCGCGGAGCGCACCCATGCCTGGAGGTCGCGCTGCCGGGCCCCGCGCACCTCGATGTCCGAGCGCCACAGCGCGCGCCAGGCGGCGCTGTGCGCGGCGAACAGTGTGTCCCAGCCGCGGTCCGCCGCGCGCCGGGAGGCGGCGAGGGCGGCGGCGCGCGGGGCACGGGAGGTCAGGGCGGTGTCGACGCCGACGTACTTGCTGACCTCGTAGGAGCGGCCGGCGCGGACGGGAAAGCGCAGGGCCTGACGCGCGCTCAGCTCACGTGCGGCGCCCGCCTTCCGCCGGGTGGCGCCCTGGACGCCCTTCCCTGACCGCAGCGTGGACGCGACGGCCCCCTCCGTCTTCGTGCCGTCCGTACGGAAGGCGACATCGACCGTGCCGCCCTTATGGGCGCCACCGCCGGTCTGTGCCATCCGCCGCGCGCCGCGTCCGTCGAGGAGATCGGTGACGGTCGCGTCGCCGCGCCAGTGCGGGGTCATCCGCAGCCGTACGGCGCCCACGTGCGCGTCGTCGCGGTCGGCGAGGACGTCATAGGTCAGATCGGTGGCGCGCCCGTCGGACGCCGTCCAGGTGAGGGACGTACGGACGAGACCGCAGCGCATGAAGACCGTCTGCCGGTAGTGCGAGATCCGCCCGGCGGGCGTCCCGGACCCGAAGGTCTGCGCACCCTTGCCCCCGGTGGCCACGTTCAGCGTGGACCAGGTCGGCAGGGCCGCGGCGACCTGCCGGTTCTCCGTGGTCTTCGCGTTGTGGGCGTACAGGCCGGAGACGAACGAGCCGTCATAGCGCGGTGTGAACAGCGGCCACCCGGTCTTGTCGCCGGCCGCGGCGTACCCGGTTCCGTTGGGCGGGACACGCTGGCCGAGATAGCCGTTGCCCACATACGCGTGGTAGCTGTCCTTCGGATCGATACGCGTGGAGGACAGCGCCCAGCCGTCGGCGGGGCCGCGCGTACACCCCCCACCGCGCTCGGCTGCCGCGGAGGCGTCGGAATCGGGAGCGGTGGACGCCGGGGGCACCGCGGCGATCAGCCCGCACACGAGGAGCGGAGCGATCAGCCGGGCAGGGCGGGACAGCCGGGGGGAGTACGTCATTGTTCTCCGTCGTGGTTCGCCGGTGACGGTCGCAGTGACCATAAAGAGGTGAACACAGGAGGTCAATGACCCCCACCATGTCTTCAATACATGAACACAAGTGGTGAGGTGATCGTCGCACCGGGCGAGGCCTCGCCCTGGCGGTACGTCGCCCGGCTGGGCCTCAGCCTGGAGGGCGCCTTATGGACCGCGCCGGGCTCGCCGTCAGATCGTCCCCCGGGCACGCCGCACCTCCTCCTCCCGGGCGGAACGCCCCTCGCGCACGATCCGGCTGCCCGTGCGCGGCGGCCGCCCTTCCTCGTACGTACGGAACGCCGCCCGGCACACCAGCAGCGCCGCCGCGAACACCGGCAGCCAGGCCAGCCGGGCGAGCACCCAGCCGGGTCCGTCGGGCACGGTGTGCAGACCCGGCAGGGCCCGGCCCGCGAACAGGCCGGTGGCGGTGACCGCCATCATCGCGGTCTGGTGCCACAGGAAGACGGTCATCGCGGAGAGGTTGACCAGCGCCACCGCCGCCCAGACGGCGGGCCGCACGAGCACCCGCCGCAGTGGGCCGAGCAGCAGCAGGGCCGCCCCGCACTGGGCGAGACCGAAGGTGACGGCGGCCAGGGTCGGCGGGTTGAGGTTGGAGATCCCGGCGCCGGGCACCCCGACCATGGACGCCGGATAGCCCGCGAAGAGGACGAGGAACGCGGTGACGGCACCGCCCCCGGCCAGCAGCACCCACCCGGTGGTGCGGCCCCGCAGACCACCGCGGGCCCGGGCGGCGCCCAGGCAGTACGGGACGAGCCAGCCCGCCGCCACATTGATCCAGCCGAGCCAGGACGGGCCGTCGAAGCCGAACCGGCACAGGTCGACGTACAGGACGACGGTGAGCGGCCACAGCGGGTGCAGCCCCGTTACGAGCGGGGTCGCCGCCGTCAGCGCCGCGAAGACCAGCAGAAACCACAGCGGCGACAGGACCAGCTTGAGCAGCGTGTGGACGGTCACCAGGCCCACCCCCGAGGTGAGCATCGCGCCCGCCGCCACCGTCCACACCACCACCACGGCGGCGACCGGCCGGAACAGCCGCGCCATCCGGGCGCCGAGCCACCGCCGGTAGGAGGTGGACCGGGCGCGGGCGCAGGCGTAACTCCTGGCGCCCGTCTGCCCGCCGACCAGGAAGAAGACGGCGAGGGTCTGGAACGCCCAGGAGACCGGGGTCAGTTGGGGCAGGTGTCGCAGCGGGCTGGCGCAGCGCAGGGTGCCGCTGTCGACGACCAGGGCGGTCACCAGCCAGTGGCCGAGCACCACGCCGAGGATGGCGACGGCCCGCAGGGCGTCGACGGCACGGTCCCGGTCGGGCGGGGTGGCGGAGTCGATCCGCCGGATCAGGTCACGCATCACGGCCCGCCACGATCCGGGCGAGGTTCGTGAGGGCGGCCGAACCGGGCTTCAGATAGTCGCTGTGGCCGCCGGACCCCGCGTCGAAGACCCGGGCGCCGAACCCCTTCGACACCGGGTCGGCCCCGAACCCGACCGTAGTGAACGGCAGATGAAGCCGTATGTGCGGCGCCTTGGCGCCCCAGACGGTGGCCCGGGTGTGCAGCCTGCCGACGCTGTCCACGCCGACGCCGGGGCTGCCGTACAGGACGAGGTCGGCGACCCGCAGGCCCGGGTCGGCGCGGGCGCAGACCACGGAGCCGTAGGAGTGGCAGAGCGGCGAGATCCGGGCGCCGGGTCTGGCCGCGTTCACCTCCCGTACGAACCGCCGGAGTCGCGGCGCCGCGCCGTCGGCCCGCCCCGGCGTCGGCACCCCGGGGCTCAGGGTGCCCGGCGTCCCGCACCCGAGCCGGGCGACCACGGCGGCCCCGCCGCCCACCCGCCGCCGGAGCGCCATGGCCCCGGCCCGTAAGCGACCGTACGTGTCGAGGCCGGTGTCCGAGCCCGGCACCAGCACGGCGATCCGCCCCGCGCGGGCCGGATCGCCGAAGACCTCGACGGTGCGCCCGCCGTCGCGTCCGTCGAAGGAGAGGAAGTGCCGCCCCGGCCGCGCCATGGCCCGCAGCACGGCGGCCCGCCCGCGGGCGCCGTGCGCGGCGGCCGTCCGCTCGGCCGCCCGGACGCCGTCGCGGACGGCCGCGTAGCGCACGTCGAGGGCGGCGGGGGTCGCGGCCGACACCGGTTTCAGCGGCGCCGGAACCGGCGCGGGCACCGCCCCGGGGCGGGCCGCCGCCGATACCGGCGCGGCCACCGACGCGGGGACGAGCGCGGCGAGCAGGGTGCGACGAAGGCGGCTGCTGCTGCCGCGTGGGCGGGACGCCATGGCGGAGGTCCTTCCGTACCGGAGGTCATGCGTGCGGTACGGAAGCTATGAATCACCCCGTGTAGGCGGCGTCCCCCTGGAGAGGGCACCTTTCCGTAGCTCTGAGGTACTACGGGTAGGGGGCGCGGGACCCGTAAGGGCCGGCCCCCGTCGCGCGGACGGTGACCGGCCCGGGTCAGGCGAGGGCGGGCGAGGTCAGGCGCCCCGCGAGGCCGCGATCTGGCGAGCCATGATCGTCGTGAGCTCGTACGCCGTGTGGGAGGCGGCCACGGAGGTGATCTCCGCGTGGTCGTAGGCCGGGGCGACCTCGACCAGATCGGCGGAGACCAGATGGCAGGAGGCCAGCCCGCGCACGATCTCCAGCAGCTCGCGCGAGGTCAGGCCGCCCGCCTCGGGGGTGCCGGTGCCGGGGGCGTGGGCCGGGTCGAGGACGTCGATGTCGATGGAGATGTAGAGCGGCCGGTCGCCGATGCGCTGACGGAGCTGGTCGGTCACCTCGTCCACACCGCGCCGCATCACATCGGCGGAGGTGACGATGCCGAAGCCCATCTTCTCGTCGTCGTCCAGGTCCTTCTTTCCGTACAGCGGACCCCGGGTACCGACATGCGAGAGCGCGGCGGTGTCGAGGATGCCCTCCTCGACCGCGCGCCGGAAGGGCGTGCCATGGGTGTACTCGGCGCCGAAGTAGGTGTCCCAGGTGTCCAGGTGGGCGTCGAAGTGGAGCAGGGCGACCGGGCCGTGCTTCCGGGCCACGGAGCGCAGCAGCGGCAGGGCGATGGTGTGGTCGCCACCGAGGGTCATCAGCCTGGCACCGGTGTCGAGGAGCTCGTCGGCGGCGGCCTGGATGGTCTCGACGGCCTCGTTGATGTTGAAGGGGTTGGCGGCGATGTCACCGGCGTCGGCGACCTGCGCGAGGGCGAAGGGGGAGGCGTCCTGGGCCGGATTGTACGGGCGCAGCAGCCGGGACGCCTCACGGATGGCGTTGCCGCCGAAGCGCGCGCCGGGGCGGTAGGAGACGCCGGTGTCGAACGGCACGCCGACCACGGCGACGTCCGCACGGCCGCCGACCTCGTCGACGCGCGGCAGCCGCGCGAAGGTCGCCGGGCCGGCGAAGCGCGGGATGCGGGAGGAGTCGACAGGGCCGACGGGGGCGGCGGAGGGGTGGTGGGGTGCTGTGGTCATGGGGCCGAGCGTAGGCAGTCCCGGCGATCAACCACATGTACGATCCCGAGTCCCCGAGGCCGGGTATTTGGACACATCGTCCATGTCCCCGCGATGCCCGCCGCCACACCCGGCACTCTCTTCCGCGAGACGCGCCCACAGGCGCCCCCGCGTGCGTCAGCCGTCCGTCGGCTTCCCCAGGAGCTCGGAGGCGGTCTCGACGGGGTTGAGGACCGTGGGGACGGGTGCCGGGTGGCAGGTGAAGCCGAGGCGCGTCATGGCCCGGGTCACCTCGCCCGCTGTGAAGTCGCGGCGGTCCTGTCGAGTGATCACCGCCCCGACCTGCTTGACGGGGTAGGTGCGGCGGCCGATCTGGACCGACGGGCCGGTGATCGGCTCAGGACTGATGCCGCTCATCGCCTCCGTCACCTCGCGCGCGGTCAGATCGAAGGCGAAATTGGCGATGATGCAGCGCATAGTGCCTCAACGGGGAGAGAAGGGAGCCGGAATCGCCAGCGTGCCACACCTCGCGGCGGGAAGCGACAGCGCGACGGGAAAACACGTCCGCCTGGTTCCCCCCGTTCCGACGCCCCGCGTGATAGAGTTCGAGTCAGTTGCAGTTTTGGTACCCATGAACTTTGTGTGCGCCTGACGGTATGTAGCGTCAGGCGCATTTTTTGTTTCTGCCGGTCATTTCCGGATGGGGTCATTGCGGCGACACGGGATTCGTTCTATGCGAATTCCGGCTCTGCCCCTATTTTAAAGGAGAAAGACATGGCTACTGGCACCGTGAAGTGGTTCAACGCGGAAAAGGGCTTCGGCTTCATCGAGCAGGACGGCGGCGGCGCCGACGTCTTCGCCCACTACTCGAACATCGCCACCCAGGGCTTCCGTGAGCTGCAGGAAGGCCAGAAGGTGACCTTCGACGTCACCCAGGGCCAGAAGGGCCCGCAGGCGGAGAACATCGTTCCCGCCTGATCGCGGCGCATATCACGAGCCGGGGCCTGCACCTCAAGGGGTGCGGGCCCCGGCTTGTGTCCGCTTCTGAAGACCGCGCCCATCAGAAGGCACCGCATTGAGCCGCTCCGCCCGTTCGTCCCGCGGTAAACCCACGCACTCCCGTTCCGCCGTTGGTGGCCGCCCTCGCTCCGCCGGCGCACACGAGTTCGCCCTGCCGTCCGGCACCACCCCGGTGCTGCCCGCCGTCACCTCCTTCGCCGAACTGGACATGCCGGACGAGCTGGCCGCCGAGCTGGCCCAGCAGGGCGTCACCGTGCCCTTCCCGATCCAGGCGGCCACCCTCCCGAGCGCCCTCGCCGGGCGGGACGTCCTGGGCCGCGGCCGGACCGGCTCCGGCAAGACCCTGGCCTTCGGCCTCGCCCTGCTGGCCCGCACCGCCGGGCAGCGCGCCGAACCCCGCCGCCCCCTCGCGCTGGTGCTGGTCCCCACCCGGGAACTGGCCCAGCAGGTCACCGAGGCGCTCACCCCGTATGCCCGGCGGCTGCGGCTGCGGCCGGCCACCGTGGTCGGCGGAGTGTCGGTCAACCGCCAGGCCGACGCCCTGCGCGGCGGCGTCGAGGTGATCATCGCGACCCCCGGGCGCCTCCACGACCTGATCGAACGCGGCGACTGCCGGCTGGACCAGGTACGCACCACCGTCCTCGACGAGGCCGACCAGATGGCCGACATGGGCTTCCTTCCCCAGGTGACCCGGCTGCTGCGGCAGGTCCCCGCCGACGGCCAGCGCATGCTGTTCTCCGCGACCCTCGACCACAACATCGGCCTGCTGGTGCGCCAGTTCCTCGACGACCCGGCCCTGCACTCGGTCGACCCGTCCGCCGGCACCATCACCACGATGGAGCACCATGTGCTGCACATCGCGGACACCGACAAGCGCTCCGTCGTCACCCGGGTCGCCGCCCGGGACGGCCGCGTCATCCTGTTCCTGGACACCAAGCGCGCCGTCGACCGGCTGACCCGGCATCTGCTGACCAGCGGCGTGAGGGCGGCGGCGCTGCACGGCGGCAAGTCCCAGCCGCAGCGCACCCGGACCCTGGACCACTTCAAGACCGGCCATGTCACCGCGCTGGTGGCCACGAACGTCGCCGCCCGGGGCATCCATGTCGACGATCTGGACCTGGTCGTCAACGTCGATCCGCCCGCGGACCACAAGGACTACCTGCACCGTGGTGGCCGAACCGCCCGGGCGGGCGGATCCGGCAGCGTCGTCACGCTGGTCACCCCGGACCAGCGCCGTGCGATGGTGCGGCTGATGGCCGACGCGGGCATCACCCCGCAGACCGCCCGGGTCCACCCCGATGACGCCGAGCTCGCCCGGATCACCGGCGCCCGGGATCCGTCCGGTGTCCCCGTGACCATCAGCGCGCCCGCGCCCCAGCAGGCGCGCCGCGGCGGCGGGGCCGCCCGCCGCCCCGCCCGGAGCCGCCGGCCCGGGCGCTAGCAGGTGCCCGGGCGCGCCCCCGGAATTGGTCATGATCGTGTCATGCCCGACCGGCGGGGGATGCCCCCATTCCGCGACGCAGGGGAGACAATGGGCCCCATGCCCATACCCAATACCGTGCCCAGCCGTGCCGAACTGATCGACCATCTCGTCCGTACGCGGATCGCGGGCGACGTCGCCACCCCTCGGGACAACAACCTCTCCCACTACCGCAAGCTCGCGAACGGCGACCGCCACTACTGGCTCGGCCTGGAGCTGGGCGACCGCTGGACCGATGAGCAGGATGTGCTGGCGGTCATGGCGGAGCGGTGCGGAGTGGTCGACGACCCGGAGCACCGCTCCGGGCAGGACACGATCGACCCGGAGCTGACGATCGGCGCGCTGGACCGGATGGCGGCCGTACTACGGAAGGCGGCGGAGGCCGAGGAGCGGGTGCTGTTCGCCACCGGGCATCCGGGCGGACTGCTGGAGGTGCACCGGGCCACGGCGGCCGCGCTGCGCGTGGCGGGGTGCGAGATCGTGGAGATCCCGGGCGGGCTGCAGGCGGACGAGGGGTATGTCTTCCAGTTCTGCGATGTGGCGATGCTGGAGAGGGGCGCGACCCTGTGGCACACCCACTCCCCCGCCCCCATGGCGGCGATCCTGGACGGGCTGGCCCACGAGGGGCGGCCGCTGCCCGATCTGGTGGTCGCCGACCACGGCTGGGCGGGGTGCGCGGGAGAGCGGGGCATCGACGCGGTCGGCTACGCGGACTGCAATGACCCGGCGCTCTTCCTCGGCGAGGCCGAGGGGACGCTGTCGGTGGTGGTCCCACTGGACGACCATGTCACCAACCCGAGGTTCTACGCCCCGATGACGGCCTATCTGCTGGACGCGGCGGGGCTGACGGCCCAGTTCTGACACGTGCCGTCCCCGGGCCGGACCGCCCCGCCCGCCGCGCTCACTTCTTGCGCGGCACCCGCATGACGCCCTCTTGGATCACGGAGACGGCCAGCCGCCCGTCGGCGGTGAAGATACGGCCCTTGGCGAGCCCGCGGCCTCCGGAGGCGGAGGGGCTCTCCTGGTCGTACAGCAGCCAGTCGTCCACCCGGAACGGCCGGTGGAACCACATGGCGTGGTCGAGGCTGGCGCCGACGATGTCGCCGACCGTCCAGCCGCCACGGCCATGGGCGAGGAGCACCGAGTCCAGCAGCGTCATGTCGGAGACATAGGTCGCCAGGCAGACGTGGAGCAGGGGGTGGTCGGCGGCGCCGTCCAGTTTGCCGTTGGTCCGGAACCAAACCTTCGACTTCGGCTCACGCGGCTGCCCGACGCTGCCGTAGGGCGGCTCGTCCACGTACCGCAGATCGACGGCCTCACGCGCCGTGAGCATCCGCTCGGTCACCCCGGGGCCGATGAAGAGGTGCTCGTAGCGGGGCAGTAGCTCCTCGGCGGTGGGCAGGGAGAGCGGATCGGGCACGTCCGGCATCGGCTCCTGGTGCTCAAGGCCCTCCTCGGACAGCTGGAAGGAGGCCGAGAGATGGAAGATCGGCTGCCCGTGCTGGACGGCCACCACCCGGCGGGTGGTGAAGGAGAAGCCGTCGCGGATCCGGTCCACCGTGTAGACGATGGGCGCCCCGGGGTCGCCGGGCCGCAGGAAGTACGCGTGCAGCGAGTGCGCGGAGCGGTCGTCGGGGACGGTACGGCCCGCGGCGACCAGGGCCTGAGCGGCGACCTGGCCGCCGAAGACCCGCGGTACGAGGGGTGCGGCGTCGCTGGTGCCGCGGAAGATGTCCTGCTCGATCTGTTCGAGGTCGAGCAGATCGAGCAGGCTCTGAAGTGCGTCATTCATGGTTCAAGCAGTCTTGCAGACCTGTATTGCGGCGCTATTGCCGACGGACGTGGTCGCGATGACCATCACAGGCCCATCGACTTCGCGACGATCGACCGCATGACCTCGCTGGTGCCGCCGTAGATACGGCTGACCCGGGTGTCCGCGAACAGCCGGGCGATCGGGTACTCCATCATGTAGCCGTATCCGCCGTGCAGCTGAAGGCACTTGTCGATGACGACGGCGGCGCGCTCGGTGGTGAAGAGCTTCGCGGAGGCGGCGTCGGCGGCGGTCAGCTCCCCGGCGTCATGCGCGTCCAGCGCCCGGTCCACGACGGCCTGCATCGCGTCCACCTCGGACTTGCAGTCGGCCAGCACGAACTTGGTGTTCTGGAAGGACGCCACCGACTTCCCGAAGACGGTGCGGTCCTGGACGTAGCTCTTGGCGAACTCGACGGCCGCGGCGGCCTGGGCGTACGCGCCGACGGCGATGCCGAGCCGCTCCTGCGGCAGATTGTGGGCGAGATAGCCGAACGCCTTGCCCTCCTCGCCCAGCAGGTCCTCCACCGGCACCTTGACGTCGGTGAAGGAGAGCTCGGCGGTGTCGGAGGTCTTCAGCCCCAGCTTCTCCAGCTTGCGGCCGACCGCGTAACCCTCGCTCCTGGTGTCCACGACGAGGATGGATATGCCGCCGCGACGGTCCTCGGGGGTGGCGGGGGCGGTACGGGCGCAGACCAGCACCCGGTCGGCGAGCACACCGCCGGTGATGAAGGTCTTGGCGCCGTTGAGGACGTAGTGGGTGCCGTCCTCGGAGAGCTTGGCGGTGGTCTTCATGCCCGCCAGGTCGGAGCCGGTGCCCGGCTCGGTCATGGCGATGGCGGTCATCAGGTCGCCCGAGACGAACGAGGGCAGCCAGCGCCGCTTCTGCTCCTCATTGGCGTACTTGAGGAGGTAGGGGAGGCAGAGCGCGGTGTGCACGCTGCTGCCACCGAAGCTCACGCCCGCCCGGGCGCACTCCTCGGTGATGACCGCGTTGAACTTGAAGCTGGTCTCGCCCGCGCCGCCGTACTCCTCGGGGACCTCGATCCCGAAGACGCCCAGCTCACCGAGTTTCTTGTAGAAGTCGCGCGGGGCCTGGCCGGCCTCCCGCCACTCGTCGTAGTACGGCACGACCTCGGCCGCGATGAAGTCGCGGATGGTCTCCCGGAACGCCTCGTGGTCCTCGTTGAACACCGTGCGACGCATCGCCAACCCCTCCTTGCGGCTAAGCCGCCGCTCTCGCGGACCCGGCCGATCGCCGTCCTGGTTCCTCAATGAATGGCTTGGCGGTACCCGCTTGACAGTGCCCGCCTAAGCGTTTGCTCAGCGAAAGCTACCCGCGAGTCACCGGGGCTGTCCAGCGCCGTCCGGACCCTGGGCGGCGTCGAAGGCGCCGAGCGCGAGGCGGTGCAGCAGGGCGGCGGTGGCCGCACGCCCCGGGAGGGCGCCGGGGCGGCCGAGGTGGGGCGTGGAGTTGAGCAGCCCGAAGACGGCGTGGACCGAGGCGCGGACCTCGGCCTCGGAGAGCCCCGGATAGACCTTCCGCACGACCTCGACCCACAGCTCCACGTACTGCCGCTGGAGCGAGCGCACCAGCTTGCGGTCGGAGTCGCGGAGCCGGTCGAGCTCACGGTCATGGAGGATGATCAGCGGGCGGTCGTCCAGGGCGAAGTCGATATGGCCCTCGATCAGCGAGTCCAGCACCTCGGCGGGGCCGCGCCGGGCGCCATCCTCCCCGGCGGCGCGCTGCTTGCCGCCGGTCAGCAGCCGGCCGCTGATGCCGACGAGCAGCTCGGCCAGCATCGCCTCCTTGCCGGGGAAGTGGCGGTAGAGGCCGGGGCCGCTGATGCCGACCGCCGCGCCTATCTCGTCGACACCGACACCGTGGAAGCCACGCTCGGCGAAGAGGCGGGCGGCCTCCTTGAGGATCTGTTCACGGCGGGTCGGCGCCGGGGCATGCGTGCTCATGAAATCAATTCTAGACAGCGGCGTTAGTGGTCGTTAACCTGGCCGTAGTGGGTTAACGCTTATTAACCTCCCGTCGAGCGAGGGGGCTCGTAGCCATGGAGCAGGCACCGGCGCTGCGCAGCGGCGCCGATCCGGCGTCCGACGCCTGGAAGGCGAATGAGGTCGCGCACCGCGAGCTGGCCGCGCGGCTGCGCGAGAAGCTCGCCGCGGCGCGGCTGGGCGGCGGTGAGAAGGCGCGGGCGCGGCACACCGCGCGCGGCAAGCTGCTGCCGCGCGACCGGGTGGACACCCTGCTGGACCCGGGCTCGCCCTTCCTGGAGCTGGCGCCGCTCGCGGCCGACGGGATGTACGAGGGCCAGGCCCCGGCGGCGGGGGTGATCGCCGGGATCGGGCGGGTCGCGGGCCGTGAGGTGGTCGTGGTCGCCAATGACGCCACGGTCAAGGGCGGCACGTACTACCCGATGACGGTGAAGAAGCATCTGCGCGCCCAGGAGGTCGCGCTGGAGAACCGGCTGCCGTGCGTCTATCTGGTCGACTCCGGCGGCGCCTTCCTGCCCATGCAGGACGAGGTCTTCCCGGACCGCGACCACTTCGGGCGGATCTTCTACAACCAGGCCCGGATGTCGGGTGCCGGGATTCCGCAGGTCGCGGCGGTGCTCGGGTCCTGCACGGCGGGCGGGGCGTATGTCCCGGCGATGAGCGACGAGGCCGTGATCGTGCGCGGGCAGGGCACGATCTTCCTGGGCGGGCCGCCGCTGGTGAAAGCGGCCACCGGAGAGGTCGTCACGGCGGAGGAGCTGGGCGGCGGCGAGGTCCACTCCCGGGTCTCGGGGGTGACCGACCATCTCGCGGAGGACGACGCGCACGCGCTGCGGATCGTCCGCTCCATCGTCTCCACCCTGCCGCCGTCCCCCGCCCAGCAGGGGTCGCCGCCCTGGCCCGTCAAGCCCTCCGAGGAGCCCGCGGTCGACCCCGCGGGGCTCTACGGGGCGGTTCCGGTGGACTCGCGCACGCCGTACGACGTGCGGGAGGTGATCGCGCGGGTGGTGGACGGCTCGCGGTTCGCCGAGTTCAAGGCCGAGTTCGGGACGACGCTGGTCACGGGCTTCGCGCGGATCATGGGCCATCCGGTGGGCATCGTCGCCAACAACGGCATCCTGTTCTCCGAATCGGCCCAGAAGGGCGCCCACTTCATCGAGCTGTGCGATCAGCGCGGCATCCCCCTGGTCTTTCTGCAGAACATCTCGGGCTTCATGGTCGGCCGCAGCTATGAGGCGGGCGGGATCGCCAAGCACGGCGCCAAGATGGTGACCGCCGTGGCCTGCACCCGCGTCCCCAAGCTGACGGTGGTGGTCGGCGGTTCGTACGGTGCGGGCAATTACTCGATGTGCGGCCGGGCCTATTCGCCGCGCTTCCTGTGGATGTGGCCGAACGCCAAGATTTCGGTGATGGGCGGCGAGCAGGCCGCGTCCGTGCTCGCGACCGTCAAGCGCGATCAGCTGGAGGCGCGCGGCGAGGAGTGGAGCGTCGAGGACGAGGAGGCGTTCCGGGCGCCGGTCCGCGAGCAGTACGAGGCCCAGGGCAACGCCTATTACGCGACGGCGCGGCTGTGGGACGACGGTGTGATCGACCCCCTGGAGACCCGTACGGTGCTCGGCCTCGCCCTCACCGCGTGCGCGAGCGCGCCACTGCCCGACAAGGACCCCGCGGCGCCCGGCTACGGCGTCTTCCGGATGTGAGGGAGATGCCTCCGATGCCCACGACGCCCACGACGCACGCGATGTTCGACACGGTCCTGGTGGCCAACCGCGGTGAGATCGCCGTGCGCGTCATCCGCACCCTGCGGCGGCTCGGGGTGCGCTCGGTCGCCGTCTACAGCGACGCCGACGCGGACGCCCGGCATGTGCGGGAGGCGGACACGGCCGTCCGTATCGGCCCCGCCTCCGCCGCGGAGAGCTATCTGTCCATCGAGCGGCTGCTGGAGGCCGCGGCGCGCACCGGCGCCCAGGCCGTCCACCCCGGCTATGGCTTCCTCGCGGAGAACGCGGCCTTCGCCCGCGCCTGCGCCGACGCCGGGCTCGCCTTCATCGGCCCGCCGGCCGGCGCCATCGAGCTGATGGGCGACAAGATCCGCGCCAAGGAGACTGTGCGGGCGGCCGGGGTGCCGGTGGTGCCGGGCTCCTCCGGCAGCGGGCTGACGGACGCCCAGCTCATCGACGCCGCCCGGGAGATCGGCACCCCGGTGCTGCTCAAGCCCTCGGCGGGCGGCGGCGGCAAGGGCATGCGGCTGGTGCGGGACGAGGCGCTGCTCGCGGACGAGATCGCGGCCGCCCGGCGTGAGGCGCGCGGTGCGTTCGGCGATGACACGCTGCTGGTCGAGCGGTGGATCGACCGGCCCCGCCATATCGAGATCCAGGTGCTGGCCGACGGCCATGGCCAGGTGATCCACCTCGGCGAGCGCGAGTGCTCGCTCCAGCGCCGCCATCAGAAGATCATCGAGGAGGCGCCCAGCCCGCTGCTGGACGACGCCGTCCGGGCCGTGATGGGCGAGGCCGCGGTGCAGGCGGCGCGGTCATGCGGATATATGGGCGCGGGCACGGTGGAGTTCATCGTGCCGGGCGCCGACCCGTCCGCGTACTGCTTCATGGAGATGAACACCCGCCTGCAGGTCGAGCATCCGGTCACGGAGCTGATCACCGGTCTTGACCTGGTGGAGTGGCAGCTGCGGGTCGCCGCCGGCGAGCCCCTGCCGTACGCGCAGGGCGACATCGGCTTCAGCGGCCATGCGGTGGAGGCCCGTATCTGCGCGGAGACCGCCCGCGCGGCGGCCGACGGCCGGGTGGACTTCCTGCCCTCGGCGGGCACCGTGCTGGCGCTGGACGAGCCGGAGGGCGAGGGGGTGCGGGTCGACTCCGGGCTGAGCGCGGGCACGGAGGTCGGCACGGTGTACGACCCGATGCTCGCCAAGGTCATCGCCCATGGCCCCGACCGCCCCACGGCCCTGCGCCGGCTGCGCGCCGCCCTCGGCTCGCTGAGCGTGCTCGGTGTGGACACCAACACGGGCTTCCTGCGCCGGCTGGCCGCCCACCCTGACGTCGCCTCGGGCGACCTGGACACGGGCCTGGTCGACCGCGCCGCGGCGTCGCTGGTCCCGTCGGTGATACCGGCCGAGGTGTACGCGGCGGCGGCGCTCCTGCGCCAGGCGGCGCTGGAGCCCATGGGGAGGCGCGGTGGCGGGCTCGGCGCGCGCCCGCGGCCCGGCGGCTCCGGCCTCGGCGCCCAGCCGGGCGGCCCGGCGGCGGACGTCTGGGTGGACCCGTTCTCCGTGCCGACCGGCTGGCGGCTCGGCGGCGAGCCCGCCTGGACCGTCCACCGGCTGCGGGTGCCCGGGCACGAGCCGGTGACGGTCCGGGTACGCGGCCGCGCGCACGACGCGGAGGTCCTGATCGAGCGGCCGGACGCCGATGCCCCGGCGGCAGCGGGCGCGACGGCGATGCGTCCACCGTCCGGTGACGCCCGCGCCGCGCCCGCCGGCGCGGCGCGCGGCGACGCGGGTGTGCGGCCTGCCGCGACCGGCACCCGCGCGGACTCGACGGCCGTGGGCGCCCGGCCCGGCCGGGGTGCGGCGTCCCACCCGGGCGACACCGCCGGCTGTGCCCCGGCGATGCCCGGCCCAGCCGCCGGTTCGGCTCCGGTCCCGGGCGGTGAGGCGCCGCGCGCCGGGGACACCGGCGACGGCGGGGCGCGCACGGCCGTCCGGGCGCGGCTCATCGAGGTCGCCGAGGGCGGCGGGGCCGGGCGGGTCGTGCTCGACTGGGGCGGGGTGACGTACCCCTTCCGGTACGTCGCGCACGGCGCCGACCGCTGGCTGGGGCGCGACGGCGACGCCTGGCGCGTGGTCGGCCACGACCCGGTCGAGGAGGCGCTGCGCGGCGGGGCCGCCGCCGCCCACGCCGGGGAGCTGACCGCGCCGATGCCCGGCACCGTCACCGTCGTCAAGGCGGCCGTCGGCGACGAGGTGACCGCGGGCCAGGGCCTGGTGGTGGTCGAGGCGATGAAGATGGAGCACCTCATCTCCGCCCCGCACGACGGCACCGTCACCGAGCTCGATGTGACCCCCGGCAGCACGGTCGCCATGGATCAGCTGCTGGCGGTCGTCACCCCGCATGAGACGACGCCCGAGGAGGGTGAGTGATGTCCCTGCCCGACAGCCCCCGCGGCCCCGGCGGACTGCCCATGACCGTTCCCGCCCCCGCGGTGCCCTCCCGGGTCCGTATCCATGAGGTGGGCCCGCGGGACGGGCTGCAGAACGAGAAGGCGCTCGTACCGGTGGCCGTCAAGGCCGAGTTCATCCGGCGGCTCGCCGAGGCCGGTCTCGGCACCATCGAGGCCACCAGCTTCGTCCACCCCACGTGGGTGCCCCAACTGGCGGACGCCGAGGAGCTGATGCCGCTGCTCGACGGGGTGGAGGCCCGGCTGCCCGTGCTGGTGCCCAACGCGCGCGGGCTCGACCGTGCGCTCGCGCTCGGGGCGCGCGAGATCGCCGTCTTCGGCAGCGCGACGGAGTCCTTCGCCAAGGCCAACCTCAACCGGACGGTGGACGAGGCGCTCGAGATGTTCGAGCCGGTTGTCGCCAAGGCCCGCGAGGCGGGGGTGACCGTGCGCGGCTATCTGTCGATGTGCTTCGGCGACCCGTGGGAGGGGCCGGTCCCCATCTCGCAGACCGTCTCGGTCAGCCGCCGCCTCCTCGACATGGGGTGCGACGAGATCAGCCTCGGCGACACCATCGGCGTGGCCACGCCCGGCCATGTGCTGGAGCTGCTCGCCACCCTCAATGAGGCGGGCATCCCCACCGACCGCCTCGCCGTGCACTTCCATGACACCTACGGCCAGGCGCTCGCCAACACCCTCGCGGCGCTCCAGCACGGCGTGACCACCGTCGACGCCTCCGCCGGGGGCCTCGGCGGCTGTCCGTACGCGAAGAGCGCCACCGGCAATCTCGCCACCGAAGACCTGGTGTGGATGCTCGACGGCCTCGGTATCGAGACCGGGGTCGACATCGGCCGTCTCACCGCGACCAGCGTGTGGATGGCCCGGCACCTGGGCCGACCCAGCCCGTCCCGCACCGTCCGCGCACTCTCCCAGAAGGAGATTTGAGTCATGTCGATCGACCACCGACTCTCCACCGAGCACGAGGAACTGCGGCGCACCGTCGAGGCGTTCGCGCATGACGTGGTCGCCCCCAAGATCGGGGAGTACTGGGAGCACCATGAGTTCCCGTACGAGATCATCCGCGAGATGGGCCGGATGGGCCTGTTCGGCCTGCCCTTCCCCGAGGAGTACGGCGGCATGGGCGGCGACTACTTCGCGCTCTGCCTGGCCCTTGAGGAGCTGGCCCGGGTGGACTCCTCCGTGGCCATCACCCTGGAGGCCGGGGTCTCGCTCGGCGCGATGCCGATCTTCCTCTACGGGACGGAGGAGCAGAAGCGGCAGTGGCTGCCGGGCCTGTGCTCCGGGGAGACGCTGGGCGCGTTCGGCCTGACCGAGCCGGGCGGCGGCTCGGACGCGGGCGCCACCCGGACGACGGCGCGGCTGGACGAGGCGACCGGCGAGTGGGTGATCAACGGCACCAAGTGCTTCATCACCAACTCCGGTACGGACATCACGGCGCTGGTCACCGTCACCGCCGTCACCGACCGCACGGCCGACGGCCGCCCCAAGATCTCCTCGATCATCGTGCCGTCCGGCACCCCCGGCTTCACCGTCGGCGCCCCCTACTCCAAGGTCGGGTGGAACGCGTCGGACACCCGTGAGCTGTCCTTCGACGACTGCCGGGTCCCGGCGGCCAATCTGCTGGGCGAGACGGGCCGCGGTTACGCCCAGTTCCTGCGGATCCTGGACGAGGGCCGGATCGCGATCTCCGCACTGGCCACCGGGCTCGCCCAGGGCTGTGTGGACGAGTCGGTGTCGTACGCGAAGACCCGCGAGGCGTTCGGCCGCCCCATCGGCGCCAACCAGGCCATCCAGTTCAAGATCGCCGACATGGAGATGCGCGCCCATATGGCCCGCGTGGCCTGGCGCGACGCGGCCTCCCGGCTGGTGCGCGGCGAGCCTTTCAAGAAGGAGGCGGCGATCGCGAAGCTCTACTCCTCCGAGGTCGCGGTGACCAACGCCCGTGAGGCGACCCAGATCCACGGCGGCTACGGCTTTATGAACGAGTACCCGGTGGCCCGGATGTGGCGGGACTCCAAGATCCTTGAGATCGGCGAGGGCACCAGCGAGGTCCAGCGGATGCTGATCGCGAGGGAGCTGGGCTTCGCGAGCTGACCCCCGGCCGGGCCGGACAGCCGGGCAGGGGGCGGATGCCGCGCGTCCCCCTGGTGTCCGGCCCGGTCAGCGGGGTGTCCGGGGTCTTGTCCGGGCGCCGGCCCCGGCCGTTGGAGGAGGCGTGAAAGCGCGTTGTCACCTGACCCCACGCCCGCCAGGATGACGGGCATGGGGAACCAGGGGGAATTAGAGCCGCACTCGGCGCGCAATGCCGCGGAATTCGTCGCGCTGATGCGGGAGCTCAAAGAAAGTTCGGGATTGACGTACCGGCAGTTGGAGAAGCGTGCGGCCGAGCGCGGAGAGGTATTGGCGCGCAGCACCCTGGCCGATGCGTTACGTCAGGACGCTTTACCGCGCACCGAAACGCTGATGACATTCCTCCGCGCGTGCGGAGAGGAGCGTCGGGCCGGGGAATGGCTGGAAGCCCGGAACGACATCGCCGTCGGCCGCGCCCCGGACATCCGCGCCGACCATGTCCAGCCGGAATCCGCCGCCTCCGAAAGCCCGCTCATCGAGGAGACGCAGCGACCGGACCCCTCACCGCGAGCGCGCCGGGGCGTGCCGCGTGGCCGGCTGGTCGGCACGATGCTGGCGCTGTTGGCCGTGGGCGGCGCATCCCTCGTGGTCGCGATGAAGGCCGGCGACAGCGGTCAACCTACGCGGGAGACGGGTGCGGTGGCGTCCACCGCACCCTCCGCTCCCCCGCCGGGCACCTACCGCATCCGCTCGGTCGTCTCCTCCTTGTGTCTGTCCGAACGCGCGAGCGAGGGCGGGGGCAATATCTTCCAGTCCGCATGCCGGAGCAGTGTTCCGGTCTACGCCCTGGAGGGCTCGCAGGACGCCACGTACCGCATCCGGTCCCTCCATCCGGTCTTCGGCTATGGATGTTTCGGCGTGGAGAAGGGCAGCTCCGAGGGAGGCGCCCAGATGATGGACGACTACTGCGGCCACCGCGGCACCGCCGAGCGGTTCCGCATCGAGCGGGTCGCGGCGCCGGTCCGCGGATTCCGGATCAGGCCCATGCACACGGGTGACTGCGTATCGCTGCCCGGTGGATCGAAGCGTGCCGGGTCCCCGGTGCTTCAGCTGCCTTGCGACAGAGGGGACACGGGGCAGATCTTCAGCTTCGATCCGGTCCGGGCGCCGACGGCCGTTCCCACCATCAGCAGCAACTGAGCCCCCCTTATTTCGGGGCTCGGTTCGCCTCCGGGGCGCTAAAGCCACTGTCGACAGTCGACCGTGCTCGACCCCCCTTTTTTCGGGGCTCGGTTCACCTCCGGGGCGCTCAAGCCCCTGCCGACGGTCGACCGTGCTCGACCCCTCGTTCCTCGGGGCTCGGTTCACCTCCGGGGCGCTAAAGCCACTGTCGACGGTCGACCGTGCTCGGCCCCCCTTTTTTTCGGGGCTCGGTTCGCCTCCGGGGCGCTAAAGCCACTGTCGACGGTCGACCGTGCTCGGCCCCCCTTTTTTCGGGGCTCGGTTCGCCTCCGGGGCGCTCAAGCCACTGTCGACGGTCGACCGTGCTCGGCCCCCCTTTTTTCGGGGCTCGGTTCACCTCCGGGGCGCTCAAGCCACTGTCGACGGTCGACCGTGCTCGACCCCTCGTTCCTCGGCGCCTCCGCGCGCTCTCCCTTACGACAGCGGCGCGCCCCTTCGGCTCACTCGCCAGGGGGCACCCCACACCGAGACGGAACCCCGGGGCCTGCGCGCGCTCTCCCTTACGACAGCGACGCGCCCCTTCGGCTCACTCGCCAGGGGGCACCCCACACCGAAACGGAACCCCGCAGCCTGCGCGCGCTCCCTTACGACAGCGACGCGCCCCTTCGGCTCACTCGCCAGGGGGCACCCCACACCGAAACGGAACCCCGCAGCCTGCGCGCGCTCCCTTACGAC
>NZ_JBEXFG010000032.1:0-31025 GCF_040606675.1 Streptomyces sp. NPDC005393 | reverse complement strand
GACAGCGACGCGCCCCTTCGGCTCACTCGCCAGGGGGCACCCCACACCGAGACGGAACCCCGGGGCCTGCACGCGCGTTCCCTTACGACAGCGACGCGCCCCTTCGGCTCGCCCCCGGCTACCGCTGGGAGGTACCCCCAGCCAGGCGCCTGGGCCTCCCGCACCGTCATCGGGCCGGCCAGGGGACCTGGGGCGAGCGGTAATAGGTGATGCCCAGCGCGTCCCAGCGGGGGCCCTGCGCCGCCAGCCGCACCTTGTAGGTGTCCCAGTCGTGCGTGGCCCGGGGCGACCAGCCGAGTTCGGCGATGCCGGGGAGGCGGGGGAAGGCCAGGTACTCGATATGGGCGCTGGTCGAGATGGTCTCCGACCACAGCGGTGCCTCGACGCCGAGGACGGACGACGCCGGGGCGTCCTTGATGTAGGCGCCCGGGTCCCAGTCGTAGGACTGCTTGGCCTCGACGTACCCGGCCCAGTCGAGCCCCAGCGGGGTGTTCGCGTCGTACTTCATGTCCAGGTAGGCGCGGTTGGCGGGCGAGAGGATCAGGCGGGTGCCCGCCTTGGCCGCGTCGGCGACCTGCTTCTCGCTGCCGTCGAGACCCCAGTACTGGGCGATCGCGCCCTTCGCGGGGTGCGCGCCGGTCAGCTGGTGCCAGCCGACCGCCGTCTTGCCGTACTTCGCGACGATCGGCTGCACCCGGTCCATGAAGGCCACATAGTCGGCATGGCTGGTGGAGTGCGCCTCGTCGCCACCGATGTGGAGGTAGCGGCCGGGGGTGAGGGCGGCGAGTTCGCGGATGACGTCGTCCACGAAGTCGTACGTCACCTGCTGGGGCACGCACAGCGAGCTGAAGCCGACGTCGGTGCCGGTGTAGAGCGGCCGGGCGATGCCGTCGCAGTTCAGCTCGGCGTAGGAGGCGAGCGCCGCGTTGGTGTGGCCCGGCATGTCGATCTCGGGGACGACCGTCAGCTCACGGCTCGCCGCGTAGCGCACGATCTCGCGGTAGTCGGCCTTGGTGTAGAAGCCGCCGGGCCCGCCGCCGACCTGGGTGGAGCCGCCGTACGTCGCCAGCCGCGGCCAGGAGTCGATCGCGATCCGCCACCCCTGGTCGTCCGACAGATGCAGATGCAGCTTGTTGATCTTGTAGAGGGCGAGCTGGTCGACATAGCGCTTGATCTGGTCGACGGTGAAGAAGTGCCGGGAGACGTCGAGCATCGCCCCGCGCCAGGCATAGCGCGGCTCATCGGTGATGGTGCCGCCGGAGACCCGCCAGGGGCCGGGCTGCCGGGTGGTGCGCTCGATGGACGCGGGCAGCAACTGCCGCAGCGTCTGGACGCCGTGGAAGAGCCCCGCGGACGCGCGGGCGCTGATGGTGATCGCGCGGTGGTTCACCTCCAGCCGGTATCCCTCGGCGCCGAGCTTGCGTACGCCGGGAGCCCTGGGTGCGAGCCGCAGCCGGATGCCGTCCCCGCCCCGGCGCGCGGTGACGGGCAGCCGGTAGCCGGTGGAGGGCCGGAGCACTCCCGCCAGATAATCACCCACCTGCCGCGCCGCGCGCGACGAGCCGACGGAGCCGGACACCCGGATGCGGGTGTCCGGACCGATCACGTACGGGCCCCCGCCGGGCCGTACGGAGGCGGGCGCGGGCACGACCCGGTCCAGCGGGGTGGGGGCCGCGGCGGAGGCGGCGGCGGAGGCGGCGGACGGTTCCGCCGTGGTGGCGGCCCCCGCCCCGGCCGCCACGGTCAGCAGGAGGGAGCACAGAAGTCGGGCACGGCGTCGTCTCACTGGGAGTCCCTTCAACGAAGCGTCGCATCCTGGTTACCGCGCGGCTCAGTTGAGGTCAAGGTGTAGACCAATGTGTCGCTGTGCACCTGTCAGAATCCAGGCCATGGCGGAAATAACGCAGCGCGAGGGCGCCTGGACCTTCGACGACGACTCGATACGGATCGTCCCCGGGCGGGACCGGAGCGTCCATCCGGCACGGCAGGCACTCGGCGAACTCACGGTCCCCCTGGAGGCGTTGGCCGGCCTCGCCTATGAGCCGGGGCGCAAGTCCGGGCGGCTGCGGCTGAAGCTGCGCGAGGGCGCGGATCCGCTGCTGCAGGCCACGGGCGGCAAGCTGCCGGACGCGGCCGATCCGTATCAGCTGTCGGTCGAGCCGGACCGGGCGGGGGCCGCGGAGTACCTGGTCGACGAGGTCCGTCAGGCCCTGCTGCTCGACCAGGTGCCGTCCGGCCCCTGCGACCGCTATCTGGTGCCCGGCCCGTCGGTGCCGCTGTCGGCGACGGCGGGCGACGCCACGGCCTCCTTCGACGGGGAGCGGATCCGGCTGGAGTGGAACTGGAAGACCGAGGAGTCGAAGAGGTCGGGCGGGCCCCGCACCATCCCGCTGGCGGATGTGGAGGCGGTGGAGTGGTTCCCGGCCGCCGGGCTGGAGAACGGCTTCCTCCGCTTCATCGCGGCGAAGGCGACGGCGACGGCCGCGCCCAAGTACGACCCGCACGCCGTGGTGCTCTACGGGTTCAAGAAGGATCCGCTGATGGCGCTGGTCGCGGCGGCGGTCACGGCCCGGATGCCGCACCCCGCCGCACCGCCGGAGCCACGGCGGCCATCGGTGCCCCAGCCGCCCGCCGACACCATCGCGGCCGCCGGCCCCGGCCCCGGCCCCGACCCCGACGGCACCCACGAGGGCCACGGTGAAGTGGATCACGACGCCCTGCTGCGACGGCTGCGCGAGCTCGGCGATCTTCACCAGGAAGGGATCCTCACCGAGGACGAGTTCACCGCCGCCAAACAGGCCGTGCTCCGCCGTTTCTAGCCATCCACCCCGCATCCTGCCCGATATCGGGCAGGATTCTTGCGAAACCCTCCACTTCACCGCAGTATCTACGGGTGCTCGAACGCCGTATGTCCCACGATGACCTTGTCGACCACCTGGTCCGCACCTCGCCGCTCAGCCGCGGCGAGGCGGCCCGGGTGGTGCTGGACGTACTGGCGTACTTCGACGAGACGACCGAGGCGTTCGTCCGCCGTCGCCACCGCGAGCTGCAGTGCGGCGGGCTGACCAACGCGGACATCTTCGAGCGGATCACGGCCGAGCTGCCGTACCGCGCGGTGGCGCCGCCCGAACTCTCGCTGCGCCAGCTGCGGCGCATCGTCTACGGCTGACCGCCGTCACGGCCGCCACGCGGCCGTGACGTCCGACCCGGCGGCCGCCACCGCCGAGCACCTGGACACGAACCATTGGGAGGGCCTGAACACATGTGCGGAATCGTTGGATACATCGGGAAACGCGATGTGGCACCGCTGCTGCTGGAGGGGCTGCAGCGGCTGGAGTACCGCGGCTACGACTCCGCGGGCATCGCGATCCAGACCAAGCCCGCCAAGGGCGCGCAGGCCGCCGCGTCCGCCGGGCTGAAGACCGCCAAGGCCAAGGGCCGGGTCCGGGACCTCGAGGCCAGGCTCCCCAAGCGCTTCGCGGGCACCACCGGTATCGCGCACACCCGCTGGGCCACCCATGGCGCGCCCAATGACATCAACGCCCATCCGCATCTGGACGCGGACGGCAAGGTCGCGATCGTCCACAACGGCATCATCGACAACGCCTCCGATCTGCGCGCCAAGCTCGTCGCCGACGGTGTGGAGCTGATCTCGGACACCGACTCCGAGGTCCTGGCCCATCTCATCGGCCGCTCGCAGGCCGGCACGCTGGAGGAGAAGGTCCGCCAGGCGCTCGCCCTGATCGAGGGCACCTACGGCATCGCCGTCCTGCACGCGGACTTCCCGGACCGCATCGTCGTCGCCCGCAACGGCTCCCCCGTGGTGCTGGGCATCGGCGAGAAGGAGATGTTCGTCGCCTCGGACGTCGCCGCGCTGGTCAGCCACACCCGCCAGGTGGTCACCCTGGACGACGGCGAGATGGCGACCCTCAAGGCCGAGGACTACCGCACCTACACCACCGAGGGCAGCCGCACCTCCACCTCTCCGACGACCGTGGAGTGGGAAGCCGAGTCGTACGACATGGGCGGCCACGACACGTATATGCACAAGGAGATCCACGAGCAGGTCGACGCCGTGGACCGGGTGCTGCGCGGCCGGATCGACGACCGCTTCTCCACCGTCCGGCTGGGCGGGCTGAACCTCGACGCGCGCGAGGCGCGCGCGGTGCGCCGGGTGAAGATCCTCGGCTGTGGCTCGGCATACCACACGGGTCTGATCGGTGCCCAGCTGATCGAGGAGCTGGCCCGGATCCCGGCAGACGCCGAGCCCGCGAGCGAGTTCCGCTACCGCAACGCGGTGGTGGACCCGGACACCCTCTACATCGCGGTCAGCCAGTCCGGCGAGACGTACGACACCCTGGCCGCCGTCCAGGAGCTCAAGCGCAAGGGCGCGCGGGTGCTGGGCATCGTCAACGTCGTGGGCAGCGCGATCGCACGGGAGACGGACGGCGGGGTGTACGTCCACGCGGGCCCGGAGGTGTGTGTCGTCTCCACCAAGTGCTTCACCAACACCGCCGTCGCCTTCGCGCTGCTCGCCCTGCACCTCGGCCGGATCCGCGATCTGTCGGTCGCCGACGGCAAGCGGATCATCGCGGGGCTGCGCAAGCTGCCCGATCAGATCACCGAGGTGCTGCGCCGCGAGGAGGAGATCAAGAAGCTCGCCGCCGAATACGCGAATGCAAAGAGCATGATGTTCATCGGCCGGGTCCGCGGCTACCCGGTCGCGCGCGAGGCGTCCCTGAAGCTCAAGGAGGTCTCCTACGTCCACGCCGAGGCGTACCCGGCCTCGGAGCTCAAGCACGGGCCGCTCGCGCTCATCGAGCCGGACGTGCCGACCGTGGCCGTCCTGCCGGACGACGAGCTGCTGGAGAAGAACCGCGCGACGCTGGAGGAGATCAAGGCCCGCAGCGGCCGGATCCTGGCCGTCGCGCACCAGGAGCAGGAGAAGGCGGACCACACCATCGTGGTACCGCGCAACGAGGTCGAGCTCGACCCGATCCTCATGGGCATCCCGCTCCAACTGCTCGCCTACCACACGGCGCTGGCGCTCGGCCGGGACATCGACAAGCCGCGGAACCTCGCGAAGTCCGTGACGGTGGAATAGGCCCCACGGGCGATCCCGGGCCCGGCGGGGCCCGCGCGGCCCTGTACGGGGCCTGTGCCGCCTGGTGCGGCCCTGAGCGCCCCTTGGGCCTTGGGCCTTGGGCACGCCCTCGGCGGTCCCCCGCGTGTGCCACCACGCACGCGGGGGCCGCCTCCCCTGCGCCGGCGTCGCCCTTCCACCGGCGGCTGGCCATCGTGCGGGAACCGTCACGTCCCGCGCGACAGCACGACCGATCGGTTCGTACCCCTCACAAGCGCACAATCCACCTCTACGCGCTGGTAGATTTATCGACTGTCAAGATGAACTTGGCGCCATCTCACCTGCGGTGAAGGGGGGTTGAGAGTGTCCGGATCCCGGCACCCGCCCATATTGGGTCCGCTACAGAGGTTTTGAGCTCAACGAGTGCGGCGTGACGACGCCTGATGGCGGGTGGCAGGTGGCGGGTGGCAGGTGCCAGGTGGCAGGTGGCGGCAGTCGGCGACGGGTGACGCCACTCAGGGAATGACGACGACGGGCCGCTGCGCCCGCCGGGCGAGCCGCCCCGCGACCGAGCCGAAGATCCGCCCCACCAGACCGTGCGTGGAGCCCACCACGATCGCGTCGGCCGCGTACTCCCGGCCGACCTCCTCCAGCTCATGGCAGATGTCCCCGCCCCGCTCGACGAGGATCCAGGGCACCTCACAGAGGTGATCGGCACAGGCCAGTTCGAGGCCCAGCACCTCGGTGCGGTGATCGGGAACGTCGACGAAGACGGGTGGCTCGCACCCCGCCCAGACGGTCGTCGGCAGCCTGTTGGCCACATGGACGATGATCAGACCGGAGCCGGACCGCCGGGCCATGCCGATGGCGTACGCCAGGGCGCGCTCGCTCGAGGTCGAGCCGTCGAATCCGACCACGACACCGTGCTGGAACGCTGGATCGCAGGAATGACGTGTTTCTTCCGCCGCTTCGGGGTGCGCCATGTGATCGGCGACCCGCTTGCGGTCCGCGGGTTCGGGGATTTCGTGACCGGCCATCGGTGTCTCGGCGAAGGATGTCCTCGTGCGGAGGGATCGGCGGGGGCTCAGGTTGAAGTTATCTGGGGACGGGTTTGAGGCTCGGTTCACCTCCGGGGCGCTTCAGCCACTGTCGACGGTCGACCGTGCTCGGCCACTCGCACCTCGCGGCCTCCACGCTCTCCCTTTCGACAGCGGCGCGCCCCTTTGGCTCACTCGCCATTCCGCTGGAGCTCGGCGACGGTAGCGAACGGACAAAATCCGTCCGGGATTCATCTATCCAAGCCCTTACCCCTAAGAGTACGGCGCCATTCCTCGCCTGCCCATAGGTCGCCACGGGAGCGGAGCGCCCGAAGCGTTCCCCGGAGCATGCCGGAGGGCGGCCCGTAACGCAATGCCCCAAGTAGTCCCTGCCGGGCCCGCCACTCGGCCCGGGCGGACCGGCCGCGTACGCCGTGCGGCCACCGCACAGTGACCTTGAGGCGGCCTCGGCGTTGTAGTAGCCGCCACCGGTCGCACCCGGCCCGGGCCGCCCGGCCACCCGGCCGCATCCGCCCCCATCGGCCCACGTCAGCCGCCCGAGAGGAGCCCCGCCCATGCTCGTCGCCCACGAGTACGACGCCACCGGCAGCACCCCCGGCGGCGCCGCTGACGGCCGGGGCCCGAACCCCGTCCACGCCGCCGTCCCCGGCCCCGCCCACCCCTCGGCTCCAAGTCCCGCTCAAGCCCCGGCCGAGGCCCCCACGAGCGATGCGGTGAATGAGGTGATCCGCTGGGCCGCCTTCAGCTGTGCCGTGGTTCCCATCGTCCTGCTGATGTGCGGATTGCCGCTCAGCGGAGCGGTCGGCGCCGCCGCGGGCCTGGCCGCCGTGACCGCCGCCAGCCACGCCCTGCTGCGCCACTCCGAACGCGCCGCGGTCCGGCTGGGCGCGGGCGGCGTGAGCCCGCACCGCGGACGTCACGGGCGTACCGGGATCGGGGCGCACCGGGGCGGCCGACACGGCTGAGGACGCGCTGCGTAACGCTCCGTACACGCAGCGCTGACAGAGTACGAGCGGGTCGTACGCGGGTCGCATGACCCGTCCACACGTCTGCGCCCGCTTCTTTTCGGCCAACTTCGCGTCACAGTCCTTCCCTTGGCAAACGCCGTGCTCAACACCCGTCGGGCCAGCGTGGAAAGGGGTACGAGAGGCGCGGACCCCCTACGCGAAGTGGGTGTCCGCGCTAGGCGTACTTCACAGCGGGGGCTACGAGTGCAACGCTTCGTGATCGAATGCTTCGCGCCAAGTTGTCATGTCGACATAGTGGCGGGTGGTGAACTGGTCACGGCGACCACACGCGACACAGTAGATTCGATCTTGGCCATGACCGGCGGGGGAACCGTTCAGGACCGAGGGGAAACGTGCAGGACCGAGAGGACGCGACCACCGAGGGGGGCTTAGAGCCATGAGCCAGGACTCCACGACCGCACCGGAGACCTCGCGCAAGCTCTCCGGACGCCGGCGACGAGAAATCGTCGCGGTGCTGCTGTTCAGCGGCGGACCGATCTTCGAAAGCTCCATCCCGCTCTCCGTCTTCGGTATCGACCGGCAGGACGCCGGAGTCCCTCGGTACCGATTGCTGGTGTGCGCGGGCGAAGATGTGCCACTGCGAACGACTGGCGGACTGGAACTGACCGCGCCATACGGCCTGGAGGCGCTGTCCCGGGCCGGCACCGTCGTCGTACCGGCCTGGCGGTCGATCACCCAGCCGCCACCGCCCGCGGCGCTCGACGCGCTGCGCCGCGCGCACGAGGAGGGCGCGCGGATCGTGGGCCTGTGCACCGGGGCCTTCGTACTGGCTGCCGCCGGGCTGCTCGACGGCCGCCCGGCGACCACGCACTGGATGTACGCGCCGACGCTCGCCAAGCGCTATCCATCCGTCCACGTGGACCCACGCGAGCTCTTCGTGGACGACGGCGACATACTCACCTCGGCGGGCACCGCCGCCGGGATCGATCTGTGCCTGCACATCGTGCGCACCGACCACGGCGCCGACGCCGCGGGGGCCCTGGCCCGGCGCCTCGTCGTACCGCCACGCCGCAGCGGAGGACAGGAGCGCTATCTGGACAGGTCGTTACCAGAGGAGATCGGCGCGGACCCGCTCGCCGAGGTGGTGGCGTGGGCGCTCGAACATCTGCACGAGCAGTTCGACGTCGAGGCCCTGGCCGCCCGCGCCTATATGAGCCGCCGGACCTTCGACCGCCGATTCCGCTCGCTCACCGGGAGCGCTCCGCTCCAGTGGCTGATCACCCAGCGGGTGCTGCAGGCCCAGCGGCTCCTGGAGACCTCCGACTACTCGGTCGACGAGGTCGCCGGACGCTGCGGCTTCCGCTCGCCGGTCGCGCTGCGCGGACACTTCCGTCGGCAACTGGGGTCCTCCCCGGCCGCCTACCGGGCCGCCTACCGCGCCCGCAGGCCCCAGGGCGGGCCCGTGGAGCGTACCGACCGGCCGGACCGCGCGGACCGGCTGGACCGGCTGGACCGGCTGGACCGGCTGGAGCGGCTGGACCGGCTGGAGCGGGCCGACCGCCCCGACCGGGCCGAGGTGATCGAGCAGCGTTCCGGCGAACACTCCATGCCGCTGCGGCGACCGGGCGCGCCCGTCGGCCACGCCGGTCACACCAGCCATGCGGCCCACCACCATCACCCTCCGCACCCGGACCCTGGCAAACCGGAGTCGGACGCCTACGCCCCACGCCTGCCCGAGCAGGCCGCGGGCCGCGCCTCGGGCCGTCCGACCCTGCCCGGCCAGCGGGAACGCCCCGTAGGGTGAGACGTATGAACGATCGCATGGTGTGGATCGACTGCGAGATGACCGGGCTCTCGCTGTCGGACGACGCGCTTATTGAGGTGGCCGCACTGGTCACGGACTCCGAGCTGAACATTCTGGGCGAGGGAGTGGACATCGTTGTCCGGCCGCCCGCCAAAGCGCTGACCACCATGCCCGAGGTGGTGCGCGAGATGCACACGGCCTCCGGCCTGCTCGCCGAGCTGGAGGGCGGGACCACACTGGAGGACGCCCAGGAGCAGGTCCTGGCGTACATCCGCGAGCACGTCCTGGAGCCCGGCAAGGCCCCGCTGTGCGGAAACTCGGTCTCCACCGACCGCGGCTTCCTCCTGCGCGACATGCCGACGCTCGAAAGCTATCTCCACTACCGGATCGTCGACGTCTCCTCGATCAAGGAGCTGGCCCGCCGCTGGTATCCGCGGGCCTACTTCAACAGCCCCAAGAAGAACGGCAACCACCGCGCGCTCGCCGACATCCACGAGTCCATCGCCGAGCTGCGCTACTACCGGGAGGCGATCTTCGTCCCCCAGCCCGGCCCGGACTCGGAGACGGCGAAGTCGATCGCGGCCAAGCACGTCCTGCCCGCCCGGCACGCCTGACCCGGTGCTCGCTCCCGGCCCCCTTAAAGCCGGGAGCGAGCACCCCCTCCGACCCTGTACACTTTTTCTCGGCCGGTGCGGAAAGCACCGGTCGTGGTGGGTATAGCTCAGCAGGTAGAGCACCTGGTTGTGGTCCAGGATGTCGCGGGTTCGAGTCCCGTTACTCACCCTCTTAGAAGAGGCCGCTGACCTGCGAGAAGCAGGACGGCGGCCTCTTTCGTCATCCTCGCGGCCACACCGATGGCCGCCCGCGATCTTGGGCTCTCCTGCCACCCTGGCGAGCATCCGTAAGTGCGTCCGAAGGGCCGGCGGCACCTCACAGGGCCGGACAGCTCGTGCGGTCGCTACATGGCTGCACCCTCGTCGATCCCGACGCCGAACTCGCCGCGGCAACCCCCTGGTAGACCGGGTGGATCGCCGGGCTCCGGATCCGCCGTGCCGGGGCGCGCCGGCGGTCCACCCCACGCCCCGTCCGGCTGGGACGTAACGGCCGGCGGCCGGGCGGTTTTGCAGGAACGCCAACAGAGAGGACCAAGAAATGCGGCATATCCTGAGCGAGTGCGATCACGATTGGGTGGGCTGGAGCGGCAAGGTCCGCTGCCGTAAGTGCGGCGCTACGCAGTAGGACGGCCAAAACCGAAGGGGTGCCGGGGAGACCGGCACCCCGACCGCGTATCCAAGGGAGGAACGACGTGATCGAGCGCGTCACCTGGGATGACCTTCCAGCCGAGTTACGTGCCGCCGTGGAGACCCGCACCGGAGAGGTGATCTCGACGGAGGGCATTGCGGAAGGTCTCAACTGTTCCGCCGCACTCATCGTGAACACGGCCTACGACGGCCACCTGTTCTTCAAAGGCGTGCACCACACGGACGAACCCGGGATGGCGGCTCTGCGGTGCGAGGAGCGCATCAACCCGACGGTGGGCGGCATCAGCCCCACCATCCGCTACCGGTTCGACGCAGGCGGCTGGTCGGCTCTGGCGTTCGTCTACGTCGCTGGACGGCACGCGGACCTGGGGCCGGACTCGGAAGACCTGGGCGCCATAGCGTTCACCATTGAGCGCATGCACGACCTGAGGCTTCCAACCTTCCGCCTCCCGCAATTCGCCGATAGGTTTCGGAAGTTCTTGGAGCCCGGCGAGGCAGAAGCCCTTAAGGGAAGCCATCTGCTTCACACGGACACCAATCCCCACAATCTCGTGATCGCGGACCACGACAGAGTCGCGTACGTTGTGGACTGGGCCATGCCCGCGATTGGCCCGGCCTGGGTGGACCCCGCCTATACCGCCGTGCGACTCATGGAATGTGGGCAGTCTCCCGAAGACGCCCTGGCATGGCTGGGGGGTTTCGCGAGTTGGCGACAGGCGAACGATCCAGCTGTTCGAGTGTTCGTCAACGCCACCTGCCGACACTGGGCTGCCACGGTGGGCCTTGCGAGCGCGGAGCCGAGCAACGCGCGATTTCGGCACCTGCTCGACTACAGCCGAGCAACGAGCGCCCAGCCACCTGCCTCGCGCTGAAGGTCGCGTCAGCGGGTGAGCAGGTCCCGGAGGGCCTTGGCGATGTCGGCGGGCGCCTCCTCGGCCATGTGGCCGAGCACCCATGGCGCGAGGACGCCTGGCGGTTGCTGGTCCTCGCGCTGTACCGCTCCGGCCGCCAGGGCGACGCGCTGGCGGTGCTGCGCCGCGCACGTACGCTCCTGGCCGAGCGGCTGGGCGTGGAACCGGGCCCGGCCCTGCGCCGCCTGGAGGCGGACATCCTCGACCACGCCGGCCACCTCGAGCCCGCCCTGGGGCCAGGCGGGGCGGCGGCCCGGGTGTGGGCGCGGGCGGGCGCCGCCTACGACCGCACCGTGGCGTCCGGCGCCCGGGCCCGGCTGGAGTCGACGGTGGGCCTGCTGCGCGATCTCGCGGTGACCGGAGGGGACGGTCTGGAAGCGGCCCGCCGACACCGCGTGGCGGCCGTCGCCGCGGCGGAGGAGCTGGGCGACCCGGAGCTGACCGCCCGGGTGATCGGCGCCTACGACGTCCCGGCGATCTGGACCCGGCTGGACGACCCGGAGCAGGCCGCGCGCGTCGTGACGGCGGCCGAGCGCACCCTCACCGCCCTCCCGCCCGACGGTCACGAGGCGGCGCGGGCCCATCTGCTGGCCACGGTGGCCCTGGAGTCACGCGGCATCCGCTCGGCGCGCGGGCCCCAAGCGGCCCGGCAGGCGGAGGAGATCGCCCGCCGCCTGGACGACCCCGCGCTGCTTGCGTTCGCCCTCAACGGGGTGTTCATGCACACCTTCCACCGCGCGGGTCTTGCCCCGCGCCGGGACGAGACCGGCGCCGAGCTCATCGCCCTGTCCGCCCGGCACGGCCTGGTCACCTTTGAGGTGCTCGGACACCTCATCCGTCTCCAAGCCCGCGGCGCCCTCGGGCACTTCGCCTCGGCCGACGGGCACGCGACCGCCGCGGACCGCCTGGCCGAGCGCCACGAGATACCGCTGGTGGGCGTGTTCACCCAGTGGTACCGGGCGCTGCGGTTCGCCGCGACGGACCAGGCACCCGCGGCCGAGGCCGCCTACCAGGCCGCCGCCGCACGGCTGGACGGCGCCGGTATGCCCGGCCTGGAGCGTGGCCTGCTGCCCCTCGCGCTGCTGTGCATGCGCCTGCGCCACGCCCGGCCCGCCCAGACCGACGAGCCCATCGACTGGGGCCCCTACGCCCCATGGGCGCGCCCCCAGGTGCTACTGGCCCAAGGCCGCCGCGCCGAGGCCGCGGCGGCCCTGCGCCAGGTCCCGGACCCGCCCCGTGACCTGCTGTTCGAGGCCCTGTGGTGCCTGACCGCGCGAACGGCCCTCGCCGTCGGCGACCGGGAGACGATGGAGCGCGCCCACACCGAGCTGACCCCCGCCGCGGCGGAACTGGCCGGAGCGGGCAGCGGGCTGCTCACCCTGGGCCCGGTCTCCCACCACCTCGACGCCCTCACCACCGCCCTGCGCCACCCCCGCTGAGCCCGCGCCATCCGCCGAGCGGGACGCCGTTGCCCCGCGTCGTTGGCTCGCCCCCGGACCCCCTCCGCCCTTTCGCTTGACTTCATAGTTGCGCCAGATCAAGCATTTTTGGTGGCACCCTGCCACGTGCGCCATCAGCACGCCGAGTAGGCAGCCGAGGCAGCGGGGGTGCGGTCGGGCCGAGCTTCTGGCTCTGGCGATGATGTCGTCGAGCCTGTCCCGGGTGTTCATCAACTCGCCGATCTGGTCGTTGATGCGGTCGCGCTCGGCCGTCAGCCGGGCGAGAGTGGCCGGGGTGGCGATTCCCGTGTCGACGCACGGAGCAGTTTCAGGATCGTCTTGCTCGACAGCCCCGCCGCGTACAGCTGTTGAATCAGTTGGACGCGGTCGACCGCGCTGTCCGGGTAGTGGCGTTGTCCGCTGGGGCTGCGGTGCGCGGTGAGCAGTCGCTGTTCTTCGCCCGGGCGGGCGGATCGGCCCGGTCCGGACCGACCAGGCGCTCGGCGAGCGCTGGCTCACCCAGGGCGCGGACCTGATCAGCTACGGCCGTGCCTACATCACCAACCCCGATCTGGTCGAACGATTCCGCATCGGAGCGCCGCTGCGCGAGGCGGACCGGGAGAACTGGTACCAAGGCGGCGACACCGGATACCTCGACTACCCCAGCTACCAGCACTGACCGCACGGGCCCGCTGCCGGCGGCGGGGCGGGAACGACGCGTCCCACCCCGCCGCCCCGCCGCCCCGACGTGCGGCAGCCTGCGCGGATGACCGGCGCGCCCACGCGCCCTGCCTCCCCGTGCCGAGCTCCCGTCGTCCTGCGCGAGCTGCGTCACGCCATGCGGGTGACGACCTCGCTCATGCCGCGACCGCCACCGCCACCGCCACCGCCGCTGTCCCCTGCGCGCCGCCACGATCCCCCGGCCCGCCGCCCTTCCCTCAGTGCCGTCTCTTGTGGTGGTGGCCCTCGCGCCGCGGCTCGTGTTTGGGCCACCACGGCGTCCAGGTGAACTTGTCGCCCCCCACCCACCGGACCACGTCCGGGTCGTCGAGATCGGCGTCCTCCAGACCGACCCTCCGGGCGAGCTCGATCACGTCCACGACCGAGTACGCCTTGCCGACCAGCTCACCGGCGACCTCCACCAGCCGGAACGGGAGTTCCGGGGGCTCCGCCGGCTGGACGCCGAGCACCACCATCGGAGGCCGGGTGATGCGCGGGCTCTCGCTCTCGGTCATGTGTCCACGCTGCCGTCGGCGCCCGGCCGCCGCACCTCGGAAGCAGCGGACGGGCGACCGGGGACGCTCCGCTGGACGCTTCCGGCTCGCCCGCCGTCATACGTCGGCCGACGATGGTCCGGTGGACGGAGATCGCAGCGGGGAGCCCGGCGGGCTGGACCGCCGGCACTTCCTCGGCGCCGCCGCAGCGGCGGCCGGGGCCGCCGGGGTGTCCGTCGCGGGCTGCGACTCCGGCTCGGAGGAGCGCACCGGCCCCCGGGCCCGCCCGTCCCACGAGGCCCGCCGCCGGGAAGAGGCCGAGCGGGCCCGGCCGGGCAGCCCCGACTGGCGCATCCACTCGGTGGGCCCGCCCGCCGCCGTCGAGGGCTATGCCGACCGGGTGAGCGTGCTGCCGGGCGAGGAGTTCGGGCTGTACGTCTCGACCACCACCCCCGCCTTCCGCGTCTCGGCCTACCGGATCGGCTGGTACGGCGGGGCGCAGGCGCGGCTGGTGTGGCGCTCGGACCGGGTCGACGGCAGGAAACAGGGCCGTCCGTTGTTCCTCCAAACCACCCGTACCGTACGGGCCGACTGGGACCGCTCGCTGCGCGTACGCGCCACCGGCTGGCCGGAGGGCGCGTATCTGCTCCGGCTGGACGCGTCGAACGGCCATCAGCGCTATGTCCCGCTGATCGTCCGCTCATCGCAGGCGCGGGGCCGGACGCTGCTGATGCACGCGGTGGCCACCTGGCAGGCGTACAACACCTGGGGCGGCTTCAGCCTCTACCAGGGCCAGGACGGCGGGTACGGGACGCGCTCACTGGCCGTCAGCTTCGACCGGCCGTACGCGGCCGACGGCGCCGAGAAGTTCCTGGTCTACGAGCGGGCCGCGGTGGTCCTCGCGGAGCGTCTCGGCCTTCCGCTCGCGTACACCACCGGCCTGGACGTCCATCTCGACCCGTCCGTCCTCAAGGGCGCCACGGCTGCGCTCTCGCTCGGCCACGACGAGTACTGGACCCCGCAGCAGCGGGAGCACGTCACCCGGGCGCGCGACGCCGGGACCAATCTGGCCTTCCTCGGCGCCAACACCTGCTTCCGCCGGATCCGGCCGGCGCCGGGGCCGGGCGGGGCGCCGGCCCGCACGGTGGTCTGCTACAAGACCGCCTACCAGGACGATCCGTATCTGCTGCGCCATCGCTCCATGGCGACCACCGACTTCCGCCAGGCCCCCGCCGCCGACCCCGAGTCCTCCCTGACCGGCGTCCTGTACGAGGGCTATCCGACGGACGCCCCGTATGTCGTCCTCGACGGCGGCCACTGGCTGTTCACCGGGACCGGGGTGGACGACGGTGACGCCTTCGACCATCTGGTAGGCGTGGAGTACGACCGGGTCACCCCGGGGGCGCCCACCCCGGCGCCGCTGGAGATCATCGCCCACTCCCCCCTCGTCTGCAACGGCAGACACAGCCACTCCGACTCCGCGTACTACACCGTGCCGAGCGGCGCGGGCGTCTTCGCCTCCGGAACGATGCGCTGGGTCGAGGCCCTGATGGCGGGGACGCATGAGAACGGGCGCGACCACGGCATGGACGCGCGCACCAGGGCCTTCGTCACCCGCACCACGGAGAATCTGCTGCGCGCCTTCGCGGCGGGGCCGTGCGGCAGGGACAAGCCGAGGCCGAAGGACAATGTGCGGCGTGTGTACGGGGCGGGGGCCGGAGCCGGGGCGCCGGTCTGAGCTGGTCACTCCAGCGTGCTCTCCGCCACGTTCTCCATCCGCGCGTACAGCGCCTGCTCATTGACCTCCAGATCGTTGATCAGCCGCAGACAGGCGGCAGTCGTGCGGCCGCTCGGCCAGCGCCCGCCGGGCGCGTTCGGGCAGCTCGCCGTCCATCTCGTCATGGATGCGCGCGATGAGCTCATCGAGGTGGTCATGCGCGGACGCTGGGGCGCCGCCCCTTCCCGGTGGACGGGAACGACTCGAAGATCAGGCGTACGGGTGAGCACCGGCCCCCTACGACGAAAGTCGCCGGCCGGGACGTTCGCGTAGTCGAAGGTGCCCTGAGGTGGGGCCGGTGGACGCGGCGACACGCTCCCGCGGCCCCATCGGCGTATCCGCGTCAGGGGCAGTCAGGACGACTGCCGGCGTATCAGCTGGGTCGGGAGTACGAGCTGCGGCCGCTTGGCCGTACGCTCCGACGTCCCCGCGATCTCCTCCAGCAGCACCCGCACCATCGCCCGGCCCATCTCCTCGGTCGCCTGCCGGACGCTGGTGAGCGGCGGATCCATGTGGCGGGCGACGGCCGAGTCCTCGAAGCCGACGAGCGCGACATCGTCCGGGACCCGGCGCCCGTCCTCGCGCAGCACCTGTCTGGCCCCCGCGGCCATCACATCGGAGGCCGCGAAGACCGCGTCGAGATCCGGGCGCCGCTCCAGCAGGGCGCGCATGGCCCGGCGGCCCCCCTCCTCGGTGAAGTCCGCGGCCGCCTCCAGCCCGGGGTCCGGCTCCCGGCCCGCCGCCCGGATCGCGGCGCGGTAGCCGTCCAGCCGGCACTGCGCGACATACATGTCCAGCGGGCCGGTGATGGTGGCGACCGCGGAGCGGCCGCGGCCGATGAGATGCTCCACGGCGGACTGCGCGCCCCCGGTGTTGTCCGAGTCGACGTACGGCACCGACTCGTGCGCGGAGCGGCGCCCGTTGAGCACCGCGGGCACCTCGGTGCGCTCCAGCAGGTCAGGCAGGGGGTCGTCCGCGTGCACGGAGACCAGCAGCACCCCGTCGACCCGGTGCGCGGAGAGATAGTCCGCGAACCGCTGGCGCTCCTTGGGGGTCCGGATGAGGGTGAGCAGCAGCTGGAGATCGGTGTCGGCGAGCTCGGCGCCGACGCCGCGGATGATGTCGGAGAAGTACGGCTCGGCGAACAGGCGGGTCTCGGGCTCGGGGATCACCAGCGCGACGGCGTCGGCGCGATTGGCGGCGAGCGCCCGGGCCACCCGGTTGGGCACATAGCCGAGTTCGGCGACGGCCTGCTCCACGGCCGTACGGGTGCGGTCGCTGACCCGTGGCGAGCCGTTGATCACCCGGGAGACGGTGCCGCGGCCGACCCCGGCGCGGGCCGCGACCTCCTCGAGCGTGGGCCTTCCCCGCCCTGCGCCGTGCCGCCGCGTTCCTGCCATCTCGCGCCTCCAGCCGTCCGCACCCAGCAGCTTCACCCCCGTGGGCGGCTGCGGGGCCATTCAACAGCAGTGCCGTTTCGGGAAGTTGTTCAGCGCACTCCCTTGACACCCCAGCGGGGAGCCGCAACCCTTCAACACATCACAGCTGGGAGCGCTCCCACAGTAGCTGGGCCATACACAACCCACACGTTGCCCGCCCGCGCCGATCCATCTCAAAGTCCCATGTATATGCACCTTTTGGCCGGGAGCGGTACGTCAGGACGCCAGGAGGACGGAATGCGCAGAGGCACTGGTACGTACCGCGGCAGAGCGGTGGCCCTCGCGGCCATCGCCGCGTTAAGCGCCGGGCTGCTCAGCGGCTGCGCCGACGACGGCGACAACAAGGACGGCAAGTCCGGCGGTGGGGGCGGTGGTGGTGGCGGTGGTGGTGGCAAGACCACGATCACCATGGGCCTCTTCGGCACCTTCGGCTTCCAGGAGGCCGGTCTCTACGACGAGTACATGAAGCTCCACCCGGACATCAAGATCCAGCAAACGGTGATCGAGCGCAACGAGAACTACTACCCGCAGCTGCTGAACCACCTGAGCACGGGCAGCGGTCTCGCGGACGTCCAGGGCATCGAGATCGCCAATGTCACCGAGGTCGCCCAGACCCAGGCGGATAAGTTCATTGACCTTTCGAAGACAGACGGGGTCAAGAAGGAGAACTTCCTTGACTGGAAGTGGCAGCAGGGATCCACGAAGGACGGCAAGGTGATCGGCCTCGGCACCGACATCGGCCCCATGGCGATCTGTTACCGCAAGGACCTCTTCAAGGAGGCCGGGCTGCCCACCGACCGGGAGAAGGTCGCGCAGCTGTGGGCCGGCGACTGGAACAAGTACCTGGAGGCCGGCAAGACCTACATGAAGAAGGCCCCGAGCGACACGGCCTTCGTCGACTCGGCCGGCGGTGTCTACAACGCGGTGATCTCCGGCAGCGCCGAGCGCTACTACGACACGAGCGGCAAGCTCATCTACAAGGACAGCCCGGCCGTCAAGAACGCCTGGAACATCGCGACCAAGGCGGCCACCGGGCAGCTGACCGCCAAGCTGCAGCAGTTCCAGAAGACCTGGGACCAGGCGTACGCGAACGGAAAATTCGCCACCGTCTCCTGCCCGCCCTGGATGCTCGGCTACATCCAGGAGAAGGCCGGGGCCAAGGCGAAGAACAGGTGGGACGTCACCGCCGCGCCCAAGCCCGGCAACTGGGGCGGGTCCTTCCTCGGCGTGCCCAAGGCGGGCAAGCACACGGAGGAAGCGGCCAAGCTCGCCGCCTGGCTGACCGCGCCCGAGCAGCAGGCCAAGCTGTTCGCGAAGCGCGGAAGCTGGCCGAGCGCCCAGGCGACGTACTCCCTGCCCGATGTGGCGAACGCCAAGCACCCCTACTTCGACAACGCGCCGATCGGCACCATCTTCGCCCAGGCCGCCAAGGGCATTCCGGTCCAGGTGCTGGGGCCCAAGGACGGCATCATCTACCAGAACATCACGGATATCGGCCTCCTCCAGGTCGACCAGCAGGGCAAGTCCCCTGAGCAGGGCTGGAAGGCCGCGACCAAGACGATCGACAACGCACTGGACCAGTGACCGGAATGACAGCACCCTCCGGTAACGCCGCGCCCCCCGCAGGGCAGGGGGGCGCGGCCCCGCGCGGCGCCACCGCCGTGGCGCCCCTCGATCCCAAGGAGCAGCGGCGGCGCACCTGGCGCAGCCGCCGCCACCGCTGGGACGTGCGGTGGAGTCCGTACGCCTTTGTCGCCCCCTTCTTCGTCTTCTTCGCCGCCTTCGGACTCTTCCCGCTGCTCTACACGGGCTGGGCCTCGTTGCACCGCGTGGAGCTGACCGATCCCACCCAGATGGAGTGGGTCGGGATGCGCAACTTCTCCCGGCTGTGGGACGACGAGTTCTTCTGGAACGCGCTCCAGAACACGTTCACCATCGGGCTGATCTCCACCGTGCCGCAGCTGCTCATGGCCCTCGGGCTGGCGCATCTGCTCAACTACAAGCTGCGCGGCTCGATGTTCTTCCGGGTCGCCGTCCTCACGCCGTACGCCACCTCGGTCGCCGCCGCGACGCTGGTGTTCGTGCTGCTCTTCGGGCGCGACTACGGCATGATCAACTGGGCGCTCGGCTCGATCGGCATCGATCGGATCGACTGGCAGAACTCCACCTGGACCTCGCAGTTCGCGGTCTCCACGATCGTGATCTGGCGCTGGACCGGCTACAACGCGCTGATCTACCTGGCCGCGATGCAGGCCGTGCCGCACGATCTGTACGAGTCGGCGGCGCTGGACGGGGCCTCGCGTTGGCAGCAGTTCCTCCATGTCACGATCCCCTCGCTGCGCCCCACCATCCTGTTCACCGTCGTGGTGTCCACGATCGGGGCGACCCAGCTCTTCGGTGAGCCCCTGCTGTTCAACGGCAGCGCGGGGGCGACCGGCGGGGGCGACCACCAGTTCCAGACGCTGGGCCTGTATCTGTACGAGCAGGGCTGGGTGAATCTGCACCTGGGCCGGGCCTCGGCCATCGCCTGGACCATGTTCCTGATTCTGCTGCTGATCGCCGCGGCCAACTGGCTGCTCGGGCGTCGGCTGCGGAAGAGCCAGTAAGGGAGACGAGGGACCACCATGACCGCCACCGTGTCTCCCCGACCGGCCCCCGCACCGACCGTGACGCCCCCGGCCGGCAAAGGCCGCAACCGAGCCGGCCGGCAGCTGTACGGCGGCAGGATCACCTACGCCGTGCTGATCCTGTTCACCCTGGGCTCGCTCTTCCCGCTGGTGTGGACCGCCATCGCCGCCTCCCGCACCAACACCCGGCTGGCCGAGACCCCGCCGCCCTTCTGGTTCGGCGGAAACCTCTTCACGAACCTGGACACCGCATGGAGCGACGCCAATATGGGCGCCGCGCTGCTCAACACGACGGTGGTGGCGGGCACCATCGCGGCCGGCACCGTGCTCTTCTCCACCATCGCCGGCTTCGCCTTCGCCAAGCTGCGCTTCCGGTTCAAGAACCTGCTGCTGGTGCTCACCATCGGGACGATGATGGTGCCGCCCCAGCTCAGCGCCGTACCGCTGTACATGGTGATCGCCAAGCTGGAGTGGACCGACCGGCTGCAGGCCGTCATCCTGCCCACGCTGGTCAGCGCCTTCGGGGTGTTCTTCATGCGGCAGTACCTGAGCCAGGCGCTGCCGACCGAGCTGATCGAGGCCGCCCGGGTGGACGGCGCGAGCAGCCTGCGGATCATCTGGCATGTGGTCTTCCCAGCGGCGCGCCCGGCCATGGCCGTGCTGGGGATGCTCACCTTCGTCCAGGCGTGGAACGACTTCTTCTGGCCGATCATCGCGCTCACTCAGACCGGCAACCCCACCGTCCAAGTCGCCCTGGCCGGTCTGGGCCGTGGCTATATCCCCGACCAGTCGGTGATCATGGCGGGGGCGCTGCTCGGCACGCTGCCGCTGCTGATCGCCTTCATCCTCTTCGGCAAGCAGATCGTGGGGGGCATCATGCAGGGCGCGGTCAAGGGCTGAGCCGGCCGCCACCGCCCTCCCCCGCTTCTCCTCCCCGCCCTCCCCCGCACGGTTCTCCCTTTCCCTGTCCTCCCTTCCTCCCCGCACCACGACCTCGAATGGGAGCGCTTCCATGACCCTTTCCTTCCCGCCCGGATTCCTGTGGGGCGCGGCCTCGGCCGCCTATCAGGTCGAGGGCGCCGCACAGGAGGACGGCCGCACCCCGTCCATCTGGGACACCTTCAGCCACACCCCCGGCAAGGTGCTCGGCGGCGACACCGGCGATGTGGCCGTCGACCACTACCACCGCTTCCGCGAGGACGTCCGGCTCATGGCCGACCTCAACCTGGGCGCGTACCGCTTCTCGGTCTCCTGGTCACGGGTGCAGCCCACCGGCCGCGGACCGGCCGTCCAGCGCGGGCTCGACTTCTACCGCTCGCTGGTGGACGAGCTCCTGGCCGCGGGGATCCAGCCGGTCGTGACCCTCTACCACTGGGACCTTCCCCAGGAGCTGGAGTCCCGGTTCAACAGCGGCTCCGCCGCGGGCGGCGGGTGGCCGGAGCGCGACACCGCCAAGCGGTTCGGCGAGTACGCGGGCATCATGGCGGAGGCGCTCGGCGACCGCGTCGAGTACTGGACCACCCTCAACGAGCCCTGGTGCAGTGCCTTCCTCGGGTACGGCTCGGGGGTGCACGCCCCCGGCCGCACCGAGCGGCTCGCCCCGCTGCGCGCCGCCCACCATCTCAACCTCGCCCATGGCCTCGCCGCCCAGGCGCTGCGCGCCGCGCTGCCGGCCCGCGCCCAGATCGCCATCAGCCTCAACCCGGCGGTGGTCCGGCCGCTCACCGACAAGCCGGAGGACCTGGACGCTCAGCGGCGTATCGACGCGCTCGCCAACCGCGTCTTCAGCGGTCCGCTGCTGCGCGGCGGGTACCCGAACGACCTCATCGAGGACACCGCCCCTATCACCGACTGGTCCTTCGTCCGCGATGGCGACCTGGCCGTCATCAAGCACCCCCTCGACGCGCTGGGCATCAACTACTACACACCGTCATTGGTATCAGCCGGCACTGACAACGACGGATCCCCCGCCCGCCATGACGGCCACGGCGCCAGCGCCCACTCCCCCTGGCCGGGCTCCGAGCGCGTCGCCTTCCACCAGACGCCGGGCGAGCGCACCGAGATGGGCTGGACGGTCGACCCGACCGGACTGCACGACCTGCTGATGCGCTACACCCGCGAGGCCCCGGGCGTCCCGCTCTACATCACCGAGAACGGCGCCGCGTACGACGACAAGCCGGACGCCGACGGCGCCGTCCACGACCCGGACCGGATCGACTACCTCCACGCCCATCTGGCCGCCGCCCACCAGGCCATCGCGGACGGCGCCGAGCTGCGCGGCTACTTCCTCTGGTCGCTCATGGACAATTTCGAATGGGCGTACGGATACAGCAAGCGCTTCGGCGCGGTCTACATCGACTATCCGACCCAGGCCCGCGTCCCCAAGTCCAGCGCTCGCTGGTACGCGGAGGTGGCGCGCACGGGAGAGCTGCCGAACGGCTAGCCGGCAGCCCCCCCGAACGGGGCTCCACCCGCCATGGGGAGCGGGCGGAGCCGCCGTAATCCTCACCCCCGATTTTTCCCACGTATTCCTTCAACATTTCCGCCATCGGGAGGACCGATGCCCGCCGACGGGGGTGGAAAGGACGAGGGGCTGGTAATCCATTGAGACATGAGAGCACTTCCGGGGCACCGCCAGAGAGACCGCGAAGACGACTCCGGTCGGGCCACGCCTGCCGGAAAGGGTGAGAAGCTCGCCGACTGGTTCGACGGGCGGGTGGGCCTCTACAAAGCGGCCAAGGCCAATCTGCGGAAGGTCTTCCCGGATCACTGGTCCTTCCTGATCGGCGAGATCGCCCTCTACACCTTCGTCATCATCATTCTGACCGGGGTCTACCTCACCCTGTTCTTCGAGCCCGCCATGCGGGAGGTCGTCTACCACGGCCGCTGGACGCCGCTGCAGGGCATCCGGATGTCTCAGGCGTACGAGTCCACCCTGCACATCAGCTTCGATGTGCGCGGCGGGCTGCTGATGCGGCAGGTCCACCACTGGGCGGCGATCCTCTTCATCGCGAGCATGCTCCTCCATATGATGCGGACCTTCTTCAACGGGGTCTTCCGCAAGCCGCGCGAGATCAACTGGCTCTCCGGTGCCGGGCTGCTGATTCTCGGCATGTTCGACGGATTCATGGGCTACTCGCTCCCCGATGACCTCCTCTCGGGCACCGGGCTCCGCTTTATGGAGGGCGCGATCCTGTCGATCCCGGTCGTCGGCACCTATCTGTCGTTCTTCTTCTTCGGCGGAGAGTTCCCCGGAACGTCCATCGTGCCGCGGCTGTTCACCGTCCATGTGCTGCTGATCCCCGGCATCATGCTCGGTCTGCTGGCGCTCCACATGATTCTGCTCGTCTATCACAAGCACACCCACCACCCCGGGCCCGGCAGGACGAACATGAACATCGTCGGACCGCCCCTGTGGCCGGTCTATGTGGCCAAGTCCGGTGGGTTCTTCTTCCTCGTCTACGGTGTCACCACCCTGATGTCGGGCATCGCCCAGATCAACCCGGTCTGGGCCTACGGCCCCTACCGGCCCGACCAGGTGTCCACCGACGCCCAGCCCGACTGGTACATGGGCTTCTCCGAGGGGCTCATCCGGCTGATGCCCGGCTGGGAGATCAATCTGTGGGGCCACACCCTCGTCCTGGGCGTCCTCATCCCCTTCATGATCTTTCCGATGGTGCTGCTCGTCATCTGGATGTATCCGTTCCTGGAGGCATGGGTCACCGGCGACAAGAGCGAGCACCATCTGAACCAGCGCCCGCGCAACGCCCCGACCCGCACCGCCTTCGGCGTCGCCTGGATCACCTTGTACGCGATCCTGCTGATCGGCGGCGGCAACGACCTCGTCGCCACGCACTTCCATCTGTCGATCAACGCGATCACCTGGGCCTGCCGGATCGGCTTCTTCGTGGCTCCGGTCGTGGCGTTCATCATCACCAAGCGGATCTGCCTCGGCCTCCAGTGGCGCGACCGGCAGAAGCTGCTGCACGGCCGCGAGACCGGCATCATCCAGCGGCTGCCGCACGGCGAGTACGTCGAGCTGCATGAGCCGCTGTCACCGGCCGAGCGGTACACGCTGACCGCCTACGAACAGTACGAGCCCATGGAACTTCCCCCGGCGGTCGACGAGGGCGGGGTCGCCCGGAGGCTGTCCCGCAAGGAGAAACTGCGCGCCTGGCTGACCTGTTTCTACTTCGGCGCGGGCGGACAGGTCTCCAAGCCCTCGAAGGAGGAGTTCCAGGAACACCAGCACGAGGAAGAACGCCAGCCTCAGTAGGGGCGCACGGAACGGCGGGGCGCGGCGGGTGGGGGAGTCCGTCCGCGCCCCGCCGTGTGGGGGTGCTGTGGGGGGTGGCGATCGGGGGGATTCCGGGGGCGGTCAGCCCTGGTACGCGGCCAAAGCCTTGGTGAACGCCAGCTCGCCCTGCTCGATCGAGCTGCAGGTCGGCGACGCGGAGTTCTGGGCGCCGCCGGGGCACTGCTTGTCGCGGGTCGCGGACCACATGGACAGCCAGGCCAGGCCCTTGGACTTGGCGAACTCGACCAGCTGCGAGGCGTCGTCCACCTTGAATATCTCGGTGTTGACGTCATTGACGCCGATCATCGGGGTGACGGCGACGGCCTTCCACGCGGCCTCGTCGCTCAGCCCGAGGGCGTCCTTGATCTGCCCCTGGGTCGCCGTGGCCGCGTCGATCGCGTACTGGCCCATGTCGCCGTCGAAGGAGGGCCCGTAGTCCATCGCCATGATGTTGACGGCGGAGACCTTCACCCCGTTCTTCCTGGCGTCGGCGACCAGGCTCACCCCGTCCTGGGTAAGGCCGGTGGGGAGGACGGGCAGGGTGAAGGAGACGTCCAGACCGGGGTTCTTCTTCTGGAGCGCGGCGATGGCCTGGGCGCGGCGCGTGTTGGCCTGCGTGTTCGGGAGCGCGCCGCCCTCGATGTCGAAGTCGACCTTGGTGAGCTTGAAGGTGTCAACGACCTTGCCGTAGGCCGCGGC
The DNA here is from genome assembly GCF_040606675.1 of Streptomyces sp. NPDC005393. Lineage (NCBI taxonomy): Bacteria > Bacillati > Actinomycetota > Actinomycetes > Kitasatosporales > Streptomycetaceae > Streptomyces > Streptomyces sp. NPDC005393. Next base: position 6,447 of record NZ_JBEXFG010000032.1, on the reverse strand, counting down.
CAGCTCATCCGCCGAGGAGCAGGCCAGGCCCAGCTCGGAGCCGGACGCGCCGCCGAAGGAGACCCGGACGTCACCGCCGGCCGAGCGCAGCTGGTCGATCTGCCCGGCGACGGCGTCACTGCCGAGGTCGGTGACGCCGCCCCACTTGGGCGTACAGCCGCCGCCGGAGGTGACGAAGGCGAGGTTGAACTCCTTGACGCCGGTCCTCTTGGCGGTGCCCACCATGTCGAAGGCGGGGTAGAGCGAGGTATCGATGTACGGGGCGAAGCCCGCGTCCGCCGCCGTGGCCGCCTTGGCCGCCTTGGCCACCTTGGCCGAGGCGGCCGGCTTCTCGGAGACGGTCCCGGCGTTCGCCGCCCCGCTGAGCGCGAACGCCGCGCCGCCGGCCACGACGGCGGCAACGGACGTGCCGATCACCTTGGTGGTCCGGCTCGCCTTGCGACGGTGCGTGCTGCCCATGTCGTGCCTGCCTCTGGTGTGCGGGGGTGGGGGGTGGTGGTGCGGGCAGCACGCTAGCGACCGGAATTCCGACAAACGGCAGGATCCGTGCAGTGGGCACGGATCTTATGGCTCCCTTAAGGAACGCATCGGCGGCGATTAATCCTCCAACGACCGCGCCACGACCGCGCGTCGATCGGCGCGCCGTACGGTCGTCACGCAGCGTCCGCCGTACATCTGGAGGTTTCATGGCACATATCCGCACTCGGCTGGCCGTGGTGGGCTCGGTCGTGGCGCTCGCCGCCGGCGCTTTCCTTCCCGCGCAGTCGGCCGGCGCCACCCCGTCTGCCGCACCGCGCCTTGAATGGGTCGCCCTGGGCGACTCGTACACCGCCGGAGCCATCAAGGCGGCCGGCGACACCTTCGAGGTCCCTCGCGACGGCTGCGAGCGCACCGACCAGTCCTATCCGCAGATCGTCGATCGCGACCTCGGCTCACTGGTCCAACTGACCAATGTCAGCTGCGGCAACGCCACCATCGAGAACGTCTCCTTCAGGTCGCAGGAGCCGATCGGGCACCACCTCCCGCCCTTCTCCGAGGACCCGGACTATCCGTTCCCCCCGGTGCCTCCCCAGTCCGAGGCAGTGGCCCCGGACACTGATGTGGTCACCGTCGGCGCCGGCGGCAACACCCTCGGATTCGGCGAGATCCTCTTCAACTGCCTGCAACTGGACCAGGGAAGCGGCGGGGTGGGGACGCCATGCCGGGACGAGCTGGCCGACAGCATCCCCGAGCGGCTGGCGAAGGTGAGCACGGAGTACGGCGACATGCTCGGCGCCATCCATGCGCGGGGACCGTCCGCCAAGGTCCTGAGTGTCGGCAACCCCACCATCGTCCCCCAGGACACCGGCAAGTGCCGGTACAACGACTGGGAGCAGTTCGCCTCGATCACCCGTGGCGACCTGGACTGGCTGCGGACGGACGTCCTGGAGCCGCTCAACGCCGTCATCGAACAGGCCACCCATGAGCACGGTGACACCTTCGTCGACCTCTACCACTCCTCCCGCCGGCACAGCGTCTGCGACGCGGGCAAGTGGGTGGAGGGCATCTTCACCACGTTCCCGACCGAGCCCGCCATGGTGCACCCCAACGCCATGGGGCACCAGAATGCCGCGGCCCATATCGAGGAAGCGATCCTGGCCGGCTGACGCGGACCCACCCAGCCCCGTACGGAATCGCATTTGGCCTCAGCCGGGTGCGGTTCCCGCCCGTTTGCGCGTCTTCTTCCGGCCGCGCCGCCGCTCCCCGCCGCGTGCGGGCCCGCCGCCGTTCAGCGAGAGCCATATCCGTACCTCCGTACCGCCCAGCACCGACCGCCCGATCCGCAGATCGCCGCCGGTCGACTCCGCGACCCGGCGCACGATGTCCAGGCCGAGCCCGGTCGAGCCGGGGCCGCCGTCGCCGTGGCCGCGGCGCAGCGCCGCGTCCGGGTCGGCGATGCCGGGGCCGGCGTCGGAGACCAGCACGATCACTGCATTGCTAGCGGCCCCGCCATCGTGGACGTCCACCGCCAGCGCGGTGCCCTCGGGGGTGTGCCGGAAGACGTTGCCGAGCAGCGCGTCGAGCGCGGCGGCGAGTTCCGGGCGCCCGACCGGCACCCGTACGGTCCGGTCGACGCCGGCCAGCCGTACCGTGCGGTCCTCGTCCTCGGCGAGCGCGGACCAGAAGTCCATCCGCTCCCGGATCACCTCGGAGGCGTCGCAGCCGGACGGGGTGTGCGACTTCTGCTGGCGCGCGGTACGGATGATCTGGTCGACCTCGCGCTCCAGTTGGGCGACAGCGGCGCGGGTCTGGTCGGCCGCCGGCCCCTCGCCGAGCGAGGCGGCGTTGAGGCGCAGCACGGTGAGCGGGGTGCGGAGCCGATGGGAGAGGTCGGCGGCCAGCTCACGCTCCCCGGCGAGGAGTTGGACGACCCGGTCGGCCATGGCGTTGAACGCGGCGGCGGCCGAGCGGAGTTCGGCCGGGCCGTCCTCGGGGACGCGGACGCCGAGCTCGCCCTGGCCGAGGTCGTGGGCGGCCCCGGCCAGCCGCTCGGCCGGGCGCACCAGCCGGGTACCGAGCCGGTCGGCCGTAGCGACCGCGCCGACGACGAGCGCGAGACCGACGCCCGCGAGCACCAGCCAGGAGGTGGTCACGCCGCTGGTGACCACGGCACGCGGGACATAGACCTCCACGACCGCGACCCGGCCGGTGCTCAGCGCGGTCGGCTGAAGCAGGGCGTAGCCGCCGGGGACACCGGAGACGGAGGCGCGGCCGAGCCGCCGCGCGGTAGCTACCTGGCCCTTGCCCGCCCGGCTCTTACCGAGGTCGTAGCCGCTGCCGCGGTCGCCCGGCACATCCGGGAGGTGCACCGCCATCCGGCCGTCGCCGCCCGCCTGGGTGCTGGCGACCGCGCGCTGCAGCCGCCCCCGTTCGGTGGTGATGGCCAGCGCCGGGCCGATCGCGGCGGCCTGCCGCTCGGCGTCCGCGAACGCCCGGTCCCGGGCCAGCTCCTTGACGACGAGGCCGAGCGGGACCGCGAAGGCCACGACGACCATCGCGGTGACGGCCAGGCAGACCTTGACCAGGGCCCATCTCACGCGTGCTCCGCCGGTGGCTCGAGCTTGACCCCGACCCCGCGCAGCGTATGCAGATAGCGCGGGCGGGCGGCCGTCTCACCGAGCTTGCGGCGCAGCCAGGACAGATGGACATCGATGGTCTGGTCGTCGCCGTAAGACTGCTGCCAGACCTCGGCGAGGAGTTCCTTACGCGGGACGACGACGCCGGGGCGCCCGGCGAGAAAGGCCAGCAGATCGAACTCCCGGCGGGTGAGATCGAGCGCCACGCCGTCCAGCACGGCCTGCCGGCGCAGTGGATCGACGGTGAGCCCGCCGACCCGCAGCACCGCCGAGGGCGGCGCCTCGCCCGCCGCGCCGCCGCGTGAGCGCCGTAGTACGGCGGCCATCCGGGCGGACAGATGGGCCACGGAGAACGGCTTGACCAGATAGTCGTCGGCGCCGTCGTTGAGCAGCCGGACGATCTCGGCCTCGTCGTCCCGCGCGGTCGCGACGATGACCGGCACATCGGTGATGCCGCGCAGCATCTTGAGCGCCTCCGCGCCGTCCAGATCGGGCAGGCCGAGATCCAGGATGACGACGTCGAATCCGATGTGCGCGACTTCCCGCAACGCCTCCAGGGCGGTGCCGACGCTGCGTACCGTGTGGGACGCCTCGGACAACTGCCGTATGAGGGCTGAGCGCACGAACTGGTCGTCCTCGACCACAAGCACACTTGCCATGAGCGGCACCGTACGCCATTCGGGTGGGACAGGATGAGGAAGATGCGAAGAGGTCTGGTCCAATGTCTGGCGTGGATGCTGGCCACGGGTGCCGCGGTCGCGCTGTCGTGGTACGGCGTGCGTACGGTGCTGACCGGCACGGCGTACGAACCGCCGCGCGCGCTGCCGATCGCGGACGGTGCCGGGTCCTCGACCGACCCCTGGTCGTCCTCGACGCACCGGCCCAAGCCGCCGTCGCCGTCGGCGGCTTCGCCGTCCCGTCCGTCGTCGGTGTCACCCGGGCCGGCACGGACGCCGACGCCGACCCAGACCGCGAAACCCAGGCCGGAGCCGGAGCAGAAGCGCACACCGGAGCCGGCGGAGGCGGGCGGTGACGTACGGAGCTATCCGGCCAAGGGCGGCCGGGCCGTCTTCGACATCCGTGACTCCTGGGCGGAGCTGGTCTCCGCGACACCGGACGGCGGCTGGCAGATGCAGGTATGGAAGCAGAGCGAGTGGATCCGGGTGGACTTCGTCTCCGGCGCGGACACCACCACCGTCTTCTGCACCTGGCACGACGGCCCGCCCCAGGTCCGCGTGGACGAGCACTAAGGGGCTTCGGTCAGCTGAAGACGGCGGGCGGCGGAGCCGGGGAGGGTGCGGCGGTCGCGTCGGTGACCGGAGCCGCGCCGCCCGTGAAGTCCGCGAGCGCGCGCCCGTGTTCGACCCGCGCGGGGTGCGGATCCCCGGCGGCCCGGCGGGTGAGCTCGGCCAGCGGCAGCGCGCGGTCGGCGGCCAGCAGTACGGCGTTGCCGAAACGGCGGCCGCGCAGCACGGCGGGGTCGGCGGTCAGACACACCTCGGCGAACGCCGCGCGGGCGGTGGCGATCTGGGCCCGCAGATGGGCCAGCGGCGGGCCGTCGGCCAGATTCGCGGCGTACAGCCCGTCGGGGCGCAGCGCCCGCCGTATCTCGCCCAGGAACTCCACACTGGTGAGATGCGCGGGGGTACGGGCCCCGCTGAAGACATCCGCGATGATCAGGTCGGCCCAGCCGTCGGGCACCTTGGCCAGACCGGCCCGTGCGTCGGCGCCGCGCACCCGTATCCGATGAGCGGGGTCCAGCGGCAGCTCACGCCGGACGAACTGGACGAGCGGGGCGTCGATCTCGACCACCTGCTGGGTGGAGCGGGGCCGCGTCGCCGCGATGTAGCGGGCCAGGGTGAAGGCGCCGCCGCCGAGATGGACGGCGTGCAGCGGACGGCCGGGCGGGGCGGCGAGATCGGCGACATGGCCGAGCCTGCGCTGGTACTCGAAGTCGAGATACCCGGGGTCGTCCAGATCCACATGCGACTGCGGCTTGCCGTCCAGCAGCAGCATCCAGCCGCGGGGGCGGTCCCGGTCCGGCACGAGCTCGGCGAGCCCCCCGTCGACGGGTGCGGTGGCCGGCTCGGGGATGCGCCCCCGCGCCGCCGCGCGCCCGCGCGCCGCTCGCTTCTTCGTGCCTTTCGCCATGTGTCCCAGTATGCGGCGGGCCACCGACAGCCGGTGTCGACGGCTGCTGGCAGCCGGTGCCGGTGCGGGTGCCGGTGCCGGTGCGGGTGCCGGTGCCGGTGCGGGTGCCGGTGCCGGTGCGGGTGCCGGTGCCGGTGCGGGTGCCGGTGCCGGTGCGGGTGCCGATGCCGGTGGCTACTGGCAGCGGTCGACGGCCTCGATGGTGCGGGCCGCCTCGCCGAGCGCCGCCCGTAGTTCGGCGGGGTCGGTGGCGACGGTGTACGCGGCGTCGGGCGGCACCAGCCAGCCGGCGCCGACGCCCGGGGGCCCGGCGTCCGCGGCAGCGGTGCTTATGCGCGTACCGCGCCCGGCCGTCTGGGTGCACGCGCTGCCCGGCAGATCCCAGCCGTCCGCGGTGCCGGGCGGCACCAGGAAGCCGAGGGTGTCGCAGGTGTTGTCATGCAGTACGGGGCCGAGGCCGTCGCACGCACGGCGCAGGATGTCCACCGCCTCCAGCCCCTGACGGGCCGGCACGGTGACGAGATCGCAGTCCTGGCGCGGGAGATGCTGGGCAGTCGTCCGTGAGCGGCTGATGTCCACTCCGGCCTCCCTCTTCATCGGGTTGCATCTGGTTCAACGCGCGGCGGTGTCAACGGCTACGGCCGAATGCCGCCGTAAAGGATGGCAGTTCATGGCAGATCGCGGGCCTTATGTGTCTTTTGCCGGGAATCTTCGAGTGTCGCGGATCTCACAGCCGGTACGGTTCTCCCCCGCCCACCCGGCAGCACAGAGGGAGAGGCTTCTATGACGCCGCTTCCAGAGCCCTCGTCCCCCCGGCCGAACACCGCGTTCCGGCGGATCCGTGGACAGCTCTCCCCCTCCGAGTTCGCGGCATCCGTACGCCGCGCCGCCCGCGAGATCGGCGAGCAGGTCTCCTGCGACGCCCGCTATATCGGCCGCGTCGAGTCCGGCGCGATCCGATGTCCCAACTACGCGTACGAGCGCGTCTTCCGCCATATGTTCCCCGACCGCACCCTTACGGATCTGGGCTTCGCCCCGCGCGAAGCGGTAAGGGGCCACGGCGCGCGTGCGGGTGCCGGCGCGGGTACCGCCTCGCTGAGCCACCCCCGCCCGAGGAGCGGACGCGCCGACGCAGCAGCACGACCAGCTCCACGCGCCCAACTGGCCCGCTAGGGGCGTG
>NZ_JBEXFG010000031.1:0-88515 GCF_040606675.1 Streptomyces sp. NPDC005393 | reverse complement strand
GGGGCGCGGTGGCCCCGGGGCCACTTCTTCTGACTCGTACACACCGAGACGCATACTCGTATAGACGAGTGGGCAAGCTGTGTGGCAAGGTGGTCCCCGTTCCCGCTCGTTCGGGTTCGAAGGCTGCAACTCATCTAGACAACTAGGTGGGTAAGTGCGAGACAAGGAGAACGTGTTGCGTTCCATCCGAGTTGAGACCTCCGGTGCCACGGTTCTGCTGACTGAGGCACCGGAGCCGAAGGTGAAGGACCGGCAGACCGGCGAGATCGCCAAGGACGTCCAGAGCGGTGAGACGCTGATGCGGCTCGGCGTCGTCTACATCGACGGTGGGGAGTCCGCACTGCTTCAGGTCACCGTGCCGGAGAGCGGCGTGACGGACGGGCTGGCTCTCGGTGCACCGGTCACGCTGATCGGTCTGATCGCCCGGCCGTGGGAAAGCGTCTTCAACGGACAGCAGCGGCACGGCATCGCCTTCCGGGCCGAGGCCATCGCCCCTGCCGCGATATCGGTTGGCGCGGGGGCCTGAGCCTGATGAACGACGTGACAACGTTGATGGAGGTGGGCGGTCCGGCCGCCGCTACGGTCGGCGGGGCCGCCTACCTCCGGGCCCGGCATCCGGCCGCGTACTGGTCGGCGGTCGGGATGCCCATCTCCACGGTTCGGCTGCTGGGTTCGTACGGGTCCGTGATGGATGCGTGCGGGCTGACCGTTCCGCCGTCCCGCCTCCGGGCCTGGGCCGTACAGGCGCTCACGCATCGGGAGGTCCGGCCGGTGCCTCCTCGCCGGGGGATCATCCGGCCTACGTCCACCGGGCTGCGGGTCCGGCTGCGGCTGGCCCCGGGGCAGGAACCTGCCGACGTAGCTGCCTCGGCCGAACGGCTGCGGCACGCCTGGGGAGTTCACGGCGCCTACGTGGAAGAGATCAAACCGGGGGTGGTCGAGCTGCGGCTGATCGGCTTCGACGTGCTCCGGAAGGTCCGCATGCCTCGTAAGGCGCTGGGTGGCTTCCTGAAGGTGCCGGTGGCGCTGAGGGAGGATGCGACGCCGTTCGTACGGGACTACCGGGCCATCCCGCACCAACTGACCCTGGGCGCCACGCTGTCGGGGAAGTCCATGTTTCTGCGCCACCTGATAACCGGCCTGGCCCGGCAACGGGTCGCGCTGGTCGGGATCGACTGCAAGCGGGGCGTAGAGCTGGCGCCGTTCGCTCCTCGCCTGTCGGCGCTGGCCACCGATCCTGTGCAGGCTGCTGAGCTACTGCCTGTGCTCGTTGAACTGATGGAGGACCGATACGACCTGATCAAAGCTCGGCAGGGCATTGCTCCCACGCCAGAGGAGGAGATCACCTCTGACATCTGGGGCCTGCCGGACGATGAGCGGCCGGTGCCGGTGGTGCTGCTCGTGGACGAGGTCGCCGAGCTGTTCCTCGTCGCCACACGGAAGGATGAGGAACGGCGGGACGAGATGGTCACCCAGCTCATCCGGCTCGCCCAACTCGGCCGCGCGGCAGGCATCTACCTGGAGGTGTGCGGACAACGGTTCGGCGCCGAGCTGGGCAAGGGCGCGACGATGCTTCGAGCTCAGCTGACCGGGCGGGTCTGCCACCGCGTGAACGATGAAGCCTCCGCCAAGATGGCGCTCGGAGACATTGCGCCCGAAGCGGTCGGCGCGGCCTGCGCCATCGCTCCTGAACGGCCCGGTCTGGCTGTCGCTGGGGACACCTCGGGCGGCTGGTCTCGCATCCGCACGCCTTACCTGTCGCTGGGTGATGCTGCCGCTGTCTGCCGCGATAGCGCGCATCTCGTCCCGGACGTGCCCGCGCTCGAACCGTTCCGGCCCGACATGCCGGCCGTTCCGGTGAGCGCTCCGACGTCGCTGCTCAAGCCGCTCCCGGCTACCGACTAACCCACCCCCATCTCACGGTCGGCGCGACCGCATCGCGCCATATCCCTACCCCCGCCATGCCTGAAACCGATTGGAGTACCCGTGTCCCGTGGAGTACCCGTGTCCCGTCCCACCATCTCCGAGGTCTCCGCACTCCTCGCCGACCTGGCCGACTTGCGTCAGTCCGGTGCTGGGAATCACGCGGAGCTGATGAGCCGCAAGGCGGACTTGTTGGAGCGCATCGCCGCCGCTCGACCCCATGACGTTGACGCTGCCGAGGTCGCCGCAGCCGCTCGCGCACGTGCCGACGAACTCACGGCAGGCGGCTGAACGGGAAGGAGCCCCTAACCATGCGCGCTCACCTGGCGCGGGTCGACGCGGTGCTCGTCCAAGCGGCCATCGCTGCCGCGCTGTCCTTCGCCCACCTCCATGACCTCGCCTCGGCGGCCGGACAGAACGGGTGGAAGGCGTGGGCCTATCCGGTCTCCGTGGACCTGCTGCTCGTGGCGGCCTGGAAGCGGCTGCGGTCCGGGGCGTCCAAGGCGGCGGGGTGGTGTTGGTTCGTAGTCGCTCTGGTCGCGTCGCTTGGGGCGAACGTCGCCACCGCTGGCCTGCTCGATCTGGACGACGTACCGGCCTGGTTGCGGATCCTCGTCGCCGGATGGCCCGCTGTCGCCTTCCTCGGCGGGACGCTGCTCGCTCACTCCGCACCAGTGGCCGAGACGGCGTCGGCTCCGGCCGAACAGGAAACCGCGGGGCCACCCGTCGTCCCAGAAGGTGAGCCGAAGCGGCCCGCGCCGCACGTCCCGCCCGCGCTCATCACCCACGCGCGCAAGCTCGCCGACGAACACCACACCCGTACCGGATCGCCCATCGACACCGACACCCTGCGCGCCCGCCTCGGCGTCCCCGCGCCGCTGGCCGACGCCATCGCCTCCCACCTCTGAAGGAGTCCACCATGCTGCGCCGATTCCGAAGCATTCTGCGCGTTGGCCCGGTCCGTGTTGGCACCGCCAACGACCAACGGGGCCGCGAGAAGCACACCGCCGTGTGCACCGCTCCGCGCTGCGACTTCTCCGCCGACTACGACACCCGCGCCGCCGCCGAGCTGGCCGCCCGTACGCACCGCTGCCCCGTCCGCTGAAAAGGAGATCGCTCGTGACCGTCAGCCTGCCCCTGGTTTTCGTCCTCGGCGCCATTGCCTGGATCGCGATCAAGTTCATGGGCGTCCGCCTGTGGGTCGCCGTCGTCATCGCGCTCTTCGGCTTCTGGCTCGCCCACACCGGCCTCGCGCCCTCCGTGGAGTCCGGTACGCGCTCCGGCGTCGACACCGTCAACGGCAAACACGACTAGACGAGTAGCTGAGAGGAGACCACCCGTGTTCCGACCGAAGCACCCCGAAGCTCCCACCCTGCCGACCGCCCACACACCCACAGCGGCCATCCCGGCAGTCCAGCACACTCACACCCCGGCCTGCTCCTGCCAGCACACCCCCGCGCCCGCTCCAACTCGCCCGGCCGGCGCCCTGAGCGGGCTCAACGGCGGAACGGTGGGCGCCGTGGTGACCGTCGGCATCGTCCTGACCGCGCTCCTGGCCGCCGTCGCCGTCACGGCCATATCCGTCGCCGTGGCCGCCGTCGTCATGCGCTCGCTGCTTACCAGCCAGCGCCGCCGCTGATCCACACCACGTGACTGCCGGGGCGGCCTCGATACCGCCAAGCATCCGCCGCCCCGGCAGCCCAACCTCTCCCGACCACAGCCGAAAGAGGAGACACCCATCATCACCCGCACCACCCCGCCACCGCTGCCCCAACTCGGCAGCCTGGCAGCACTCGGCACCCTGCCCGCCCTGCTCCGCCAGCTCTCCGGCCTTGGCGGCTGCACCCACCCCATCCGCCTCGACGGCCACCGCACCGAACACCACCTCAACCGGGACACCGGCGAGATCGGGCGCGTTCTCCGTCACCTGGACTCCGCCGAGCTGCCCGCCGGGCATCTCCTGGTCCGCTGCAACAACCGCCGCGTTACCCGCTGCCCGGCCTGCGCCGAGACCTACCGCCGCGACACCTTCCACCTGATCACCGCCGGACTACGCGGCGGCAAAGGCACGCCGGAAGCGGTCGCCACTCACCCCCGCGTCTTCGCCACCTTCACCGCGCCCAGCTTCGGCCCCGTCCACAACCGACCTAACGGCCCGGCTGGCACGGTCCGCCCCTGCCGCTGCGGTATCCGCCACGGCCAGGAGGACGACGCGCTTGGTACGCCGCTCAACCCGGCCACCTACGACTACGAATCAGCGGTGCTCTGGAACGCTCACGCGGGCATGCTGTGGCGGCGCTTCTCGATCTACCTGCGGCGGGAGGTCGCCAAGCGGGCCGGGCTCACTCAACGGGCCTTCCGCGATCACGCCCGGCTGTCCTTCGCCAAGGTCGCCGAGTACCAGAAGCGTGGTGCTGTCCACTTCCATGCCGTGATCCGCATCGACGGCCCCGACGGCGGCGACACTCCACCTCCAGGCTGGGCCACGGCCGAGCTACTGACCGATGCCATCCGCGCCGCCACAACCACCGCCACGACCAGGGCCCAGGTTGCCGGTCCCGTCATCGACGGCCGGGCCCACACCTTCGCCTTCGGTGACCAGCTCGATGTACGGCCCATCCGGGGCGCGGACTTCGACGGCGAGGCGGAGCTGACTGATCGGGCTGTGGCCGCGTACATCGCCAAGTACGCCACCAAGGGGGCCGAGACGGCGACCGGTGCCCTGGACCGGCCGATACGGCTCATCGCTGAAATCGCTCACCTCGACATCACCGACCACGCTGGGCGCCTCATCCGCATGGCCTGGGCGCTCGGCGCGCGCAAGGACCTGGAACACCTCCGGCTCCGTGCCTGGGCTCACATGCTCGGCTTCCGGGGCCACTTCTCCACCAAATCCCGCCGCTACTCCACCACCCTCGGCGCGCTCCGCGATGCCCGCGCCGCCTGGCGACGTGCCCAGGCTGCGGCCGTCGAGCCGGAGCAGGACGACACCACGCTCGTCCTCGCCCACTGGGTCTACGCCGGTACCGGCCTTACCCCTGGCGAGGAGTGGTTGGCCGCCACCATCAGCCCTGCCCCTGGGACGGAAGGAGAACGGACCCATGGCTGACGAACTGCTCACCGTGCCGGAGGTGATGGCCCGGCTCAAGATCGGCCGCTCCACCGTCTACGACCTGATCCGTTCGCACCGCCTGGTTTCCATCACCGTCGGCCGCGCCCGCCGCGTCCCCGCCGCCGCACTCCGCGACTTCATCAACCACCAGATTGCCGAGGCTGCCTGATGCCACCGCAGCGTAAGCGCAACCCCAACGGGGCCGGAACCATCACCAAGCGCAAGGACGGCCGGTACCAGGCAGCTGTGTACGTGCTCCAGCCGGACGGCACTCGCGCCCGGAAGTTCGCCTATGGCAAGACCTGGGCCGAGTGCGACAACAAGCGCCGGGCACTGCTCGCCAAGGTCGACGGCGGCATACCTGTGCCGACCCGTTCGGCCAAGCTCGCCGAATGGCTGCCGTACTGGCTGGACAACGTGATCAAGCCGCGTCGCAAGCTGAGTACGTTCGACAAGTACGAATCGCACGTGCGGCTCTACCTCGTGCCGATGATCGGGGCCAAGCGGTTGGAGTCTCTGGGCGTCGCTGACGTGCGGCGCTTCCTCGTCCAGTTGGAGAAGAAGACCACCGCCGCCACCGCCAAGGAGTCACACCGCGTGCTGCGTACGGCTCTTACGGCTGCCTGCCGTGAGGAGCTGATCACGCGCAATGTGGCCAGCCTCGTGGAGCCGCCACGGGCCAAGGGGCGAGAGCTGAGCCCATGGACCCTGGACGAGACGCTGACCTTCTTGGCCGCTGCCCGCCGTGACCCGCTCTACGCGGCCTTCGTCCTGGCCATCACCATGGGCCTGCGCCGAGGTGAGATCGTCGGACTTCGCTGGGCTGACGTCGACCTGGAGAAGCGGGTGCTCTACGTACGACAGCAAACACAGCGTCGGCGTGGAGTGCTGTACGAGGACGACCCCAAGGGGCGGCGACGTCGAGCTGTTCCGCTGCCCGCGATGTGCATCGCTCCGCTTCGGTGGCACCGGATGCGGCAGGCGGACATCCGGGAGCAAGCGGGGGAGAAGTGGCAGGGCAACGGCGGGCACATCTTTACCACCCGCACCGGCCGCCAGGTCGAGCCGCGCAACATCTACCGCTCATTCACCCGCGTCGCCGACAGTGCCGGGCTCCGGGTGATCCGGCTGCATGACGCCCGGCACGGCTGCGCCACCCTGCTGACGGCGGCCGGGGTCGCTCCTCGCGTCGTGATGGAGATCCTGGGGCACAGCCAGATCAGCATCACCATGGACGTGTACACGCACGTCGTACAGGACACCCAGCGGGAGGCCATCAGCCACATGGACCGGCTGCTCAAGCGGCGCCCTGGCCCTGGTCCCGTCCCAGGCTGACCGTCGCCGTTGATGTCAGAGGTGGATGTCAAACGCCCCGAGCCATGATCGGCTCGGGGCGTTTTGGCTGGTGCCCCCGGCAGGATTCGAACCTGCGACACCCGCTTTAGGAGCGAGGTTGGGCGGCTGCCGGTGTGACCTGCGTGAATCCACAGTGCGACAAACGCCGTTGGCTTCCCCGCTATTGCTGCTGATTCCCCGTGGTTCCCCGTACGTTCTGGCACGAGAGTGGCACGGCCCTGGCGGTGGTGAGGCAGCCGGCCCCTGTCGCACCCCGGGTCGCGGCCTTTACCGTGCGGACGACCTCACCACTTAGCAGGCTACGCCTTCTGATCCGTAGCTCTAGCGGGATCGGTCAGCAACGGCAGTACCGGCCACTACAGGGGGCGGATAGGGGCGGTTGCTGAGGTTGCGGTACGGCGCTGCGGCACAGGGCTCGCCGTTACGGGAGTGCCTCGGGGTTGGTGCTGACGAACCCCTTGCCCTCCGGCCAGATCACGGCGCAGTCCTGCACCTTGGCCAGAGCCAGGAGGTCTTGCCGCGGCTCGGAGGGGAGCAGGATGGCGCGGATGGTGTGATCGACGAACCTGCTGTAGTCCGCGAGCTGCCCGATAGCCATGCGGATGTTCTCCCGGGTGACGCTGCCCTTGGCCTCGACCAGTAGACCGAGTCCCTTGGCGTGGAGATCGGTGAAGAGCGGGCGGCTCTCGCCAGGAGGAAGGATGCGCTGACGGCCCGACTGGTGACCGTTGCTGGTCAGGTAGTCGGCGAACGCCTTTACCAGGCGGGCTTCCTTGCGGTCGGCCTCGTAGGGCTCCTGGTTCGGGTTGACGAACGTGGTCTCGTTCTCGTTCCGTTCTAGGGGGAGGTCGTCCACCTGGTTGGGATGAGAGACAAGCAACCGGCCTAGCTTGGTGGCAGGTTCCTGCGGTGTGGTGTCTACAGGGTTGAGCCGGAAGACGATGACCTTGCGGAGGGGGCCATCGTTGGTCTCGGGAGCGTCCGCGGAGTACCAGGGGTCTTCCTGATCAACGGTGAACTCGCCGCGGTAGGTGACCGTCCCGCGGGCGCCCTGAAAGACGCGCAGCGCCCGCCCCTCAGCTTGGTGGTTCAAGATGCTGGCATTGCCGGAGATCATCCGCTGGTCGCCGTACTGGCCTTCTCCGCTGTAGTGGAAGCGACCGTCCGGCATCCAGTCGTCGTAGTAGCCATGCTTTTCGCCGGCGACAGGGTCCGTGAAGACGAAGACATTGGGTGTCTTAGCTGACGGCCCGATACCTCCCTGTGTGCGCCCCCCGAACCTACTGTGCAGCTCCTTGCGCTCGATCCGATCGCCGGGCTTGAGCTGCCACTCCACGTTCCCCGATCCCGTCACGGTCCTGGGCCTCCCTCGAAGCTGGCTCGTTCCTCAATGGCAGAGCGACACTCATCACTCTGTGATGAGTGCAATCGGATGTCAAATTTCGGCATCCGATTTAGACCTAGAGAACGGATGGTGGCGATGGAGCTGGCCACGCCGCCGTACCCAGCGCGTTGATGAAGATGAACCAAGGGGGTTCGAACACCCGTCGACAGGCGCCCATCCTGACGGCATGCTGTAGTCGTAGAACGCCAGTTCGGCTTTGCTAGGAGACAGGCTGGGGGATGGAAGGAATCGCGATCAGCAGGTTCTGTGAGGCGATACCTACGATTACAGTAGGTATCGGTTCGTTGCTGATGGTGCTGGGGGACAGTCCATGGAGGGCACTCGTTGATTCCGCCGTTGACCTCTGGGGGGATGCTGCCCGTGGGGCGTCACCCAGCGACTCTAGAGGAGATCCATGATGTGTTCGTGGTGCAGGCTCCTCACCCGACGCACCGGCGACGCCTCTACTCTGCGCTAGAACTCTACGTTGCGTTGGTGCGCGACCTGCTTCCACGCGCCACACTGTGGGTGGATGGCGGGTTTTGCACTCACAAGGCGGCGCCTCCCGCAGATATCGATCTTGCGCTATTCGCGTCGCGCAGGCTCGTGCAGCACTTCGACCAGGAGAGGTGGACGCGGATGAATCAACTGATAACGCTCCAAAACCTCACTGCGATGGCGCCGCACACTGTTGAGCGGAGGGTCCAGCCGATGGGAGGACTCATCGACGCCTTCTTAGCTGAGGAGGGAAACGCTGATGACGTTGCCCTTTGGGATTACAATTGGTCCCTAGTTAAAGATGACGATGGAAAAATCGTCGATGGGGAGCGTAAGGGCTACTTGGAGGTAGAGCTGTGAGCACTCACCTTCATACCCTCTGGCAGCGGGCAATGGACTCGGCTGCCGGGGATGACCCGTTTTCGCGTTTGCGGCGATCCTCATTGGAAGTGGCCGCCTCCGATTTCGGGATTTCCACGTCGCCGGAAGAAAAAACTGCTGCCGTTCAATTGCTCCTATCGGATGCGTCTTCTGACACCGGTGCAGTTTCTGCATTGGAGGCTGGCGATTTCTTGCGGCGTGTCCAGCGCGCGGTCGCACGTCTCGCGAAAGCGCGTCGCGCTCGGCTCGCCGATGTGGCCCGACTGACATCATTTGACTTTGACCTTGCCAGACTTAACGTCGCCTCCGCTTCTGTAGGGTCCTGGGTGGTCGACCTCAGTTACCCAGTGGCAGAAGGAAGTTCGCGCGAATCCGCATTCTCGACCTTGTGGACAGAGATCGGAGTGGTAGAACTAATTCGCGCGCTGCCGGAAGATGACGTCGATGATCAATCAATCGAGTCAATCGACGCAGCGTCCCCAGTCATCCGGAGGGCTGTCGCAGACCTGGTGTCTAGAGTCTCTGATGAGCGGCCTGAGCTGAGCCTTTCCCTCTCTGTGCGCCGCATTTCGGGTGAAGTGCTGAGGTCATCAGTGACTCCACGACAGGCTTCCATTCTGCGGGAAAGGCTAGCCGTCACCAGAGAAGAGCGGGGCATTGTTCGAGTGCGCGGACGTTTGGATGGGCTACGAACCCGAAGGCAAATCTTC
The DNA here is from genome assembly GCF_040606675.1 of Streptomyces sp. NPDC005393. Taxonomy (NCBI): domain Bacteria; kingdom Bacillati; phylum Actinomycetota; class Actinomycetes; order Kitasatosporales; family Streptomycetaceae; genus Streptomyces; species Streptomyces sp. NPDC005393. The sequence continues at coordinate 79,151 of NZ_JBEXFG010000031.1, read as the reverse complement.
TATCTGGAAGTTGCCGAGGGGCGGGAAATCCATGGATTCGTGGATGAGTCACTCATGCCGGCTGTCAGAGAAAATCTAGGCCACGAGGTGGAGGTGGAGTTGGAGACTTTTGTGATGCGAGCCCGGTCGGGCAAGGCCTCTCAGAAGCAATATCGTCTGATTAGAGTAGGGAAGCAGCAGAGTCAACTTCCCGCCGGTGATGACGTAACGCTTTAAGGCCTTCATCTGGCTAGCTTCGCGCGGTCGTGAGGCTGCTTTGCGTGCTGCTCGCACGCTCCACCACTCACCCCAGCTCCCATCCCGTCCGCCGTCGACCCACACACCGTGGAGCGGGCGTGGTTCATGGCGTCCAGGTGGAGCGCGCCACTGTACGAACGACCTGGACGCCATGGGCCGCGTCTGCTCGGCTCTGCCTGGGTCGACGGTGGACGGGATGGGAGCACCTCACGCACGCCCCAACGCGCCCGCATTCGCGACGGCGCCCCCTCCATCCCGGTGCCGGCCGATCCCCTGCCGGAGGCATCGTCTTTGACCGTGGCGCGCTATGCGGGCTCTACCCTCGGGCCGTTGCTCCGCTGCGGCCCCATGGGCCGACCCCGGCGCCGAAGGCGCAGAGGGGTCGGCCCAAGGGGCCTGCCCGCGCCTCGCGCGGGCCCTTGATGAGGTAGAGAAACCTGTAACAGCTCAGGTGCGCAGCGGTTCAGGGCTCGGCGTCTCGTCGGTGAGACCGTGTTCGGCTGGACGGGTAGGGCGTTGGGCAAGCCAGCCAGATACTCGCGGTCCTCCGTTGACGGCGTTGCCTTCGAGGACGGTCCTCACGTGCTGGAAGCCTTCGTCCAGGTAGTACCGCTGTAGGTGCACGTTGGTGGTCCACGCGTCAAGTCGTAGCCACTTCGCGCCGGCGCGGTACGCGCGATCGCCAGCCCAGTCGAGAAGCCTGCTCCCAAGCTTGCGTCTGGCGTACTCGCGCGCAACCGTCAGCTTGTTGACGAACATCGAGCAATCGCCAAGCTCCTCGGCGCTCCACAACCCTTCTTCGGCTTCAGGCGTGAGCGTGATGGTGCCTGCCGTGTGCTCCCCATCCCTCAGCATGAAGACTGTTCCGGTCTCGATGGTCACCAACAGGCGGTCCGCCGGGTACGGCCGGCTCCACTGGTCGCTACCGAGCTTGCTGATCCATTCCGCCGCTTCCGTCCGGAAGCTGAGCAGCCGGTCAAGGTCGGCGGGTGTGGCGATGGTGATTCTCACTTGGCGTCGTTCTCGTTCCGGGCGGCCAGGTCGCCGATCTCGTAGTTCATGCGGTTCAGGTCCCCGCGGAAGGTAGTCACCGTGCATCGAGCGGGGCGCTCGGTCGTGTAGCCCGTGCGTGTCCAGAGCAAGACAGGGACGCCGGGGCCGATCTCCAAGAGGCGTGCTTCCTCCGGGGTCGGCATCCGGGTAGAGATCTCGTCGGCGTAGCCCACCTGTTCGATGCCTCGACCTGCCAGGTAGCGGGTGGTGCCCTCGTCGATGTCGCCCGGTTCAGCGAGCCTCGGCGCCTCCCGGATCAGCCAATCCGGGTAGTGCGTCGCCTGCATCGACCACGGCACGTCATCGACAAACCGGTGGCAGAAGCGCAGTACGGACCGGGAACCGACTTCCACCTTGAGCCGCTCGGCGATGTAGTCCGGCGTAGGCGTCATCTCGACTCGGAACGTCTGGTGCGGTCGGCGGCCGGCGTTCGTCACGTCGGTTGAGTAGGCGTCACCGTTTTGCGGGAAGGTCAGGTTCTCGAAGCGAGAGGCGTTCAGCTCGAAGACCTCATGCTTCCGCACTTCGTAGCCGAGCCCTTGGCTCGACGTAACGAGTCCCTGGCTGACCAGCAGGCTCAGGCCTGATCGGACGGTGTTCCGGGAGGCATCAAAACGGCTGGCCAGCTCGGCTTCGGACGGCAGCCGGTCCCCAGGGGCGTACATGCCGTTGTCGATCTCACGACGCAACGCGTCGGCCACCTGCTGGTACTTCGGCTGCTTGCTCATGTCTCCATCATGACGCACTCGCTCAACTTGTTGGTACATGTTCGCGCGAAGTGCTTGACGTCTCACTCTCAGTGGGTCAATCTCTAGGTGTCAGCTTGTACCAACAAGTTGAGCAAGAGGTCCAAGGGGCCTAACTCTGACCTGCTCTGGAGTGAGCTATGCCGTCGTTCAAGATCGACCTCTCGACCGCCGTGGTGTTCGTGGCGACCGCGCCGGAACCGAAGATGGCCAACAAGAAGACCGGGGAGCGGGCCGTGGACCGGGAGACCGGTGCGAGCCTGTCGACCGTGGGCCTGCTCGTCTCGGACGAGGGGGAGGGCAACCTCTACCAGGTCACCATCCCGGAGACGGGCTACCCGGAGGGTCTGGCGCCGGGCATGCCGGTGCGGGTGGTCGGCCTCAAGGCGCGTGACTGGGAGAACGAGTTCAACGGCCAGAAGCGGCACGGGATCTCGTTCCGCGCGGTCGCGATCACCTCGGCGGCCTGATCATGGCTGACCTGACGATGTGGCTGCAGGCCACGGGTGCCTTAGCGGGCGCCGGCGGTATCGGCTACGCGAAGCACCGGGCACCGCGCGTGTACTGGTCGACGGTCGGTCTGCCGCTGACGTGGGGCCGGTTCACGTTCTCCTACCGGTCCACGATGGAGGTGTGCGGGCTCACCGTGCAGCCGGCCGGGTTCCGGGCCTTCATGACGCGCAACCTGTCCCGCCGTGAGGTGCGGCCGGTGCCGCCGAAGGTCCGCCGGGTCCGCCCCACGTCGACCGGGCTGCGCATCACGCTGCGCCTTCCGGCCGGCCTGGAGCCTGCCGACGTGGCCACGTCCTCTGAGCGGCTGCGCCACGCGTTCGGCGTGCAGTCGGTGACCGTGTCGGAGACCAAGCCCGGCTATGTGGAACTGCGGATGACGGGCTATGACGTGCTGCGCCGGGTCCGTCTGCCGCGTTCGGCGCAGCCTCGCGGGCTGGTGGTTCCGGTGGCGCTGCGGGAGGACGGCACGGTCTTCGAGCGTGACTACCGCGCGGTTCCGATGGCGCTGACCCTGGGCGCCACGCTGTCCGGCAAGTCCGTGTACCAGCGCAACCTGGTCAAGGGCCTGGCGAAGCTCCCGGTCGGTTTGATCGGCATCGACTGCAAGCGCGGTGTCGAGCACAGCCGGTACGCGTCTCGCCTGTCGGCCCTGGCCACGGACCCGGACATGGCCGGCCGCCTGATAGACGCGCTGGTCCGGGAGATGGGCGAGCGCTTTGATCTCCTCGCCCTCTACGGCGTCTCGGACGTCTGGGACCTGCCCGCCAAGCTGCGGCCGGTGCCGCTGGTCGTCCTGATCGATGAGGTGGCAGAGCTGTTCTTCGTCACCTCGAAGAAGGATGAGGCGGCGCGGGACCGGACGGTCATGCAACTGGTGCGGTTGGGTCAGATGGCCCGCGCGGTCGGTATCTACCTGGAGGTCTGCGGGCAGCGCTTCGGCTCCGACCTCGGCAAGGGCGCCACGGCTCTGCGGGCTCAGCTCACCGGCCGTGTGGTCCACCGCGTCAACGACAAGCAGACGGCCGAGATGGGCCTGGGGGACATCGCTCCGGATGCGGTGATGGCGGCGACCTCGATCCGGGCCGACCGTCCCGGCGTCGCGGTGGCCGGTGACACCTCCGGTGGCTGGTCCCGCATCCGCACCCCGGAGACCACCCCGGCGGAAGCGGCGGCCGTCTGCCGGGACTTCGCCCACCTCACCCCGGATCTGTCGTTCCTGGCCCAATTCCGTCCGCCGGCCCGGCAGGTGCCGCCGATGCCCACCACGCCGCCGCTGGTGGCCCCGCAGCCCTGACCCCGGAGGGGAGGTGAGGACCGTGTTCCGCTCGATCCGCATCGACGCCGTGCTCATTCAGGCCGTGATCGCCGGTGCCCTGTCCTTCGCTCACCTGCACGACCTTGCCGAAGCGGCCGGACAGACCGGATGGAAGGCATGGGCCTACCCCGTCTCCGTCGATCTGCTCTTGGTCGCCGTGTGGCGCCGGCTGCGCACCGAGCGCTCGGGGCTGGCCTGGTTCTGGTTCCTGGTTGCCCTGGTCGCCTCCCTCGGGGCGAACATCGCCACCGCGGGACTCCTCGACCTCGATCACGTTCCGGCCTGGCTGCGCATCCTCGTCGCCGGCTGGCCCGCGCTGGCCTTCCTCGGCGGCACCCTGCTCGCCCACACCCCAACCGAACCGACCCCCGCCCCGGACCCGGCGCCGCCGCCCGTGCCGGCCGTCGACCGACCGGCAGCGCCCGACCCGGCCCCGGAGATCCCTACGCCGGAACCTGCCCCGGCTCTGCCGCAAGCCCCGGCCCCGACGGTGCCGCCGGCGCTGGTCGACCACGCCCGGAAGGTCGCCACCGAGCACCGCACTCGCACCGGAACGGACATCGACACCGCCACCCTGCGCGCCCGCCTCGGCGTCCCGGAAGACCTCGCCGGCGCGATCGTCGCCCAACTCGCCTGAAAGGAGGTGACCCCTCATGCGCCCGAACCGCTTCTACGACGTGATCCGCATCGGCCCGGTCCAGGTCGGCACGTTCAACAACGGCCGGGGCCAGACCCGGCACACCGCCGCCTGCACCGCGCCGAAGTGCGGATTCTCCAACGAATACGGCGACCGGTCGGCCGCTGAACTCGCCGCCCGCACCCACCGCTGCACCTGAGAGGAGGACCGAGCCATGCAGTTGCCCGAAGACCAGATCCGTGCCGGACACATCCCCGCCGACCTCTACCGGCAGATCCCGCCCGGCACCGACATGCGACGGGTCGTGATCGTCCAACAGGCCCCGCGCTCCTACAAGGGCCCCATCGTCCTGACGCTGGTCGTCCTCGCGGGATCGGTCGCGGTGCTGCTGGTGATCGCCTTCGTCGTCCAGGTCCTCGCCGGCGCGGCCGTCGCGGTCCTGTCGGCCACCGGCGGCCTCAGCTACACGATCAACCGCACGTCCAAGCGCAAGAACCGCTACCGCAAGTAGCACCGGCCGGGGCGGCCTCAACCGCCAAGTTTCCGCCGCCCCGGACGGCCACCACTTCCAGATCCAACGGACCCGAAAGGGAATCCTCATCATGCCTCAGCACGCCTCGAACACGCGCGTCTGCCGCGACTGCGACGGCTTCGCCACGGTCGCCATCACCACCGGCACCCGTCACCGCGACGGCTCCCGCGCCACCGTCCGTGTGACTTGCCAGGCCTGCAAGGGCACCGGCCACACCACCCCTGCCGCCTCCCTGCTCCGCGTCGGGCGGTGACCGACATGGCCGATCTCACCCCGTCACAGGCCACCCCCGGCCTGCACGTGAGCAAGCCGTCCCCGGACGCCCCCGCCACCGGCTCCGCCGTGTGCCACTGCGGGGCCTCGGCCACCGCGAGCGGTGACGCTCAGGTCCGCCTCCTGGTCCAGGGCTGGGAAGCCAACCACAGCTCCGCCCACGCCAAGGGAGGCAGCAAGTGAGCACCGGGCCTCGGGCCCTGGACCTGTTCTCCTGCGCCGGCGGGGCCGCCATGGGCTATCACCGCGCCGGTTTCGCGGTCGACGGCTGCGACATCGCCGACCGCCCCCGATACCCCTTCGCTTACCACCGCGGTGACGCCCTCGAATACCTCGCCCACCTGATCACCACGGGCGACATCGAGCGGTACACCCTGGCGCACGCCTCCCCGCCCTGCCAGGCCGGTTGCGCCCTGACCGTGGGCACGAACGCTTCCCAGGGCTGGGGCGGCGCCCACGTCGACCTCGTGGCCGCCACCCGCGACCTCCTCGACGCCTCGGGCCTGCCGTACGTGATGGAGCAGCCAAACGGCCGTGCGGAGATCCGCAAGGACCTGTCCTTGTGCGGGGAGATGTTCGAGTTCGGCCGCTGGGCCACCGCGCAGCCGGCTCACCCCCGACACCGGGGCTACGTGCGCGGCCACCGCCACGGCGTGAAGCGTGAGGGCCCGTATGTCGCCGCGTACGGCAACGGCGGCGGCAAGGCCACCGTGCCCGAGATGCAGACCGCCATGGGCATCACCTGGACCGACGTCCGCGAGGAACTGACCGAGGCGATCCCGCCCGCCTACACGCAGTGGATCGGCCACGCCTACCTGACCGCCCGACAGGAGGTCTTCGCGTGACCGACACCGCCACCATGGCGGGCCTGGACCCGACCACCCTCGCCGACGTGCTGAGGCTGGCCGGGTCCACCGGCTTCGACCGTATCCAAGACCAGATCCGCCGCACGGGCGGCTGCTCCGACCCCATCCATTTGATGGGCTCGACCGTCACCCGCGACGCTGCCACGGGGCAGGTGCTGCACGCGTACTCGACCGACACCGAACCCGGCGGACGGCTCCGCGTCGCGTGCGGCAACCGGCGGGCCTCCCGCTGCCCCGCCTGCGCCTGGACCTACGCCGGCGACACCTACCACCTCATCCGTGCGGGCCTCGTCGGTGACCCGGACAAGGGCACCCCGCACACGATCCGGGACCACCCGCGGGTGTTCGCCACCCTCACCGCCCCGTCGTTCGGCCCGGTCCACAACCGGACCGGCACCCGGCCCTGCCGCTGCGGTACCCGCCACGGCGAGGATGCCCCGGAATTGGGCACCCCGCTCGACCCCGACGCGTACGACTACGCGGGCGCGGTGCTGTGGAACAACCACGCCTCCGAACTGTGGCGCTACTTCACGATCTACCTGCGCCGGGAGATCGCCAAGCGGGCCGGGCTCACGCAGAAGGACGCCCGCGAACAGTCCCGGGTCTCCTTCGGCAAGGTCGCCGAGTATCAAAAGCGCGGCGCCGTGCACTTCCATGCCGTGATCCGCTTCGACGGACCCGACGGGCCCGACGATCCCCCGCCGGCCTGGGCCACCCTCGACCTGCTCACCGACGCCATCCATGCCGCCGCTGCCCGCGTGGAAGTCGACGTGCCCCCGTCCGGGGACCAGCCGGCCCGCACCCTGCGGTGGGGCACGCAGCTCGACGTACGGCCGATCCGGGCCTTCGGCGAGGGCGAGGACATCACCGAACAGGCGGTCGCCTCGTACGTCGCGAAGTACGCCACAAAGGCGGCTGAGACCACCGGCACGGTTGACCGCCGGATCGGCAACAAGGAAGCACTGATCCTGCTCGGCGTCGCCGACCACCCCCGCCGGCTCATCGAAGCGTGCCTGGACCTACACGCGCTCTACCCGGACCGCAAGCTCCGCGACTGGGCCCACATGCTCGGCTTCCGCGGCCACTTCTCCACCAAGTCCCGCCGCTACTCGACCACCCTCGGCGAACTGCGGCAGACCCGCGCCGACTACCGCGCCACCCAGCAACGCCACGCACTCGGCCTGCCCGACCCCGACGACGAGGAAGCAACCACGCTCACCCTCGCCCACTGGACCTACGCCGGCCACGGCCACACCCCCGGCGAATCCTGGCTCGCCGCCAATATCCGCCGCGACATCCAGCACAACCGCGAAACCGCCCGTGAAGTCCGGGCTGACCTGGAAGCACACGACACAGAGAGGGAGTGGTGATCGTGGATCGACTTCTCAGCGTTCAGCAGGTCGCCGAACTGCTCGGCACCGGCGTGCGCTTCCCACGGCGTCTGATCGAAGAGCGTCGGATCACCTTCGTAAAAGTCGGTCGGCATGTACGCATCCCCGAGAGTGCGCTGTCCGCCTACGTCGCCGAGCGCACCGTTCAGCCGGTGACCGTTCGGCGCGCCGCACTGAGAAGGGCTGCCTGATGGCGAACAACCAGGGCAGGCGGCGCCGGTTCGGCTCGGTGCGGAAGCTCACGTCAGGCCGCTGGCAGGCTCGTTACCGCGATCCGAACACGGGACAGCTCCGCGGCGCAGAGGAGACGTACGCGACCAAGACCGACGCTGAGGTCGCGCTGACTCATATCGAGGCAGACATCACCCGTGGCCAGTGGGCCAACCCTGACGCGGGCAAGATTCAGTTCGGCGAGTACGCCACTGCGTGGCTTAAGGATCGCAAGCTTGCCGCCCGTTCCCGTGAGCGGCACGAGTCCGTGATCCGGCTTCACCTGGTGCCCACCTTCGGTGAGCGACCGTTGTCCTCGATCACGACGGCACAGGTTCGATCCTGGCGCACGGCGTGCTTGGAGAGGACCGGTGAGCCGACCGTGGTCAAGACGTACCAGATCCTCCGGGCCATCCTGAACACGGCCGTTGACGACGAACTGATCCGGCGCAACCCGTGCCGGATCAAGGGCGCTGACCAGTACGACGTGCCAGAGCGGCCCGTTCTCACGGTGGCTGAAGTGTTCGCCGTAGCCGATGCGATCACTCCGCGCTACCGGCTGCTCGTCGTCCTCGCTGCCTTCACCGGCCTGCGCTTCGGTGAGTTGGCAGCGCTCCGCCGGCGAGACGTCGACACGGATAACGCGGTGCTCATGGTCCGGCGCTCACAGGCCGAGATGCAGACAGGTGCCCTGTTCGACAAGGCCCCCAAGTCCGACGCCGGCGTCCGGCCGGTTGCCTTCCCGACCGAACTCCTGCCGGATGTGAAGCGCCACCTCGACGCCTACGCCGGATCCGGTCGTGACGGTCGCGTCTTCCTCGGCCCCCAGGGCGGATGGCTTCGGCGCAGCAACTTCCGGGATGACTGGATCAAAGCCAAAAAGGGCGCGGGCATTACCGGAGACGTGCACTTCCACGATCTTCGGCACACGGGCAACACGCTCGCCGCGTCCGGCGCGAGTCTCCGCGAACTGATGACCAGGATGGGCCACAGCACACCCCGCGCCGCCCTGATCTATCAGCACATGGTCAACGGCCGTGACCGTGAGATCGCCGATCGGCTCGGCTCGATGATCCGCGAGACGCGGGGTGATGTGGACTCTTAGCGGACCTTGTGGCACGCGTGTGGCACGGCCGCGATCACGGCAAAGGGCCAGTTCGAGGGGATCATGCCCCTGAACTGGCCCTTAGTCGTGTGCCCCCGGCAGGATTCGAACCTGCGACACCCGCTTTAGGAGAGCGGTGCTCTATCCCCTGAGCTACGGAGGCGTGTACCCGGTCCTCCTGCTGGTGGCAGGGGGAGGTACCGGGGACAGCCTAGCGGACGGGGGAAGGGGCGGGTGCGTCCCCCGGGAGCTCTGGGTCACGCCCTTGTGGATCTTGTCGGTGGGGCCATGGCCTGGGGGGATGTCGCCCCAGGCCAATGGCCCGGCCCTGGGGCCCGGGGCGGCCCCGGATCGGCCGCCTGATCGCCCCTCCGCCGCGCCCCCGGCCGCTTGATCATCAGGCCCCCGGGCGGAAGCCCGCGATCGGGTTCGGCAGGGTGCCCATGAGCTGGAGGGCGCCGGACGGGTCCTGGAGGTCGACCATTTCGCGGTTGTTCCGGAGCTGGAGCCGGTTGAGGCAGGACAGGGCGAAGTCGTCGGCGAACATGTCGTACTGGGTGAATTTGTCCGAGAGGTGCGGTACCGACTCCTGGTAGGCCAGCACGCAGGCGGCGACCGTGCGCCAGAAGGTCTCCTCCTCCAGCAGGCCGTCGCTGACGAGGATGCCGTTGAGAAAGCGGAGGAAGCAGTCGAAGACGTCGGTGAAGACGGAGAGCAGCTTCTTGTCCTCGGGGACGTCCGCGCGGATGCGTTCGACGGCCGGGGGGAGGACGGCGGTCGGGTCCATGACCGCGATCTCCTCGGCGATGTCCTTGAAGATCACCCGCTGGACCGCGCCGTCCTCGATGACCAGGATGACGTTCTCGCCGTGCGGCATGAAGACCAGGTCATAGGCGTAGAAGCTGTGCAGCACCGGGGTGAGGTAGGCGTCGAGGTAGCGGCGCAGCCAGGCGGCGGGGGTGAGGCCGGATTCCTCGATGAGGGCGCTGACGAAGGACGCGCCGTCGCTGTCGGTGTGGAGCAGGGACGCCATGGTGGCGAGGCGCTGGCCGGGTTCGAGGGAGGGGACGGGGCTTTCGCGCCACAGCGCGGCGAGCATCTTGCGGTACGGGGAGTACCGGTTTGTGGCGGCCTCGTACTGCCGGTGGTGGTAGCCGATGGCGGCCCGTTCGCGGATGATCGAGAAGCGGGCGGAACGGAAGATCTCGTCGGAGGAGATCAGCCCCGCCAGCCAGTCGTTGATGGCCGGGGTGGCCTCCATATAGGCGGCTGACAGGCCCCGCATGAAGCCCATATTGAGCACCGACAGGGCGGTTTTTACGTAGTGCTTGGAGGGGGCCGTGGTGTTGAAGAAAGTACGGATCGACTGCTGGGCCAGATACTCGTCGTCGCCCGGGCCCAGGCAGACCAGATGCTGCCGGGCGACCTCGGCGGCGAAGCTGACCGACAGCTTGTTCCACCACTGCCAGGGGTGCACGGGCAGCAGGTGGTAGTCGGCGAGGTCGAGGCCGAGGCCGGTCAGGGTGGCCGCGAAGCGGGCGCGGGTCTGCTCGCTGAGCTCCGAGTGGATCAGCTGCTCGTAGTCCAGGTCGGCGCAGGACGTGAACGTGGCGCTGTCGCGGTGGGCGGCCAGCCAGATCAGCCGGACGTGGCTCGCGGTCTCGGGGGCGTACGAGAGGTATTCGTGGATGCCGAAGCCGAGGCGGCCGTTGTTGGCGACGAAGCAGGGATGGCCCTCGGTCATCCCGGTCTCGATTTCCTGGAAGCCGGACTTGGCGAGTTCGGCGGCGCCGACGGCCGGCTCGGCGGCCAGTTTGTAGGCGGTGCCTGAGAGGGTGGAGCTGATCTCCTCCAGGTAGACGGGGAGGATGTCCTCGCTGAGGCCGAGGGCGGAGCGCAGCTCGATGAAGAAGTCGAGCGAGTCCAGTGGCAGTTCGGCGCCGTCGCGGCCGTGGCGGGTGATGCTGTCCGCGTCGACCAGCCAGTGGTCCAGTGACAGTACGCGGGCGGCAAAGCGGTAGGTCGAGGCGCTGTTGTCGCTGGTCACGGCGTAGCGGCCGTCGTTCTGGCGCTCGGGTGTGAGCAGGCGCTCATGCGCGAACTCGGCGAGTGCCTTACGGATGAGGAGGCGGCCCGCCCGCTCCCACAGGTCGGGGGTGAGGTGGGCGACGGCGTCGCGGGGGCTCATCGGGTCACTCCTTGGGTGGCACGTACGGGGGTGGCACGTACGGCGCCTTCGGCACAGGCGGCCTCGAACCGCTCGCGGGTGCAGATGCTGAGGTAGGCGTCCTTCTCCGGTGTGGCGATCCGCTCGACGATCTCGAAGCCGACGGCCGCGTTGAGCGCGTGCACCGCCGTATTACGGACGTCGGGTTCGACCACGACGCGGCGCACGGCCGGATCGGCGAAGCAGAACTCCATGACGGTCGTGATGACGGCGAGGGTGAAGCCGTGCACCGGGGTGTCGGTCGGCGCGCACAGGAAGTGCATGCCGACGTCACCCGGCCGGGGCTCGTACAGGCCCACCAGCTCGACCTCCGAAGGGTCGTAGCCTTCGGCGAGGAAGGCCGGGCGGCCCTCGTGCAGGCCGATGAAGGCGTCGTGGTGCGGATGCTCGGCGATCCTGCGGTACTCGGTGGCGACCTCCGCCTCGTCCGCCTCCTGCATCATCCAGAAGGACGCCTTGGGGTGGGTCACCCAGCCGTGCAGCAGCGCGGCGTCGGCCGCGGGGTCCAGGGCGCGCAGGGCGAAGGCGCCCAGCCGGTCGTCGGTGCGTGCGAAAAGGGGGAAGACCGTCATGACGCAGCCCCTTCCGGCGCGCCGAACTCCTGGAAGGCGATGGACTTCTCCACCGGATAGTGCTCCCGCCCCAGCAGCTCCCGGATGATCCACGCGTTGCGGTACGGGCCCATGCCCAGGTCGGGTGAGGTGAGGCTGTGCGCGTGGGTGGCGCCGTTCTGGAGGAAGATGCCGCGCCCGGTGGTGTCGATGCTGTAGTTACGGGCGACGTCGAAGCGGCCGCGGCCGTCCCAGCGGATGCGGTCGTGCACGGGCTCCAGGAAGGCGGGCACCTGGTAGCGGTAGCCGGTCGCGAGGACGAGTCCCTGGGTGGTGAGCGAGAAGTCCCGCTCCTGCTCCTGGTGGCGCAGCCCGAGGGTGTACGTGCCGGAGGACGCGTCGTAGGAGGCGTCGGTGAGCGCCGTGTTGGTCAGCAGCCGCGTCGGCACCGGGCCGCTCACGCTCTTCTGGTAGAGCAGATCGAAGATGGCGTTGACGAGGTCGGCGTCGATGCCCTTGAACAGGCCCTTCTGCTCGGACTCCAGCCGGTAGCGGGTGTCCTCGGGCAGCGCGTGGAAGTAGTCCACGTACTCCGGCGAGGTCATCTCCAGCGTGAGCTTGGTGTACTCCAGCGGGAAGAAGCGCGGGGAGCGGGTCACCCAGGTGAGCCGGTAGCCGTGGGTGTCGATGTCGGCCAGCAGATCCTGGTAGATCTCGGCCGCGCTCTGGCCGCTGCCGACGAGGGTGATGGACTCCTTGGCCTGGAGCGCCTCCTTGTGCTCCATATAGCGCCCGTTGTGCAGCAGATCGCCGCCGAGGCCCTGGCACGTCTCGGGGAGGTACGGCGGGGTGCCGGTGCCCAGGACCAGGTGGCGGGCGCGGTGCGCGGTGGTCTCGCCGGTGGCGGGGCGCAGGGCGTGCACGGTGTAGAGGGCGTCGGCCTCGTCGTACTCGACGCGGGTCACCTCGTGGCCGAAGCGGACGCTGGAGAGCTTGGCGGCGGCCCAGCGGCAGTAGTCGTTGTACTCGGCGCGCAGCGGAGAGAAGATCTCGCGGATGTAGAAGGAGTAGAGCCGCCCGGATTCCTTCAGATAGTTGAGGAAGGAGTACGGGGAGGTGGGGTCGGCGAGGGTGACGAGGTCGGCCATGAACGGGGTCTGGAGGGTGACGCCGTCCAGCAGCATGCCCGGGTGCCAGTCGAAGTCCGGCTTGCTCTCCAGGAACAGGCCGTCGAGTTCGTCGATCGGCTCGGTGAGGCAGGCGAGGCCCAGGTTGTAGGGGCCGAGGCCGACCGCGATGAAGTCGTGCGGGTGCGGGGTGGACACGTGGGTCTCCGGGTCTCCGGCGGGATGAAGGCGGTGAAGGCGGCTCAGCGGGCGCGGCTCAGCGGGCGCGGCTCAGCCGGCGCGGAAGTGGCTGAGTGCGGGCTCGATGTGAAGGGCCAGGTACTGACCGGCGTGCTCGGCGAGGAGGTCGAGGACGCAACCGATGTCGCTCAGCGAGGTCTCCGGGTTGAGCAGGGTGAACTTCAGGTAGTGGCGGCCGTCGACGACCGTCCCGGCCACGACCGCCTCGCCGGAGGCCGCGAGCGCCTCGCGGGCGTGCAGATTGGCCCGGTCGACGAGGGCGGGGTCACCGTCGTCCCCGGACGGCGGTACGTAGCGGAAGACCAGCGTGGACAGCTGCGGCTGGGTGACGACCTCGTAGCGCGGATCCGTGTCCAGCAGGCTCCATGCCCCGGCGGCCCGGTCCACCACCTCGTCGAAGAGCGCCCCGACGGCGTCCGCGCCCATGATGCGCAGCGTCAGCCACAGCTTGAGCGCGTCGAAGCGGCGGGTGGTCTGGAGGGACTTGTCGACCTGGTTGGGGATGAGCTTCTTGGCGCTGCGCTCGGGGTTGAGATAGTCGGCGTGGTAGGTCGCGTGGCTGAGGGTGGCGCGGTCGCGGACGAGCACCGCGCTGGAGCTGACCGGCTGGAAGAAGGACTTGTGGTAGTCCACGGTCACCGAATCGGCGCGCTCGATGCCGTCGAGGAGGTGGCGGCGGGTCGGGGAGACCAGCAGTCCGCAGCCGTACGCGGCGTCGACATGCAGCCAGGAGCGGTAGCGGGCGCACAGCTCGGCGATCTCGGGCAGCGGGTCGACGGAGCCGAAGTCGGTGGTTCCGGCGGTGGCGACGACGGCCATGACCACCAGGTTCTCGCGGCGGCAGCGGTCCAGTTCGCGGGCGAGGGCGGCGGTCCGCATCCGCCGGTCCTGGTCGCATGCGATGGGGATGACGGCCTCGTAACCGAGCCCCAGAACGGCGGCGGCCTTCTGGATGGAGAAGTGGCCGGCCTGGGAGGTGAGGATGCGCAGCCGCGGCAGGATCTCGGATGTGGCGACGGGCTCCCCGGCCGCGGCGGTCTCCTTCTCCACCAGCGTGCACGCCTCGTCGCGGGCCAGCAGCATCGCGTGCAGATTGGACTGGGTGCCGCCGCTGGTGAAGATGCCGTCGGCGGCCTCGCCGAGGCCGATGCGGTCGGCCGTCCAGTCGATCAGCCGCCGCTCGATCAGGGTGCCGCCCGCGCTCTGGTCCCAGGTGTCCAGGGAGGAGTTGACGGCGGACAGGACCGCCTCGCCGAGCAGCGCCGGGATCACCACGGGGCAGTTGAGATGGGCGAGGTAGCGGGGGTGGTGGAAGTAGACGGCGTCCTTGAGGTAGATGCCCTCCAGCTCCTTGAGCGCGGCGCCCGGGTCGCCCAGCGGCCGTTCCAGGTCGATTCCGGAGATCTCGGGGGCCAGTTCGGCGGGGGTGACGCCGGTGAACGGGCGCACGGTGCGGGCGACGGTGGAGGCCACCAGGCCGACGCCGTCGGTCACAGTGCGCCGATAGCACTCCGCCGTACGGCCGTTGAACAGGTGGGCCCTGCCCTCCGCCGCCCCCGGTATCGACTCCGGCGACGGGTCCTCAGCGGTCTGCGCGAGGAAACTCACGGTCTGTCCCTTCTGGAAACGAGCATGCGGGCGGCGGGGTCTGCGGGCCGGTGGCCTGCGGGCGGGCGTGCGGGGTCTGCGGGCCGGTGGCCTGCGGGCGTGCGGGCGTGCGGGCGTGCGGGCGTGCGGGCGTGCGGGGGCGCTGGACGTGGCGGCCGGGCGCGCCAAGGGGCGCGCCGAGCGGTCAGCCGCCCGTCGTTCAGGTGTGGGTGATGAGGAGGGGGTGAGGGGGTGGGTGGTCGGGTGCCGTGGCTCAGTCGTCGGCCGCGGGGCCGGTGCCCGACACGGCCTCCTCGACGAGCTGCTCCTCGCAGGCGCCCAGGCGCCAGTAGCCGGTGAACGTCACGGCCTTGCGGTCGAAGCCGCGCTCGCGGACCAGATGGCGGCGGACCGCCCGTACCGTCCCGGCCTCGCCCGCGATCCAGGCGTACGGAGTGCCGTGCGGCAGCTCGGCGGCGCGCAGCTCGTCCAGGACGAGGGCGGAGCGCGGGGCGCCGGGGGCGGCGCCGTCCCGGACCAGCCAGGTGATCTCGGCGTTCGCCTCGGTGCGCAGGTCCTGCAGGTCCTCGGCGTGCTGGACCTCGATCCACACCTTCGCCCGGGTGCCGGCGGGCAGCCATTGGAGGATGCCGGCGACGGCGGGCAGCGCGGTCTCGTCGCCGCTGATCAGCACCCAGTCGGTGCCGGGCGGCGGGCGGAAGTCGACCCCGCCGTTGTCGGCGACGACCGGGCCGAGGAGGGTGACGCGGTCGCCGCTCTCGGCGCGGGCGGCCCAGCGGGCGGCCGGGCCGCCGTCCGCGTGGAGCGCGAAGTCCACGTCGATCTCGGCGGGTTCACGGCGCTGTTCGCGCACCGTGTAGGAGCGCATGATGCCGCGGACGTCGGGGTCCATGGCCCGCCAGGTGGCGAACCAGCCCTCGCCGTCCTCCACCGGTACGACCGGGGCGCTCTGGCCGGGGTGCGGCAGGAACAGCTTGAAGCGCTGGTCGCGGCCTCCGGTCGTGAAGTCCTTGAGACACGCCCCGCCGAAGGTGATCCGCGCCATGGACGGCCCGAGCGAACGGGTCCGTACGACCTGCGCGTCGAAGAAGCGGAACGGGACGGCCGTGGGGGTGGTGGTGGCTGCGGTGGTCATGGGGAGGGGGTCTTCCCTTCGCTTGCCGTAAAGCGGCTGGGCCAGCCGGTCAACTGACCTTCTTCGCGTCCTGAATGGCCTTGGTGAGGGACTCGACGAGCGGGGCGGCACCGGCGTACGAGAAGCGCGGCTCGCTGCTCCAGGGGGCGATCTGGCCGGCCTTGACGGCGGGGAGCTTCGCCCAGGTCGGCTTGGCGGTCAGGGCCTTCGGCTGGAGGGTCGCGGTGCGGTTGTCGAGGAAGAGCACATCGGCGCCGTACTTGTCGGCGTTCTCCCAGCTCAGGCTCTCGAAGTAGCCGCCCTTGTCGGGCTTTTCGGGGACGACGAAGTCGACGCCGAGCTCGCTGAAGTAGATCAGGTCGGCGTTGATCTTCGGGTTGGAGACATAGAAGAGATCGGCGCTCGCGGAGCAGGCCATGACCTTGATCCGGTGCGATGTCACGGATTTGCGCAGCGTCTCGGACGCCTTCTCGAACCGCGCCTTGGCGTCGGTGACCTTCTTGGCCTTGAGGTCGGCGCCGAGCGACTCGGCCAGCGCGGCGTAGCGCTTGATGGGCTCCAGCATGGAGACCCGGCCGGTGGTGATGGCGGCGCTCCTGGCCAGCGCGAGGATCTTCTTCTTGCTGTCGTCCGGGAGGTAGAAGAGCGCGCCCGGGTCGTACATGTTGGTGATCAGCAGATCGGGGCCGAGCGAGGCGTACTTCTCGACGTTGAACTGCCCCCAGGTTTGGCCGAGGGACGTCACCTTGTCGACGGGGAGGTCGCCGGCCTGCACATCCGGCGTGCCGTTCTTCAGCGTGGTCGGGCCGAAGACGCCGGTGATCTGCTGGTCGATGCCGAAGTCGTGGAGCGCGGCCGCCGAGCCGATGTAGGCGACGATGTGCTGGGGCCGGCTGTCGAGGGTGATCTTCTGCTTGCGGTCATCGGTGAACGACCAGGAGCCGCCGCCGTCGCCGTCGCCGCCGGAGCCCGAACTGCCCTTGCCGCCGCAGGCGGTGACGAGGGCTCCGAGACCGGCGGCGCCGCCCGCGGCGAGCAGACCGCGACGGGAGAGGGGGAGTGCTCTGGCGTGGCGCATGAAAGGTGTGCCTTCTCTCGATGCATACGGGGAGGTGGCCACGGGACGGCGACCCGAGGACGTAGTTAGGTTAGCCTAACCAACCTGGTTGTCCAGTGGGCGGGGTCATCCCGGCCCCGTCCTCGAGAGGCTTCAGCGGCTTTTCAGGGCCGATTCACAGGTCCAGCACCAGCCGGGAACCGCGGCAGCGTGAGACGCAGATCATCATCGTCTCGCCCGACGCCCGCTCCTCATCGGTGAGCACGGAGTCGCGGTGGTCCACCTCCCCTTCGATGACATCCGTCTCGCACGTCCCGCACGTGCCCTCCTCGCAGGAGTACAGAACCGGCACGCCCGCTTCCAGAGCCGTGCGCAGCACACTGCGCCCCGGCTCCACGGTGAAGGCGAGCCCGGAGCGGCTGAGCGCCAACTCGCAGGAGCCCCGAGCCCGGTTCGGGCCCTGGGTCGTCGCGGGGCTGGAAGCGCTCGGTGCGCGGCGCGCCGTCCGGCCAGGTCCGGCACGCCTCCTCGGCGGCCCGGAGCAGCGGTTCGGGGCCGCAGCAATAGACGAGGGTGCCGGCGGCGGGGGAGCCGAGATACGGGGCGAGGTCGAGCAGCCCGTGCTCGTCCTGTGGGACCAGCCGCACCCTCGCGCCGTAGCGGTCGGTGAGGTGGTCCGCGAAGGCCATGGAGGCGCGGGCGCGCCCGCCGTACAGCAGCGTCCAGCCGGCGCCCGCGGCCTCGGCGGCGGCCGTCATGGGGAGGAGGGGGGTGATGCCGATGCCGCCCGCGATGAACACATAGCGGGCGGCGGCGCGCAGCGCGAAGTGGTTGCGCGGCCCGCGCCCCCGCACCGCCGCCCCCTCGGCGAGGGCGTCGTGCACCCGGGCGGAGTTGCACCCGGGTGGAGCCGCCGCGCCCGGCGGGGGCGCGGAGCACCGCGATCCGCCAGGAGGTGCGGTCGGTCGGGTCCCCGCACAGCGAGTACTGCCGGATCCAGCGGCGTCGTGCCGGGCGAGGAACGCAACGCCCCGGGCCACCTCGTGCGGCAGACCGGCCCGGCACAGCGGTCAGCGCCGGACGATCTGAAGGAACCGATGCGGCCGTGCCCGCCACGCGTCCCCCGTCTCACAGTGAGACGCAGTGTGCCTGCTCGATCCGGCACTCTTCGAGGGACGAGCGGGAGGACGGGCATGCCGATGAAGTCATGGGGACACCGGGAACGACTGGTGGGGTTGTGCTGGTTCGGGGCGCTGGTCGCGCTGTGCGGCGTGGCCGCCACGGTGTCGGGGGTGACGACGGGCCCGGGCCTCGCCCTCGTGGGGACGGTGCTCGGCTGTTGGGAGGCGATCGGGCTGTGGCTGTGGAGCGCGTACGCCACCGGGTCGCGGGACAGCTCGCGGGGACGACGCTGACCGTCAGCCCTTGTCCGGCCCGAGCCTGATCCCGTAACCGGTGATCTTCCGATAGATCGTGGCGCGGGAGATGCCGAGGGCTCGCGCGGCCTTCCTCTTGTCGCCCCCGTGATCCAAAAGCGCCTGGACGATCATGTCGCGCTCCGTGGACTCCCAGGGCGACAAAGGGCGTTGGGCCTGTGAGAGCAGGGACGGCGGTAGGTCGGTCTCCTCGATCAGCGGGCCCGAGCGGTGTGCGTCGGCGTACCGGAGCGACCCCTCGAGCTGATGGACGTTGCCGGGCCACGAGGCCCGGCACAGGGCCCGCAGAGCGCCGTCGGTGCATCGGCCGTCGGCCTTGTTCCGGCCGTGGCGGGTGAGCAGACAGGAGACGAGCGCCGGGATGTCGGCGGTGCGGTGCCGCAGCGGCGGCACCGTGACCTCGACGCCGAGTCTGCCCGTCGGGGTGGTGAAGGCAGAGGCCGTCTCCGCTCCCTGCCGCCTGTCGGCCGCCGTCCCGGTGCCCGGGCGGGGCCGTCCCTCGCCCCACTGCGGGGAGGTGGCGCCGGCGGTCCGGTCCCGGGTGAGCAGCGCCGCCACCCAGCCGGAGCGTCCGGCCGTGGCCCGCAGCACGCCGTCGAGCCGGCCGAGGTCGGGCGCGGGCAGCAGGTCGAGATGGCGCAGTACGACGGTGCCCCGGTCCTCGGAGAGATCCCGGAAGACGGCTTGCAGCCAGCGGGCCGAGCCGTCCCTCGCGTTCGCCGCGTCGTGCACGCCGAACGGGGTCGTGGGGGACACGTGCCGGTGCACGGCCCGGACCAGTTCGAGTTTCCCGGTGCCCGCCTCCCCGTCCACGAGCGTCCAGCGCCCTTGTTCGCAGTGGCGGATCAACTGGGCGACGACACCGCGGAACACGGGGCTGGAACCGGCGACTCCGGGCAGGCGGGGCACCTGGCCCGTGCCGCGCGGGGCGGACTGCTCCCGGTCGGCGACGAGGCGAAGCTCGATGAGATAGGCGACCGGGCCCTTGTCGGGCGCCTCGCCGTCCACCTGCCGTCCGCGCACCTGCGCCGTCCGCCCGTCATTGAGGAGCAGCCGCTGCTCGTGCCGTTCGGAGAGGCTGCCGGCGAGCTCCCTGAGCCTGCGGTGGTCGGCCGGGCTGAGCATCTCCGTCGCGGCGGCGTCGGCGAGCAGCAGACCGTCGGTGAGCGTGACCAGCGCCCGCTGTGAACTGGGACGGGACGTCAAGAAGGCGCGCAGTGCGGCGCGTTCGCGCTCCGAACCGATGTCGAGGAGGCGCTCCTCGATGTCGGCGGCGGCCTCCCGGACCAGCGCCAGCATCAGCGGTGAGGCGCTGTGCTGCCACGAGGTCAGGTCAATCAGACCGAGCACCCGCCCGCTGGCCGGATTGCGGATCGGAGCGGCAGCGCACGACACCCGCTGGAGCCGCTCGGAGAAGTGTTCCGAGCCGAACACGTGTGCGGTACGGCCGTCCTCGGCAGCCGTTCCGATGCCGTTCGTGCCGACGTACTCCTCCGCGTAACTGAACCCGGGCGCGAGGCAGATGTCGTCGAGGTGGTGGTGCAGGGCCCGGTCGCCGGTCCTGCGCTCGCGCACCCGCCCCTTGGAGTCGGTCAGAATCAGGCACATCGGGGTGCCATGGAGGGCTTCGGAGAGCCGGTCGAGGACCGGGCGGGCGGCGGTGGCGAGCCGCGAGTGCGGGTCGAAGTCAGCGTTGTAGGGCGCCTCGATGCGATCGGTGTCCACGCCCCAGAAGCGTGAGCGCTGCCAAGAGTCGAGGATGGGCGGCCGTACCTCGGCGGACGGGACGCTCTCGCCCTCCAGGAACATCGTGCGCGCGCGGGCCGGGTTGAGGTGCGGAACGGGTCGGTCCCGGCCGAGCGCCGAGACGGTGTGCGACGGCTTCGTCGGTGCCGTCTCTTCCATGGGGTCCACAGGTTCCATCAGTCTGTGCGCCTTCTGCCGTGCGGTCACGCTGCGGGTTCCGGTGCTTCCGCACGTTACGACCGGCTGTCCTGTGGTGGCCATACCCGTGTCCGGAAGGCTGTCTCAACTTGAGACGTACGGATATGGCGTGCGCCCCCACGATGGTCGACATCCCGGTCACAGACGGCAGTGCGCCGCCGCGGAACCGGGCCCACCGAGGATTCCCCAAGCGCTCGGCTTCGCTTGAGCAGAGGGGACCTCACCGCCGCCGAGTCAGCCGGAGGAGTATCACCCGTGAGCCGACAGAGCCTGAGCAAGGCGCACAAAAAGATCACTGAGCTGTCGTGGGACCCCACGTTCGCGACCCCGGCCAACCGCTTCGCCACCGACTACCGCTTCGACAAGGCGCCCAAGAAGGACCCGCTCAAGCAGGTCCTGCGCTCCTACTTCCCGATGGAGGAGGAGAAGGACAACCGCGTCTACGGCGCGATGGACGGCGCGATCCGGGGCAACATGTTCCGGCAGGTCCAGCAGCGCTGGATGGAATGGCAGAAGCTGTTCCTGTCCATCATCCCGTTCCCCGAGATCAGCGCGGCCCGCGCGATGCCGATGGCGATCGGCGCGGTCCCCAACCCGCAGCTCCACAACGGGCTCGCGGTGCAGATGATCGACGAGGTACGGCACTCGACGATCCAGATGAACCTCAAGCGCCTCTACATGAACCACTACATCGACCCCGCGGGGTTCGACATCTCCGAGAAGGCGTTCGCCAACTGCTACGCCGGCACCATCGGCCGCCAGTTCGGCGAGGGGTTCATCACCGGTGACGCGATCACCGCCTCCAACGTGTACCTCACGCTGGTCGCGGAGACGGCATTCACCAACACCCTGTTCGTGGCGATGCCCGCCGAGGCCTCCGCCAACGGCGACTACCTGCTGCCCACCGTCTTTCACTCGGTGCAGTCGGACGAGTCCCGGCACATATCCAACGGCTACTCCATCCTGCTGATGGCCCTCGCCGACGAGGAGAACCGCCAACTGCTGGAGCGCGACCTGCGCTACGCCTGGTGGAACAACCACTGCGTGGTGGACGCCGCCATCGGCACGTTCATCGAGTACGGCAGCAAGGACCGCCGCAAGGACCGCGACAGCTACGCCGAGATGTGGCGCCGCTGGATCTACGACGACTACTACCGGTCGTATCTGATCCCGCTGGAGAAGTACGGCCTGAAGATCCCGCACGACCTCGTCGAGGAGGCCTGGAAGCGGATCTGGAACCAGGGCTACGTCCACAAGGTGGCCCAGTTCTTCGCCACCGGCTGGCCGGTGAACTTCTGGCGCATCGACGGCATGACGGACGACGACTTCGAGTGGTTCGAGTCCAAGTACCCGGGCTGGTACGCGGAGTACGGCGCCTGGTGGGAGGCGTACAACCGGCTCAGGCACCCCGGTGCCAACAAGCCGATCGCCTTCGAGGACGTCGGCTACCAGTACCCGCACCGCTGCTGGACGTGCATGGTGCCGTGCCTGGTCCGCCAGGACATGGTGGTCGACAAGGTCGACGGCCAGTGGCGCACCTACTGCTCCGAGACCTGCGCGTGGACGGACACCACCGCGTTCAGGCCGGAGTACGAGGGCCGGGCGACCCCGTCGATGGGCCGGCTCACCGGCAAGCGCGAGTGGGAGACCTGCTACCACGGGCAGGACCTCGCCGACATCGTCAAGGACCTCGGATACGTGCGCGACGACGGCAAGACCCTCGTCCCGCAGCCGCACCTGGACCTCGATGACCCGAAGAAGCTGTGGACGCTCGACGACATCCGGGGCAACACCTTCATCAGCCCCAACGTGTCGCTCAACGAGATGTCCGACGAGGAGCGCGAGGCGCACGTCGCGGACTACCGCAGCCGCAGCAACATCACCCCGTCGATGTTCTGACCCGTATCGCCAGGGGCCGGAACGCTGCCCCTATCGCCAGGGAGGGAACAGCAGGGGCGCGCCGCCGTCGCGGGCACCACCAGGTGGGGCGCGCCCCCGCCGGACCCCCCTCCCGGAAAGCTGGTCCTTGTGGGCGACAAGCACCACATCCGATTCGAACCGGTCGGCATCGAGATCGAGGCCGACGAGGACGAGACCGTACTCGACGCCGCGTTCCGCCAGGGCGTCAATCTCATGCATGGCTGCAAGGAGGGCCAGTGCTCCTCCTGCAAGTCGTTCCTGCTCGACGGCGACCAGCAGATGGAGCGCTACTCCACCTTCGCGCTGGCCGACTACGAGAGTGAGGAGGGGTACGTCCTGCTCTGCCGGACGCACGCCTACGGCGATCTCAGCATCGAACTCATCAACTACGACGAGGAGATGCTGCTCTCCGGCATCCCGCCCCGCCAGACCCGTGCCGCGGTCGCCGCCGTGCAGCCCCTCACCCACGACATCACCCGACTCGTGCTCGATGTCGACCCCGCCGACGAATTCCCCTACCGTACTGGGCAGTACGTGGACATCGAGGTGCCGGGAACCGACCAGCGGCGGTCCTTCTCCATGGCGGGTCTGCCCGCCGAGGGGCCGGGCGGCAAGCTGGAGTTCATCATCAAGCGCTACCCGGGCGGAAAGTTCTCCGGGATGCTCGACGGGGCCCTGAGCCCCGGCGACCCGCTGACGGTCAGGGGCCCCTACGGCACCTGCGTGATGCGCGAGGCTCCGGACCGCGACCTGATTCTGCTCGCGGGCGGCGCCGGCATGGCCCCGATCCTGGCCCAGCTGTGCGGCCTGGCCGCGACCGGCAGCACCCGGCGCACCCGGTTCTACTACGGGGCGCGTACCGAGCGGGACCTGTTCGCCCTCGACGAAATCGCCGCACTCGGCGCGCGGCTCGCGGACTTCGCGTTCGTGCCCGCTCTCTCCGAGGGCGCCTCGGGCAGCTACGAGCAGGGGCTGATCACCGAGGTCGTCGACCGGCACGAGGGCGACCTGTCGAGCGCCGACGCGTATCTGTGCGGACCTCCGCCGATGTGCGACGCCGCGATGGAACTGCTCACCGGCAAGGGCATGCCCGAGGAGCGGATCTTCCTGGACAAGTTCACCACGTCCACCGGCACCTGACATGCCGACAGCCGATCAATCAGTACTGAACCTCACTTCACCCGACCGACGCGAGGAGCCGTACGCATGACCACGCAAGCCGACAACCCGGTCAAGGGGGAGCGCAGCTTCCCCAAACCGCAGTTCACCGATGCCGAGGCGGGAGCACTGGTCTTCCCCGGTTCCGGCAGCCGGGCGTTCACCTACTACAAGCCGCAGAAGATGCGGGCCAGCATGTACGAGGACGTCACCTTCGACGTCCAGCCGGACCCGGAGCGCCACCTGCTCCAGGGCTGGATCTACGGCTTCGCCGACGGCTCCTCCGGCTACCCGCAGGACTGGACCGAGCAGCGCTCCTCCGACTGGCACCTCTTTCGCGACCCGAACGAGGAGTGGGAGCAGACGATCTTCCGCAACAACGCCAACGTCGTGCGGCAGATCCAGCAGAACCTCGCCAACGCCCGTAAGGCCGACGCCTACCAGCAGTGGACGCCCACGTGGACGCACTTCGTGGAGCGCAACGTCGGCGCCTGGATGCACGCCGAACAGGGCCTGGGCATGCACGTGTTCGTGGCGATCCAGCGGTCCGCCCCCACCAACATGATCAACAACGTCCTCGCAGTCAACGGCACCCACAAGCTCCGCTTCGCCCAGGACCTCGCTCTCTACAACCTGGACATCGAGGAGGAACTGCCCTCCTTCGACGGCTCCGCGCACATCCAGGCGTGGCAGAGCGACCCGGTCTGGCAGGGCGTGCGCGAGACGGTGGAGCGGCTGACCGCCGTGCAGGACTGGGCGGAGGCTGCCTTCGCCACCAACCTCGTCTTCGAGCCGCTCGTGGGCGAGCTGTTCCGCAGCCAGTTGGTCATGCAGATCGCCGCCCGCAACGGCGACTTCACCACCCCGTCCGTGATCGGCGCCGGCGAGGGTGACTACGACCGCGACCTGCGCTGGACCCGCGCCCTGTTCGAGCTGCTGCTCGGCGACGAGAAGCACGGCGAGGCCAACCGCGCCACCGCCGAGCGCTGGCTGTGCCAGTGGCTGCCGCCCACGCTCGACGCCGCCCGCCGCCTTCAGCCGCTGTGGTCGCAGGCCGACGAGAAGGTCCTGCGCTTCGAGGACAGTCTCGACCGGGCCAAGGACCGGTTCGTACGACTCATGGACGGCTTCGGCCTCTCCGTCGCCTCCGCAGAAGGGACCCCGCGGTGAACACCAAGCCCCCCTCCGCCTTCTCCTCCGACCGCAGCTCCTCCAACCGGTGCGGCGTCACGCTGATGAACAACCAGAACGGCCATGTCGTGGCCGACGTCATGCGCACCAAGGAGCACGTCACCGTCACCGACTACCCCTCCATGATCCGGGTGGACGGCGAACGCCTGCTGACCTTCGACTTCGAGGAGATCTCCGACGCCCTCGGCTTCGACTTCGAGGTGAGCGACTTCGAGGAGATCATGTCCACCCACTACGGCCGGATGGTCCACCTCGACGACCGCACCATCCTCTTCGCCAACCCCGAGGACGCGGCCGAGTACATCGACTTCGACCTCGTCCCCGTCGACTGACCGCCACGGGCGCAGCCGCACTCAGCAGGAAGGCAGGCAGCAGGCCATGTACCGCAAGGACGGCGTCGACTACTTCATCGTTGACGGGCACATCCACTTCTGGGACGCCAGCGAGGAGAACATCGCCAACAAGTACGGCGAGGGCTTCATCCGCTGCTTCTACGACTACCAGCGCAATCTCAGCCCGCAGGAGTGGGTCTGGCCGCTGGAGAAGTTCCGCAAGTACAGCGAGCAGGACCTGATCCACGACATCTTCGACACCGGGTACGCGGACTGGGCGATCTTCCAGCCGACGTATCTCGGCGAGTTCTACCGTGAGGGTTTCAACACCGTCGAGCGGAACGGCGCGTTGGCCCGCAAGCACCCCGACCGGCTGATCGTCAACGGCGCCTTCGACCCGCGCGAGGGCGAGTCGGGCCTGGAGCGCCTGGAGAAGCTGCACGCCGAGTGGAACCTGCGCGGCGTCAAGCTCTACACCGCCGAGTGGCGCGGCTCCTCCAAGGGCTGGAAGCTGTCCGACCCGGAGGCCCAGGACTATCTGGCGCTGTGCGAGCGGCTCGGCATCCGCAACATCCACGTCCACAAGGGCCCCACCATCTGGCCGCTGAACCGGGACGCCTTCGACGTCGCCGACATCGACCACGCGGCCAGCGCCTTCCCCGGCCTGAACTTCATCGTCGAGCACTCCGGACTGCCCCGTCTCGACGACTTCTGCTGGATCGCCACCCAGGAACCGAACGTCTACGCGGGCCTGTCCGTCGTGATGCCGTTCATCCACACCCGCCCCCGATACTTCGCCCAGATCATCGGCGAGCTGCTGTACTGGCTCGACGAGGACCGCATCGTGTTCGGGAGCGACTACGCGATCTGGAGCCCCAAGTGGCTCGTCGAGCGGTTCGTCGACTTCCAGATCCCCGAGGACCTCCAGCCCGAGTACGGCGTCCTCACCACCGACGTCAAGCGCAAGATCCTCGGCCTCAACCACGCGCGGCTGTACGACCTGAAGGTTCCCCAAAGCGCGCAGGTACCCGCCTCCGGTGCGGTGGCGGCGGCATGACCGCTGTCACCGCGGCGGTCGACCGGGTCACCGCCGTCAACGCGGCACTGGCGGCGGTGCTCGACCCGGAACTCGACCGGCCCATCACTGACCTGGGCTTCGTGCGATCCGTCAGCGTGGGCTCCGACGGCTCGGTGGAGGCCAGACTCCGGCTGCCCACTTACTTCTGCGCCCCCAACTTCGCCTGGCTGATGGTGGAGGACGCCCGGCGCGCGCTGGTCGGGCTCTCCTGGGCGGGGGAGTGCCGGGTGATCCTGGAGGACCACTTCGCCTCCGACGAGATCAACGAGGGCGTGGGCTGCGGCAAGGCCTTCGCCGACGCGTTCCCCGGCCTCGCCGATCCGGACCGCATGGAGGAACTGCGCGCCGTCTTCCTGCGCAAGGGGCACCTCGCCGGGCAGGCCCGGCTCGGCCGACGGCTCCTGGAGCGCGGCTGGACCCTGCGACAACTCGGCGACGCGGTCCTCGGGGACCTGCCCGAGCGCCTCACGGTCACGGTCCGCAAGCGCCGCTCGCTGCTGGGCCTGCCGACGGACCCCGGCGCCCCGCTGTTCGCGGACGACAAGGGGAACGCCGTGCCCACCGTGGCTCTGGAGGGACACCTGCGCCGGGGCCGTACCGCGGGCGTCGGCATCGAGGCCAACACCCTGGTGTGCGAGGGCCTGTTGGTCACCCGCTACGGGCCGGACGACTGCGATACGGCAGCGGGCGGCGGCAGAAAGGAAGGAACGGCATGAAGGCCGTACGACTGCACGGTTACGAGCGCACTCCGGTACTCGACGACGTACCCGACCCGGCGGTCGCCGGGCCCCTCGACGTGATCGTCAGGATCGGCGGCGCTGGGGTGTGCCGCACCGACCTGCACATCATCGAGGGCCAGTGGGAGGCCAAGAGCGGGGTGGCCCTGCCGTACATCCAGGGGCACGAGAACGCGGGCTGGGTGGCCGAGGTCGGCGCGGCGGTCACCGGTCTCGCACCCGGTGACCCCGTCATCCTGCATCCGCTGGTCACCTGCGGGCTGTGCGCGGCCTGCCGGCGCGGCGACGACGTGCACTGCGCGGCGAGCGCCTTCCCCGGCATCGACGCGGACGGCGGGTTCGCGGAGTACCTGCGCACCAACGCCCGCGCGGTCGTCCCGCTCGACCCGGGACTCGCCCCGGCGGAGGTGGCCGCGCTCGCCGACGCCGGGCTCACCGCGTACCACGCGGCGAAGAAGGCAGCCCACAGGCTCGCGCCCGGCGACAAGGCCGTGGTGATCGGCGCGGGCGGGCTCGGACACATCGGCATCCAGGTGCTGGCCGCCCTGACCCCGGCCGAGCTGATCGTCGTCGACACCTCCGCCCAGGCGCTCAAGCTCGCCGAGACGCTCGGCGCGCACCACACCGTCGTCGCCGACGGCAGCCAGGCCGACCAGGTCGCCGCGCTCACCGGCGGCCAGGGCGCCGAAGCCGTCCTCGACTTCGTCGGCGAGGGCGGGGCACTGGAGGACGGCGTACGGATGCTGCGGCGGGCCGGCGACTACTACGTCATCGGCTACGGCGGCACCCTGTCCGTGCCGACCATCGACATCATCTCCACCGAGATCAACTTCATCGGGAACCTGGTCGGTTCGTACACCGACCTGGTCGAGCTGATGAACCTCGCGGCGCGCGGCCTGGTCACCCTGCACACCGTCACCTACCCGCTGGACGCCTTCGACCGGGCCCTGGACGACCTTGACCGGGGCCGTGTGAGGGGGCGCGCCGTGCTGGTGCCCTGAACCGGCACCGCCCCGTACAGGTGGCGGCGGCCCATCCGTGGACCCGTTGTGAGGGTCGGCGCACCACGGAGACCGCACGGGCCGCCGCCACCGCTCCACCGACACGCATGCACCCCGTACACCCCTCGACGTATCCCGCTGGACGGAAGGGACGACACCGCCATGGCGAAGGAACTGCGCTTCAATGCCGAAGCGCGCGCACTGCTGGAGAGTGGGGTGAACGCGCTGGCCGACGCCGTGCGCGTCACCCTCGGCCCCAAGGGCCGCAACGCGGTCCTGGAGAAGCTGACCGGGCCACCCACCATCACCAACGACGGCGTCACCATCGCCCGGGAGATCCAGCTCAAGGACCCCTTCGCCAACATGGGCACCCAGCTCGTCAAGGAGGTGGCCACCCGCACCAACGGGGACGTCGGTGACGGCACCACCACCGCGACCGTGCTCGCCCAGGCGATCGTCCGCGAGGGACTGCGGGCGGTCAACGACGGTGCCAATCCTGTCTTGTTGAAGAACGGCATCGAGGCCGCCGTGGCGGCCGCCGTCGCCTCCCTGACCGCCCAGTCGCGCCCGGTCCGCTCGGACGACGAACTGGTGCGCGTGGCCGCCCTGTCCGCCAACAACGACCCGGCCATCGGCGGGGCCATCGCCGAGGCCGTGACCCGCGTCGGACGCAGTGGCGTCGTCACGGTCGAGGAGTCGTCGGCGTTCGGCCTGAGCGTCGAGTACGCGGAGGGCCTGGACTTCGACAACGGCTGGATCTCCCCGTACATGGTCACCGATCAGGGGCGCATGGAGGCCGTACTGGAGAACCCGTACCTCCTCTACTGCGACACCAAGATCAGCAAGGTGCAGGAGCTGATGCCTGTCCTGGAGCAGGTGACCCGCACCGGCTCCCCGCTGGTCGTCATCGCGGAGAACGTCGAGGGGTCCGCGCTCGGCATGCTCGTCACCAACGCGGCGCACGGCACCTTCCGTTCGCTCGCGGTGCGCGCGCCCGGCTTCGGCTTCCGGCGGATCGCGGAGCTGGAGGACATGGCCGCGCTTACCGGCGGGCGCGTCATCACCGGTTCGGCCGGGCGCACGCTGGAGGGCGCCACGCTGGAGGATCTCGGCCGCGCCGAGAAGGTCATCGCCACCGAGCGGTCCACCACCGTGCTGGGCGGCGCGGGTGGCGACGAGCGGGTGGCCGAACGCATCGAGAACCTCAAGACCGAACTGGAACGTGCCGTCAACGAGCACGACCGTGACAAGCTCGGCGAACGCATCGCCAAGCTCTCCGGCGGCGTCGCCGTCATCCAGGTCGGCGCCGCGAGCGACGTCGAACTGCGGGAGAAGCAGATGCGGTTGGAGGACTCGCTCGCCGCGACCCGGGCGGCGGCCGAGGACGGCGTCGTGGCGGGCGGTGGCGCGGCCCTGCTGCACGCGCGCGCCGCCATCGTGGCGCTGGACGGGCCCGGTCACGGCGATCCCGAACTTCCTGACACGGACGCCGCCGTGGGTCGGGCCATCGTCGCCAAGGCGCTCGCCGCGCCGCTGCGGTGGATCGCGATCAATGCCGGTCTCGACCCCGACGAGGCGGAGGAGCGGGTGGCCGCGCTGCCCGTCGGCAGCGGCCTGGACGCCCTGCGCGGCGACTACGCCGACCTGCACCTGCGCGGGGTCATCGACCCGGTGAAGGTCACGCGTAGCGCGTTGCTCAGCGCCGCGTCGATCGCCGCGCTGCTGCTCACCACCGAGACGCTGGTGGTCGAGGAGGTCATCGGGAACCCGGGATCCATTCACTCGCCGGAGATCGGGGACCTCGCCGAGGGGCTGCCCCGGCCCTCCAACATTTCCTGACCGCAGCCGGCCGCGCGCCGCCGCGTCTGCGGTCCGCCGCCAGCCGCGGCTCGATCGCGGCCGGGCGCGCGGTTCCCCGAGCCCCTACGGGCGCATCCCAGTGACAAGGAGCGCGGCGACATCATGACGGCTGATCCCTTCACGACCCACACCGACCAGCCCTCGCCTGCCTCCGCCAGGAGTCCCGGCGCGGGGGCCGAGGACGGCGGCCGTACGCCGGGGGAGCGGCGGCCGCCGTTGCGGGCGGGGGTGTCGCACACCCTCCTCGGACCCGCTTTCGTCGCCGCCATCGCGTACGTCGACCCGGGGAACTTCGCCACCAACGTCCAGGCGGGTGCCACCTTCGGCCCGCTGTTGCTGTGGGTGCTGCTCGCCGCGAATGTCGTGGCGATGCTCCTCCAGTACCTCTCCGCCAAGCTCGGTGTCGCCACCGGCAGGAGCCTGCCGGAGCTGTGCCGCACCCGGTACCGCAGACCGGTGGTGTGGGGGCTGTGGGTGCAGGCGGAGGCGGTCGTCATGATGACCGACCTCGCGGAGGTCGTCGGTGGTGCCATCGCCCTCCACCTGCTCTTCGGGCTCCCGTTGTGGCTCGGCGGCCTCGTCATCGGCGCGGCCTCGCTGGCGCTCATGCCGATGGGCGGCCGGGGGAGACGCCGCTTCGAGGTGCTCATGGCGGCCTGCCTGGCCTGTCTGCTGGCGCTGTTTCTCAGCCAGGCGCTCGGCACCGGAGCCCCCTTGGCCACGGCCGCCGACGGACTGATGCCCCGTCTGTCCGGAGCCGAGAGCCTGGTGCTGGCCGGCGCAATCGTCGGCGCCACCGTGATGCCGCACGTCATCTACCTGCACTCGGGGCTCACCAGCGACCGTTACAGCCTGTCCCTCGACCCAGGGTCGCCCGGAGCGGACCGTGGCCCGCCGGGCGACCGCGACCGGCTGCTCCGCCACCGCTTGCTGCGCCACGTACGGGCAGACGTCCTGCTCGCCATGGGCCTGGCGGGCGCCGTGAACGTGGCCCTGCTGGTGTCGGCAGCGACGCTGTTCCATCCCGGCGCCCCGGAGGCCGCCACCTCCCTCGGCGCGGCGCACGACGCGTACGGGCGGCTCGTCGGCCCCATGGCGGCCCTCGTCTTCGCCCTGGCGCTGCTCGTCTCGGGCCTCGCCGGCACGAGCGTCGGCATGTACGCGGGAGAGGTGGTGATGGGCGGCTTCCTGGGCCGGCGGATCCCCGTGCTGCTGCGCAGGCTGCTCACCATGGCGCCCGCCATCGCGGTGCTCGCCGCCGGCGGCAGCGCTACGGCCAGCCTGGTCATGAGCCAGATCATCCTCTCCTTCGGCATCCCTATCGCCCTGGTTCCGCTGGTCCTGCTCACCCGCGATCCCGCCGTCATGGGCGGCTGGGTCAATCGGCGCGCGACCACGTACTGCGCCTGGGCGGTCAGCGCCGTGGTCGTGGCGCTCAATGCCGCCCTGCTGGTGAGTCTGTTCACCGACTGACACTGTTGAGAGGGTCCGCCCCTCTGTCGTACGAGGAGTTCCGCATGATCTTCATCGCCGTACGGTTCACCGTCCGCCCCGAGTTCCGCGACCAGTGGCTCGACCGGGTGGCCGACTTCACCGCCGGGACCCGCGCCGAACCCGGCAACCTCTTCTTCGAGTGGTCCGTGGACGCCGCCGATCCGAACCGCTTCGTCCTCCTGGAGGCGTTCGCGTCCCCGGAGGCGGGTGTCGAGCACGTCGACTCCGACCACTTCAAGACGGCCATGGCGTGGATGCCGGACGTCGTCGCCGAGACGCCCGACATCATCAACGTCGAGACGGAGGGGCAGGGGTGGTCGCGCATGGCCGAGGTCGCGCCTCGGAAGTGAACCGTTCCGGGTTTGTCGGAGGCTCCGGACTGTCCCGGCTCGGGTGGAGCCGAGTCACCTGGTTCACGTTACCGGCCAGGCCAAGTCGGCCGCGCGGGTGGGAGAACTGCCGCTGTGAGTACCACTGGTTCTTGCGAATGCGGTCATGCGGCCGGCGTGGTGACGGGCGTCACGCGTCGGCAACGGCCCTTCCACTGAGTGGAAACGCCTGAGCGCCTCAGCGGAAACACCGACGGCCGCGCAGTGGTGTGTGCGCGGCCGCGGGTATGTCGG
The DNA here is from genome assembly GCF_040606675.1 of Streptomyces sp. NPDC005393. Classification (NCBI taxonomy): domain Bacteria; kingdom Bacillati; phylum Actinomycetota; class Actinomycetes; order Kitasatosporales; family Streptomycetaceae; genus Streptomyces; species Streptomyces sp. NPDC005393. Next base: position 47,554 of record NZ_JBEXFG010000031.1, on the reverse strand, counting down.
GGGCGGGGCGTGGATCAGCCGCCGAACTGCCAGAAGACGGAGTGGTTCAGCGTCAGCAGAACGATCAGCAGAACCACATCCGCGATGCCGAGCGCGAGTCCGAGCAGCGCCCGGCCCCGGCGGCGGGTCTCGCGGGCGAGCGCGAGCGTCCCGAGGACGATGGCGCAGGGCCCGAAGACCGCGTTGAACAGCAGCAGGCCGATCAGGCCGAGGACGAACGAGGCGACGGCCATGCCGTCGGCGTCCCGGCGCGCCCTGGCCGGCGACGTGCGGGATGGTGCGGTGATTGCCATGGGTCAGTTCCCCTTGTGCCCGGTGCGTTCACGGATGAAGAAGACGAACAGCCAGGCACCGATGGCGCCTGCGGCGGCGAGGAACAGTGGGAGCGGGGTGTGCGCCGCCGCGCCCAGAAGGACCCCCATCAAGGCGAGGGCTGCGACGATGAAGAGCATGTGAGCCTCTCTCGTAGTGACGGATCCGGTTGCGGATGGCGTGCGAGTTGTTGTTCGGTGAACAGTTGGATTCACAACTGTTCACTGAGTTCTAGAGTACCCCGCACAGGACTGGCAGAAGTCAGCGAACGGCTGTTTACTGAATGATATGAGTCACACGTCCGGGGTCCGGCAGGCCCAGAAGGAGAAGACGCGGCGCGCGCTGCTGGATGCGGGGCTGCGGCTGCTGGAGAACCAGAGCCTGAGCAGCCTGGGTCTGCGCGAGGTCACCCGGGTGGTGGGGGTGGCCCCCGCCGCCTTCTACCGCCACTTCCGGGATCTGAGCGATCTCGGCGTCGCGCTCGTCGAGGAGTCGCTGAGCAGTCTGCACCATATGATCCGCGCGATACTCACCGACCAGGCCGGTGACGAGGAGCGGATCGATGCCACCGTGGAGGCGGTCGCCGAGCATGTGCGCCGCTATCCAGCACATATCCGCTTCATCGCGCGCGAGCGGCACGGCGGCGTGCGTGCCGTACGGGAGGCCATCGCCACCGAGTTGGGGCGGTTCGCGGACGAGGTCGCGGCCGCCTTCACCCCGCGGCTCGCGTCGGAGGGCTGGTCGCCGGAAGATGTCCGGATCCTTGCGCAGCTCTATGTCGACCATATGGTGATGACGGCGACGGCCTTTCTGGAGGCCCAGCCGGACCGTCCCGAGATCGAGCGGCAGGTGGCCGCCACCGCGCGCAAGCAACTGCTGCTGATCAGCCTCGGGCGCCGGCACTGGCGCGACGGGTGACCTCGACCCCGTAGTCGCCCCTCGCGTCCCGCCCGGTGACACGGATGCGCACGCGCGTGCCGTCCGCGGTCCGGGTGAAGGTCTCGCCGGGCCCGAACGCCGCGTCGCTGAGCCCGGGATGGACATTGCGCTCATGGGTGCAGCCATGGCCGCCGGGGGTGCTGTCCATGATCGTGACGGGGCCGCTGCCGGAGTCGATACGGGTGTCCACCCAGGAGACAAGGACGCCGGGCTTGCATATGGCCTCGTCGTTGCCGCCGCTCTCGCGCGCCTCGACGGCGTAGCCGGTGGACGGCGAGAGGGGAACGAAGAGCAGCTTGGTCCCGTCCGGGCGGCTCAGCGGGGCGAGCATATGCGCCGTGGCGCCAGCGCGGGCGGCGCAGGCCACCTGGTGCGGGCCGAGCCAGCCGAGCTTCCACTTGTGCCAGGCCAGCAGGTCGTTGCCGACGCCCCAGTCCTCGGACATCACATCCCAGTGGCCGACCTTGTCCCCACCGCCCCGGGTGTAGAGGTCGGGCAGCCCGAAGACATGGCCGTTCTCGTGCGGGAGGACGCGGAAGCCGGTGCGGCGCAGCGAGCCGGAGCCGTCGTCCTGGCGGCTGTAGACGAAGGAGACATTGGCGAGCGGAACACCGTCGGCGGTCGGGGCGCGCTGGTTGTCGGCGTAGGTGACGGACAGGACGGCGTGCGCGGCCGGCGGTCCGGCGTTCGGCGTGACCAGGACGTTGACCAGGTCGTAGCGGCGGAAGTCGACCTTACGGTCGGCCGCGGCGGCGATATCGGCGGCCAGTTTGCGATAGCCGGGCTCAAAGGGGCTGCCGCGCTTGATGCCGTACGAGCGGAAGGAGTGCGGCATCCGCAGCCAGCGGTCGATCGGCATCGCGGGGCGGTAGTCGAGCCGCCCGTACGAGCTCTGTGCGAACCAGCGCGAGGTCTGCGGGAAGAACTCCTCGAAGCGCTGGCGGGCCGTGCCCTTGCCGTGGACGTCCGGGAAGTCGATCATGAGGTTGAGGGCGTTGATCGTGCCCGTACTACGGCTGTAGCCGCGCCCGGTGGGGATTCCCTCGGACATCTGGAGCCCATGGCCCGGGGCGAGGGCGCACGGTCCGAGGGAGCCGGCGGCCGGTTTCGCCGAGAGCGCCGGGGCCCGCGTGGGCGTCGTGGTGGTCGCGGGACGCGGCGTCGCCGCCGGGGCCACCACTGCCACCGTGAGCACGGCGGCAGTGGCGAATGCGCTGCCCCGGCGGGGCCTGCGTATTCGTATGCGGGGGCGGGTGGTCTCGCGGGTCTGCTCCATTGCCGACCACGGTGTGGGCGGGCGGGCGGGGACGCCCGTGGGGTGCCGCCGTGCGGGGGAATCGGCTGGTCCGTCCGGGCGGTATCGCCCTCGGATGAGTGTGAGGCAGGTCACCTGCGGACGGGGATATTCCGGGGACTGATTCCCCGTTTAAACCGGTGATCACACAAACGGGGACCGACTCCCCGGAAAAGTTGAACGTCGAAGCGTCGAGACCGGGACGCGAGTCGCCGTACGCCGTACGCGGAGACGCCGTACGCCGTACGCGGAGACGCCGTACGCCGTACGCATGGATGCCGTACGCAGAAAGGAGTGCTGCCATGGCCGCCACGACCGCGAAGTCCGCGCAGCCCCGGCTGCGCGCGGACGCCTTGCGTAATCGGGAGCGGATCGTCGCCGCCGCCCGCGAAGTGCTCGTCGAGCACGGGGCCGAGGTCCCGCTCGATGAAATCGCTCGACGGGCCGGTGTCGGGAATGCCACGATCTACCGGCACTTCCCGGACCGCCGTGACCTGATCCATCACGTCACCCTCTCGGTGATGTCCCGCGTCGCCAAACAGGCCGAATCGGCCCTGGCCGAGGAGCCGGACGCCTTCCGGGCGCTGTGCCGCTTCGTCCACGCGGCGGCGGATGAGCGGATCGGCGCGCTGTGTCCGCTGCTCTCCGACGGAATCGACAAGGAGCACCCTGACCACATCGCCGCCCGCGACCGTCTGGACGCCGGTATCGACGCCCTGATGGTGGCGGCGCGCGCTGCCGGCCTTCTGCGCACCGACATCGACGTCGGTGATCTGATGGTCGCCCTCACTCAGCTCACCCGGCCGCTGCCCGGCAGCGGTTGCGTGAACTTCGACAAATTTGTGCACCGGCATCTGCAGCTGTTCCTGGACGGTCTGTCGGCCCCGGCGCGCTCCGAACTACCCGGCTCCGCCGCCACCTTGGAGGATCTGCAGCACCGGCCGTAACAGAGAGCGCACGACGGCCGATCGCATCGCACCGCACCGTCACCGCCTACTTTTCGCGCGTTCACAGGTCTTCTGTGCCTGCGTCTTCACCTCACGCTCCCTCGTGTCCCAACGGCCTGAGCCGGCCTGACCGGCTCCACACGTCCCATTTGTCACTCTCCGCACCGCTAGGTAGGCACAGCCATGCCCGAAACGGCTCAGTTCGTCGATCCCCGGCGCTGGAAAGCGCTGATATTCATCGCCCTCGCCCAGCTGATGGTCGTGCTCGACGCGACCATCGTGAACATCGCGCTCCCCTCCGCGCAGGCCGATCTCAACATCTCCGACGGCAACAAGCAGTGGGTCATCACGGCCTACGCCCTCGCCTTCGGCGGACTGCTGCTGTTCGGCGGCCGGATCGCGGACCTGTGGGGCCGGAAGCAGACCTTCATCGTGGGCCTCGTCGGCTTCGCGGCGGCCTCGGCGGTGGGCGGCGCCGCGCTCAACAGCTCGATGCTGCTCGGCGCCCGCGCGCTGCAGGGCGCGTTCGGCGCGCTGCTCGCGCCCTCCGCGCTCTCGCTGCTCTCCGTGACGTTCACCGACGCCAAGGAGCGCGCCAAGGCGTTCGGCATCTTCGGTGCCATCGCGGGCGGTGGCGGCGCCGTCGGTCTGATCCTCGGCGGTGTGCTCACCGAGTACATGGACTGGCGCTGGACGTTCTTCGTGAACATCCCCTTCGCCATCGTCGCCGCGGCCGGTGCGATCGCCGTGATCCGCGAGCCCGTCGAGAGCCGTAACCCGTCCCGGCTGGACATCCCCGGCGTGGTCCTGGCCACCACGGGTCTGGTCTCGCTGGTCTACGGCTTCACCCGCGCCGAGTCCGACGGCTGGTCCGCCGGCCCGACCGTCGGGCTGTTCATCGCCGCCGCCGTACTGCTGGCCGCCTTCGCGGTCGTCGAGTCCCGGGTGAAGGCCCCGCTGCTGCCGCTGCGCGTGGTCACCGACCGGAACCGCGGCGGTGTCTACGCCTCGCTGGGCCTCGCCATCATCGGCATGTTCGGCCTGTTCCTCTTCCTCACCTACTACATGCAGATCGTCAAGGGATACAGCCCGGTCAAAACCGGCCTCGCCTTCCTGCCGATGGTCGCGGGCATGATCACCGGCTCGACGCAGATCGGCGCCCGGCTGATGACCCGGGTCCCGGCCCGGCTGCTGATGGGGCCGGGCTTCCTGGCCGCCTCGGCCGGCATGCTGCTGCTGACCCAGCTCGACCTGGACACCTCGTACCCGGGGCTGATCCTGCCCGCGATCCTGCTGCTGGGTCTCGGCATGGGAACGGCCTTCATGCCGGCGATGAGCCTGGCCACGCACGGTGTCCAGCCGCATGACGCGGGTGTCGCCTCGGCGATGGTCAACACCTCGCAGCAGGTCGGCGGCGCCATCGGCACCGCGCTCCTCAACACCATCGCCGCCAGCGCCACCACCGAGTACGCGAAGTCGCACGCGCTCGCGGCGCCTTCGCGCAAGGCGCTGGCGCTGCAGTCGATGGTGCACGGCTACACCACCGCCATCTGGTGGGCCGTCGGCATCCTGGTGCTGGCCGCCACGATCGCCGTCACGCTGATCAACTCCGGAGGGAAGGACGGCGGCGGCACGGTGGCGGGCTCCGGTGACGGGGCGGCCGAGGAAGCCGTTCCGGTCATGGCGCACTGAGCCGGGGCCTCTGAGCGGTCGTACCCAAGCGGTCGCACGGAGGCGGTCGTACCGAAGCGGTCGTACGGAGGCGGTCGTACCGAAGCGGTCGTACGGAGGCGGTCGTACCCAAGCGGTCGTACGGAGGCGGTCGTACGGAGGCGCAGGCCCCGCTCCCTCGTGGAGCGGGGCCTGCGGGTGTCTGGGTTCCGGTGCCCGCGTTCCGGGGCCGCTCAGCGCAGCCAGGGCAGATCGGCGCCCTCCGGCTGCAGACCGTCGGCGATGATCCGGCAGACGTCACCGAACTGCGCGATCTGCTCCGGGGCGAGCCGGTCGAAGAGCGCCATCCGTACGGCGGCGACATGGCCGGGGGCGGTCTCCTGCAACACCTTGAAGCCCTTGTCGGTGAGGACGGCGTTCTGCCCGCGCTTGTCGGAGGTGCAGTCCTCGCGCCGCACCCAACCGTCCTTCTCCATCCGGGCGATGGCGTGGGACAGCCGGGAGCGGGTGATCTTGGCGGCCTCCGCGAGCTCGGTCATCCGCATCCGGCGGTGAGGCGCCCAGGAGAGCTTCACCAGCAGTCCGTAGTACACATGAGGCATGCCCGCGTCGCGCTGGAGCTGACGGTCGAGATGGTCTTCCAGAAGCATGCTGGCCTGGATATACGCCTGCCAGGTGCGCTGCTCCTCATCGGTCAGCCAGCGCGGCTCTTCGGCGTCTGCGGGGGTCTTCATGGCGTTGTCCACAGTGCTTATTGTAAGTGTACTTCTTGAACTTTAAACAAGTGCGCGGTACGGTGGGGCATGCTTGCTTGAGGCTTCAAGTATGTGGTTCTCGGTATCTCGTTCGAGGGGTCGTCATGTCCGTGTCCGACGGGCGCATGCCCGCCCTCTACCTCAGCCATGGTGCGCCGCCGCTCGCCGACGATCCGGTCTGGCCCGGCCAGCTCGCCGCCTGGTCCGCGGAGCTGCCCCGGCCCACGGCCATCCTTATGATCTCCGCCCACTGGGAGGAGGCGCCGCTGGCCATCGGGGCCACCGAACAGGTCCCGCTCGTCTATGACTTCTGGGGTTTCCCCCGCCACTACTACCAGGTGCGGTACGCCGCGCCCGGCGCCCCCGAGCTCGCCGAGCGCGTCCGTAAGACGCTGCGTACGGCGGGCACGCCGGTCCAGGACATTCCGGACCGGGGGCTCGACCACGGTGCGTACGTCCCGCTGGTCGAGATGTATCCGGGCGCCGACATCCCCGTCCTCCAGGTGTCGATGCCCACCCTCGACCCGCGGAGGCTGATGGAGATCGGGCGGAAGCTCGCGCCGCTGCGGGACGAGGGCGTGCTGATCGTCGGCAGCGGCTTCTTCACCCACAACCTCGCCGCGCTGCGGGAGACGGGCCCGACGCCGCCGAGCTGGTCGGCCGAGTTCGACGACTGGGGGCAGCGCGCCCTCGGCGGGCAGGACATCGACGCCCTGCTCGACTTCGAGCACACCTCCCCGGCGGGGCGGCTCGCGCATCCGCGTACCGAGCACTTCGCGCCGCTGTTCGTCACGCTGGGTGCGGCGGAGTCGGAGCTGGGCAGCCACCGCAGCGTGATCGACGGGTTCTGGATGGGGCTGGCGAAGCGGTCGGTGCAGTTCGGCTGAGCTGCTTCGGGGCGCCGACTCGTCCGGCGTTCCGCCGGTGCCTAGTTCGACCGCATGTGGAACACGTAGAACGACATGGCCGTCATCGCCAGACCCACCCCGAGCCCCATGGCCGAGGCCCGGTACACCGACGCCCCGCTCAGGGAGTACAGAAAGCCGATCGCGGACCCGAGGACCGTCCCGTACAGCGTCGCCCGGACCTCCGGCATCAGGCCCGACTGCACCCTGCCGACGCCGTAGCAGACCGCTCCGACGACCACGGCCGCCACCAGGCCGAGGAGGCCGGCCGCGAGGAGGGTCGACCCCTGGTTGTGGTCGATGAAGATCGCGTAGCCGCCGAAGAAGATGCCCAGGGTGAGCGGGACCACCCAGGAGGCGGAGGGGTGGAGGCGCGGGGCATGCATCCGTCGATGACGACGTTCATCCAGTGGGGTGGCTGTGGGGGCGTTCATGGGCAGGACCTCCTCCTCGTCGCCGCACCCCGCCCTGACCTGTCGCTTTCCAGCGCACACCCATACGCCGCACCCGGCAACTCAGCCCGCGGACGTCTCCGGGCAACCCGGGACCCACGAGATTCGTCCTGAGGGGTGGGCGAGAAAGCGGGGGAGGGGCGGGACAACCGCGCGGAGGGGGTCTGACCTGCGCTTCCCGATGCTCCGACGCCGCGCGGACGGCCCTGTGGCCGGACAGGATACTGCATGATCATAAAAAGGTGGGTGCGGCATGGGAATTCTGTCCGGATTCCAGTCGTTGTTTCCATCGGACGGGGCACCCGGCAGAGGAAGGTCCGTCCGTAGTCCGCGCCCGATCCATCTGTAAGGGAGCACGCATGGCAACCCGTGCCGTCGCCCGTAATCAGGCCACCAGTGGTGGCGCTGATGGGGCCAACAGTGTTCGCGCCACAGGCGGGGAGATCGCCGATCGCGACCTGGTCGGCATGTATCTCGACGAGATCGCTCGCACCCCGCTGCTGGACGCGGCGAAGGAGGTCGAGCTGTCCCAGTCCATCGAGGCGGGTGTATACGCCCAGCAGATCCTGGACGGAAAGGTTGAGGACGCCCCCGCCGCGGGTGCGAGCCGTGAGGAGCTGGAGGCGATAGCCGCCGAGGGCGCCCGCGCCAAGGACGTCTTCATCCGCTCCAACCTGCGCCTCGTCGTGGCCGTGGCGCGCCGGTACCCGCGCAGTGGGCTGCCCTTGCTCGACCTGATCCAGGAGGGCAACGCGGGCCTGGTGCGCGCGGTGGAGAAGTTCGACTACACCAAGGGCTTCAAGTTCTCGACGTATGCGACCTGGTGGATCCGCCAGGCCATCACGCGCTCGATCGCGGACCAGTCCCGTACGATCCGGCTGCCCGTGCATCTGGTCGAGGAGCTCGGCCGGATCCGTCGGGTGCAGCGGGAGTTCAACCGTGAGCACGGCCGTGAGCCGGAGCACGCGGAGATCGCCAAGGAGCTCGGCTCCACCCCGGAGCGGGTCTCGGATGTGCTCGACTGGGCGCGTGACCCAGTCAGTCTGAATATGTCGGTCGACGACGAAGGGGAGACCCAGTTCGGCGATCTGCTGGAGGACACCTCGGCTGTCTCGCCCGAGCAGTCGGTGATGACGCTGCTGCGCAGCGAGGAGCTGGAGGACCTGATCGGCCGCCTCGACGACCGCACCGCCTCCATCATCAAGGCGCGGTACGGCATTGACGACGGCCGGGAGCGCACGCTGACGGAGGTCGGCAAGCAGCATGGCCTCACCCGTGAGCGGATCCGCCAGATCGAGAAGCATGCGCTGCTTGAGCTGAAGAAAATGGCGCGCCAGACCGGTTTCGACGCCGCCGCTTGAGTTATACGTACAGGCAGACCCCGCCCTCCGGGGTCCCAAGACCCTCGGACCGCATGAACCACATGCACCCCATAGACCGAGCCCCGGCGCATCTCCCCCCCCAGCGCCGGGGCTCGCCCCTTGTCCGGCCGCTCTTGTCCGGCCGCTCTTGTCCAGCTCTCGTGTCCGGCCGGCCGGCCGTCGGGTGATCAGGCGGCGAAGCCGCCGTCCACGGCGATCGACGCCCCGGTGATGTAGCGGCCGCTGTCGCCCGCGAGGTGGGACACGGTCGCGGCGATCTCCGTGGGCCGGCCGAAGCGGCCGAGCGCGGTGAAGCCGCTCTGCAGGGCGGCGCCCTCGCCGTCGGCGGGGTTCATGTCCGTGTCGACCGGGCCGGGGTGGACCAGGTTCACCATGATCCCGCACGGGCCGAGCTCGCGGGCCAGGGCCTTGGTCAGCCCGGTCAGCGCGGTCTTGCTGGTCGCGTAGAGGCTGCCGTCGGGGAAGGCGACGCGCTCGGCCATACAGCTGCCGATGTTGATGATCCGCCCTCCGTCGGCATGTCCGGGGGCATGTCCGGGGGCGGGGCTGCGCGGTCGTGAGCCGGTGATGCCCGGCCGAGTTTGTTTGGTGCCCGAGTCTGTTTACTTTCCAGAAGTAGCGACGTAATCTGGCCGCGAAATCACAGGTTCGGGCATGGAAGGGACGTAAACCCACATGTACGCACCGGAGCGTCAGCAGGAGATCCTCCGGCTCGCCCGCGAAAGCGGACGGGTGGATGTCCTGTCACTCGCCGAGGAGTTCCAGGTCACCGCCGAGACCGTACGGCGCGATCTGCGGGCCCTCGACCGGGCGGGGCTCGTCCGCCGCGTGCACGGGGGCGCCATCCCGGCCGGCCGGCTCGACTTCGAGCCCGACCTCGCCGAGCGCGAGTCCACCGCCGCCGATGAGAAGGACCGCATCGCCCGCGCCGCCCTCGCCGAACTGCCCTCCGACGGCAGCGTCATCATCGACGCGGGCTCGACGGCGGCCCGGTTCGCCGCAGCCTTCCCCTTGGAGGCCGGTCTCACGGTCGTCACACATGCGCTGCCGATCGCCGCCCGCCTCGCCGACCACCCCGGTATCGCACTGCATCTCGTCGGCGGACGGGTCCGCCATCGCACCCGCGCCGCCGTGGACGCATGGGCGCTGCGCGGCTACGGCGAGCTCAAGGCCGATGTCCTCTTCCTGGCGACGAACGGCTTCTCGCTTCAGGGCGGGCTGACCACCCCCGACCTCGCCGAGGCGGCCGTCAAGAGCGCCATGATCGCCGCCGCCCGACGGGTGGTGCTGCTCGCGGACTCCGCCAAGTTCGGCCAGGAGCACTTCGCCCGGTTCGGCGGCCTCGACGACGTCGATCTGCTCATCACGGACACCGGGCTCAGCCCACAGGACGCCCTCGCCATCGAGCAGCAGGGCACGGAAGTAGCGCGCGCATGATTCTCACCGTCACGCCCAACCCCAGCCTGGACCGTACGTACGAGATCCCGGCGCTGGAGCGCGGCGCCGTGCTGCGGGCCACCACCGACCGGGTCGACCCCGGCGGCAAGGGCGTCAATGTCTCGCGCGCCGTGGCAGCAGCCGGGCACCGCACAGTCGCCGTGCTGCCCGTCGGCGGACCGGAGGGCGCGCTGCTCGCCCGGCTGTTGGGGGAGCTGGGCATCGAGGCGGCGGGCGTGCCCGTGGCGGGCTCGACCCGGGTCAACATCTCCGTCGCGGAGCCGGACGGCACCCTCACCAAACTCAACGCGGGCGGGCCCGAGCTGAGCGACGGCGAGGCCGAGGCGGTGCTGGAGGCCGTACGGACGAGGGCCGACGGCGCCGACTGGATCGCCTGCTGCGGCAGCCTGCCGCGCGGACTCGCGCCCGAGTGGTACGCCGAGCTGGTCGCTCGGGCCCACCGGGCGGGCACCCGGATCGCGCTGGACACCTCGGGCCCCTCGCTGACCGCCGCCCTGCGCGAGCGCCCGGATGTGGTGAAGCCCAACGCCGAGGAGCTGGCCCAGGCCGTCGGCCGTCCGCTCGCCACCGTGGGCGAGGCGGTCAAGGCGGCCGAGGAACTGCGAGGGCTGGGCGCCCGCGCCGTCCTGGCCAGCCTCGGCGCCGACGGCCAGCTGCTGATCGACGAGACGGGCACCTATTTCGGCACGGCGCGGGTCGCCGCCGTCCGCAGCAACGTCGGGGCGGGCGATGCCTCGCTCGCCGGATTCCTCGCGGCGGGCGGCACCGGACCCACCGCGCTCGCCTCGGCCGTGGCCCATGGCGCGGCGGCGGTGCAGCTGCCGGGCAGCGCGATGCCGACCCCGGCCGACCTCGACCCGTCCGCCGTCGTCGTGACGGCGGCTGTCCCGCTGGATCGCGTTCTCAAGGAGCCCGCGTGACCGGCCCGACCCACTCCCACCCCCCAGTCCCCACTCCGTCCGTCCGCCTGCCCCAGGGCGGCACCGCACACAAGGGAGCCGCGAGATGAGTGAGCTGATCACCGCGGATCTGGTCGACCTGGACCTGTCCGCCGACACCAAGGAAGCCGCCGCCCGGTCGCTCGCCGAACGCATGGTCGCGGCCGGCCGCGTCACCGACCTCGACGGCTTTCTCGCCGACGTGGCGGCGCGCGAGGAACAGATGCCGACCGGTCTGGACGGCGGCATCGGCATACCCCACTGCCGCAGCGAACATGTCACCGAGCCGACGCTGGCCTTCGGGCGCAGCACGACCCGCATCGACTTCGGCGCGGCGGATGGACCGGCCGATCTGATCTTCCTGATCGCGGCCCCTGCGGGCGCGGACAGCGATCATCTGACGATTCTGTCGAGCCTGGCGCGACAGCTGATGAATGCCTCGTTCACCGGCGCGCTGCGCGCGGCCGACCAGCCGGAGCAGGTGGCCGCCCTGATCCGCGGCGACGAGCGGGCCGAGGCCGAGGCGCCGGCCGCCCCGGCGGCCCCCGCCGCGGAAACCCCTGCTGCGCAGGCCGCCGCGCCGGAGGCCGCCGCGCCGGATGCTGCCGCTCCCGAGGCCGCCGCCCCGGAGGCCGCCGTCTCCGAGAGCGCCGCGCCGGAGCCGACGGCCCCCTTCCGGATCGTCGCCGTCACCTCGTGCCCGACCGGTATCGCCCATACCTATATGGCCGCCGAGTCGCTGGAGAACGCCGCGCGTGAGGCGGGCGTCGAGCTGGTGGTCGAGACCCAGGGCTCGGCCGGATTCGACAAGCTCCCCGCCGCCACCATCGCCGCCGCCGACGCGGTGATCTTTGCGCACGATGTGGAGGTGCGGGACAAGGCCCGGTTCGCCGGCAAGCCGACCGTGGACGTCGGGGTGAAGGCGGGCATCAACCGCCCCGCCGAACTGGTCGCCGAGGCGCGGGAGAAGGCCGCGCGCGGCGAGATCAGCGCGCCGGCCGACGCCACGGCGGAGCGCTCGGCGCCGATGGACGCGGACGGCGCGGGTGACGGCTTCGGCACCCGGCTGCGCACGTGGCTGATGACGGGCGTCAGTTACATGGTCCCGTTCGTCGCTGCGGGCGGTCTGCTGATCGCGCTCGCCTTCGCGATCGGCGGCTACGAGATCGCGAGCGCCAAGTCCGTCGCGGACCACTTCGTCTGGACCGAGACCGCCAGCTGGGCGGCGCTGCTCTTCCAGATCGGCGGTGCGGCGTTCACCTTCCTGGTGCCCGTCCTCGCGGGCTATATCGCCTACGGCATGGCCGACCGGCCCGGTCTGGTCCCCGGCTTCGTCGGCGGCTTCATCGCGACCACCATCAAGGCCGGATTCCTCGGCGGTCTGGTCGCGGGTCTGATCGCGGGCGCGGTCGTCATGGGCATCCAGCGGTTCAAGGTCCCGGCGGCGCTGCGCGGCATCATGCCGGTCGTGGTGATCCCGCTGATCTCCTCGGCGGTCGTCGGCTTCCTGATGTTCGTGGTGATCGGCAAGCCCATCGCCTCCGCCCAGAAGGCGATGACCGACTGGCTCAACGGCCTCTCCGGCGCCAACGCCATCATTCTCGGCGTGATCCTCGGCCTGATGATGTGCTTCGACCTGGGCGGCCCGGTCAACAAGGTCGCGTACGCCTTCGCGACCGGCGGTATCGCGGTGTCGGACCCGTCCACCGGCAGCCTCAAGATCATGGCCGCGGTGATGGCCGCCGGTATGGTCCCGCCGCTGGCGATGGCGCTGGCCACCACCGTGCGCGGACGGCTGTTCACCAAGACCGAGCGGGAGAACGGCAAGGCCGCCTGGGTGCTGGGCGCCTCCTTCATCAGCGAGGGCGCGATCCCCTTCGCCGCGGCGGACCCGCTGCGGGTGATCCCCTCGTCGATGGTGGGCGGCGCGGTCACCGGCGCGCTGTCGATGGCCTTCGACTGCACGCTGCGCGCCCCGCACGGAGGCATCTTCGTGGTCCCGCTGATCGGCCAGCCGTTCCTCTACCTGCTGGCCATCGCGGTGGGCACGGCGGTGTCGGCCGGACTGGTGGTCTTCCTCAAGGGGCTGCGGAAGACGGCGGAGCCGGAGATCACCACGGCCCCGGCCGGTGGCGGGGCCGCCGCCCCGAGCGGCGCCACCGAGGACGAGCCGAAGGTGGCGGTCGCGGTCTGACCGCATCTCAGCCACCCCCCGCTCCACCCGGCGCCATGGCGCCGATGTCCGTGGGCAGGCCGCGCGAGGCGTAATAGGCGCCGAGCGCGGCCTCGCCGCCTGATCCCATGGCGGTCGCGATCCGCTGGAAGCGCGCCGAGCGCAGATCACCCGCGGTGAAGACCCTGGGGTGCTGGCGCGCGGGCGGACAGTACCCGGACGGGTCGACGGCGACGGCCCCGCCCGGAGGCGCAGGTGCGCTGCCCAGATTGAGGAACGCGATATCGGCCGTGAGGGTGCGCCGCTCGCCCTCCACGGTCAGGACCTCGGCGGTGATCGGCGCCGGGGGAGCGGCGGCCGACGAGGACCCGAACTCCAGCCGCCGCACGGCCACCGGCTCCACCCGCGAGTCCCGCCTGATCTCCTCGGTCTTGTAGGCGTCCTCGGGCGGATACGCGACCAGCAAGCGGGTCGTCAGCTCCGGATGGGCACGGGCCAGGGTGCCGAGGGGACGGTCCGCGCCCAGGACCAGCACGGTGCGGTCGGCGAGCTCCGCCGGATCCGCCTCCCACAGTGGGGACAGCGCCCGGCCCTCGGCGCCGCTGAGCCACCCCACATCCTCAGGCCCCAGCGGCCCGACCCCCGTGGCGACGACCGCGTACGGCGCGGTCAGCCGCGACGCATGAGCCCGTGCGGGCTCCACGGTGACTTCCACCCGGTCGTCGAAGGCGTCGACGCGCGTGGCCCGGCGGCCCACGGAGACCCGGCAGGGATCGCAGCGCGCCACATCGGCCTCGATCGCCGCCGCCAGCCCGGGACCGCTGGTGAAGCCGAGGACATTGCCCACCACCGGGATGCGCCGCAGCGCACCGCACAGGGCGTCGTCCGACTCGATCAGCACGGACCGCATCTCAAGGCTCGCCGCCATCACGGCGGCGGCACAACCGGCCGGACCCCCGCCGATGATCAGCAGATCGGTGTCCATGGTGATGTCTCTCCCCCGTTTCCTCATCTTCGGTCGTACTCGCCCGGCTCTCCCGGCGGCCGGGTCAACGGCCGTACAGATCGCGGTACGCGGGGAAGACGCCCCCCGGGCCGTCCACGCCCTCCGCCGCCAGCACCGCCTTGACCACCGCCCGCGTCAGCACATCCGCCCCCGCCGCCAGCACCTCGTTCAGCACCCCGCTCTCCCGGTGCACCCCGAACGCCGGATCCCCGGTGCCGTCCTGGCCGCCGTCCGGCACCAACGGGCGGTCGCCCGTGGCCAAGGCGAAGACGGTGTCGCCGTCGGACAGCAGATGCACCGGCCGGACGGCCCGCGCCAGCCCGTCGTGCGCCGTGCCGGCGAGCTTGTGCGCCTGGGCCCGGGTGAGCGCGGCGTCGGTGGCGACCACGGCCAGGGTGGTGTTGAGCGGGGGGTGTACGGACGCGGCCTGGCGCCGCTCCGACTCGGCCCGCGCGGCGGCCAGCCGACGCAGCGCCTCGGCGTGCTCGGCCTCCCCGAGCCGGTGCGGCCCGCCGTCGTCAGACGGCTCGTACACCTGCCCGTACAGCACACCCGTCCGTGGATCGACCACCGAGCCCGCCGCGTTGACCACCGCCAGCGCGGCCACCGTGATGCCGGACGGCAACACCGTGGAGGCCGAACCCGTGCCGCCCTTGAGCCCGCCGGCCACCGCGCCCGTGCCCGCGCCCGCATTCCCCTGCGCGACCGGCGCGCCCGGCTCCGAACGGGCCGCGGCCTCGATCGCCTCACGGCCCAGCGCCGCGTCCGGCCGGGCACGCCAGTCGCCGCCCCGGCCCAGGTCGAAGAGGGCGGCGGCCGGCACCACCGGGACGACCTGCGCCGGATCGGGGCCGACCCTGAAGCCCCGGCCGTGCTCCTCCAGCCAACCGGTCACCCCCGAGGCGCTGTCGAGGCCGAACGCGCTGCCGCCGGTCAGCACCACGGCATCGACGCGCTGGACGAGATTGCGCGGATCGAGGGCGTCGGTCTCCCGGGTGCCGGGGCCGCCCCCGCGCACATCGGCCGCGGCGACCGCCCCGCCCTCGGGCGCCAGCACGACGGTCGTCCCGGTCAGCCAGCCGCCGCCGGACCGCTGGGCGTGGCCGACGCGCAGCCCTCGGACATCCGTCAGCCCGTCGGCCCGGTCGGGATGGGGAGATGCGGGGATGGCCCGGTCGGCATTCATGGAAGCTATGCGTAGCACGGGAAGCCGTGCCCTGGTCGTGGAGCGAGGCGAGGACGGACCGGGCACAGAGCCTCCCGCGATCGCGGCCGCGCGGCGCGAGCCGGGTCCGCGAGCCCCTGGAGAGAGCCTCCGACCCCCGTGTAGGGGACGTTCATCAGACGTTGATGGCTTGGCAGCAGTCTGTGTGACATGCCGTTCGCCCCCGTCCGAAAGAAGACCGCCGTGCCTCGTGCCTCTCGGACGGAGGAGCTCCCGACACTGGCCGCCGATACGCGGCAGACAGCCCGGGTGGCCCTCCGCTGGATCAGCGAGCCGGACCGCACCGAGGAGCTCACCCATGCCGAGCTGCTCAACCAGGCGGCCAGGGCCGCGGCCGCCCTGACTCGGCTCGGGGTGCGCGCCGGGGACCGGGTGGCGGTCCATCTGCCGCTGGTGCCCGAATCCGTGATCGCCACGCTCGCCTGCGGCCGGCTCGATGTCGTCCGCGGCAGCCTCCCTGTGGGGCTGCGCGCCCATGAACTGCGCGATCGGATCCGGGAGATGGGGGCCAGGGTGGTCATCACCGCGAACGGTGAGCAGCGCTGCGGGAAGCCGCAGCCGCTCAAGCAGCTCGTCGACCGGGCGCTGACCGGCTGCCCGGAGGTGCGGTCGGTGCTGGTGGTCCACCGGCTCGGCCGCCCGGTGTCCTGGACGCCCGGCCGGGACCTGTGGTGGCAGGACGAGCTCGGCCGGTACACCGAGCCGCTCGCGCGGCCGTACTCTTGAGGCATGAGCACCGCCCCCGCCCCTGGACCGCGCGATCCTGCCGCCGCGCTGGACTTCGGAGATCCACTGTCGCAGCAGTCACCGGACGATACGGACCGCGGGTGGGGTGAGCGGGTTGCTGGCGGCGACAGCGCCGACAGTGCCGCGGATCTGGCTCGGTTCCTCGATGAGAAGCCGCCCCACCATCTCTGACGGTGCCCTAGAGGGTGTCGCTGCCGCTGCGGAGACCGGCACCGCTGCCGCGCTGCGCCATCAGCTCGTCGCGGATCTCGCGGAGCAGGGTGATCTCCGCGGCCTCCGTCTCGGCCTGCTCCTCCTCCGCCTTCGCCTCCCTGGCGGCCTTCCGCGCCAGATAGCGCGACATCGGCAGCACCATCAGGAAGTACACCACCGCCGCCGTGATCAGGAAGGTCAGCACGGCGCTGAGCACGGTGCCCCAGAGGATCGGGATGCCCCGGACGATACCCCCCGTGGCGTTCATCTCGCAGGGCGCCTTGAGACAGGAGCGGTACTTCTCGAGGTCCTTCGTGCCGAAGGCCCCGACTATGGGATTGATCAAGCCCTTCACTATGGAGTTCACGACGGCGGTGAAGGCGGCTCCGATGACGACCGCGACAGCCAGATCGATCACATTGCCGCGCATCAGGAAGGCTTTGAAGCCCTCCACGACGCTCTGCTTCTCCTCGGTCACCTTCTCCTTGCTCAACCCACTGCCTCTCTTTCGCCGCGCCGGTGCTGGAGCGGACCATTCCGCAACCTACACCGGCGGGGAACAGGGGCATCAGGCGAGGCGGGGGAGTCAGGAGCGGCACAGCGCCACCGCCAATCGGGAGGTGGCCGCGGCACCGGCCAGCGCGGCCGCCGCCTCTCTCGGCACCGTCAGCACCACCAGCGCCCCGCCGTCCGCCGAGGCCCCGGTGTCCCCGGCGTCCCCCGCGCCGCCGCCCGCGGAGTCGCCGGCCGGGGAATCACCGTCCACGGCCCCGCCGCCCCTGGGTCCAGGGACAGAGGCCACCGTGACCCCGCGCGCGACCATCCGCGCGGCGGCGCCGGACCCATGCCTCTGAGCGGCGGAGTCGGGCGCGGGCGCGGCCAGCACATCCACTCGGTCGCCGGGGTGCAGCAGCCGCACCGCGGCCGCGTCGGCGATCCGGACCGGTGCGGACACCAGGGCGGGGCGCGGCTCGTCGGTCCGGCTCCCGGGCCGGCCTTCAGCCGCCGGGGCGGGCGCCGGTGAGGACGCCCGGTCCGTAGGGTCCTGGCCGGGTGGTGCCGCCGCCGCGAGCGCCGCGGCCGTGAGCGCCAGCCCGGCCGCCATCGCGCGCCGTCGCCGCCGCACCGCCCGCCGGACCCGGTATCCGCCGTCGCGCCCGACCCGCACCGGGCCGAACCGCGGGACCGCTCGGGCCGGGGGAGCGGAGCGGGGTAACGCGAGCGTGGGGGACGGATGGGACATGGCACATCACCGCCTGCCGTGAGGGACCGGGAGCTTCTGGCTCCCTCACGATGCCCGCCCCCGCCCGATTCCGCTCGGGCCTGTGGACGACCCCTGGGCTGTGGACAACTCGCTCGCCCGGGCGAGCGACACCCGCACCGCCCCGCCGCCCCGACGCGCCTTACGGCAGCTCGATCCCCAGGTCCCAGCCCTCGTGCCCCCGGCTGCACAGACAGTTCCGCCCGGAGGTGTCCGGCAGCTTGCCCACCGCGTCGAAGAGCACCTCACGCAGCCGTCCGACGTTCTCCCCGAACACCTTCAGCACCTCGGTGTGCGAGACGCCCTCGCCCGTCTCCACCCCCGCGTCCAGATCGGTGACCAGCGTCAGCGACGTGTAGCAGAGCTCCAGTTCCCGTGCGAGCACCGCCTCGGGATGGCCCGTCATGCCGACCACCGACCAGCCCTGTGCCGCGTGCCAGCGCGACTCGGCCCGGGTGGAGAAGCGCGGCCCCTCGACCACGCACATCGTCCCGCCGTCCACCGGCTCCCAGTCCCGGCCGCGCGCCGCCTCCACGGCCGCCTTCCGCCCCACCGGGCAGTACGGGTCGGCGAAGGTGGTGTGCACGACATTTGGCCTCCGTCCGTCCGGCAGCGGCTCGCCGTCGAAGTAGGTCTGGGTACGCCCCTTCGTACGGTCCACCAGCTGGTCCGGTACGAGCAGCGTCCCCGGTCCGTACTCCGGCCGCAGCCCGCCCACCGCGCACGGGCCGAACACCTGCCGCACCCCGACCGAGCGCAGGGCCCAGAGGTTGGCGCGGTAGTTGATCCGGTGCGGCGGCAGATGGTGCGTGCGGCCGTGGCGGGGGAGGAAGGCGACCCGCCGTCCCGCGATATCGCCGAGGAAGAGCGAATCGCTCGGCGCCCCATAGGGAGTCTCTATCGTGATCTCGGCCACATCGTCGAGGAACGAATAGAACCCCGACCCCCCGATGACCCCTATGTCTGCGTGTCCGCTGCTGGTCTCAGCCATGCGGTCACCCTAGCCAGGCGCGCCCTGACGAACGACACCCCGCCGCGTCCCCAGGGGACGCGGCGGGGTGTCTTGTGAAGAATCAGGCGGCCGAGCTGCTGCTGCTCGATGTCGAGGACGTCGAGGAGGAGGGTGAGGACGAGCCCGACCCGGACGACGAGTCCGAGGACGAGGACGACGAGTCCGAGGACGAGGAGGACGACGAGCTTCCGCTATCGCTCTTCGCCGCCGGCTTGGCCGAGCCGGCGCCCGAGCTGCTGGAGCTGGAGGAGGAGCGGCTGTCGTTCCGGTAGAAGCCGGAGCCCTTGAAGACGATGCCGACGGCCGAGAACACCTTCTTCAGGCGTCCCTGGCAGCTGGGGCACTCGGTGAGCGCGTCGTCGGTGAACTTCTGCACCGCCTCGAGGCCCTCGCCACACGCGGTGCACTGGTACTGGTAGGTCGGCACGTGCTTCCTCCTGGCACTCTCACTCAGTGAGTGCTAACGACGTTCCATAGTGCAGTATTCCTGCCCGTCAGTCCACTGCGGCAGGTCATTCGATGATCGATTCCACGTCCGGCACGTCGCCCGGTCCCGGCTTCGTCAGACCCCGCCCGTGCCCAGCCAGCCCGCCAGCTTGCCGCCCCGGCCCACCGCCCGCAGCCGCTGCTCCGCCGCGTCGCGCACCGGGTCCGTGGCCACCACCAGGAGCTCGTCGCCGCGCCGCAATACGGTCGACGGCAGCGGCACAAAACTGGTCCCTTCCCGTACGACCAGGGTGACCGCGGCCCCGGGCGGCAGCCGCAGCTCGCCGACCTCGACCCCGTGCATCTTGGAGCCCTTGGGGATCGACACCGACAGCAGATGCCCGCGCAGCCGCTCCAGCGGCGCCGACTCGATGCCCAGATCGGCGGTGGCGTCCTGCTCCCCGAGCCGCAGCCGGGTGGCGAGCCAGGGCAGCGTCGGCCCCTGGACCAGGGTGTAGACGATCACCAGTACGAAGACGATGTTGAAGATCCGGCGGCTGCCGGGCACTTCGCCGACCATCGGGATGGTCGCGAGCACGATCGGCACCGCACCGCGCAGTCCGGCCCAGGACAGCAGTGCCTTCTCCCGCCACGGCACCCGGAACGGCGCCGTGCTGATCAGCACCGACAACGGCCGGGCGACCACGGTCAGCACCAGTCCGACGACGAGGGCGGGCCAGATGTCATCGGCCAGCTCGTGCGGGGTCACGAGCAGCCCGAGCAGGACGAACATGCCGATCTGGGCGATCCAGCCCAGCCCCTCGGCGAAGGCGCGCGTCGCCGGCCAGTGCGGCAGCCGCGCGTTGCCCATCAGGAGCGAGGCGACGTAGACGGCGAGGAAGCCGGACCCGTGCGCCAGCGCGCCCGCCGCGTACGCCGCCACGGCGATCGCCATCACCGCGATCGGGTACAGACCCGAGGCCGGCAGCGCCACATGCCGCAGGCCGTACGCTCCCAGCCAGCCGATCGCGAGGCCGATCACCGCGCCGATCGCCAGCTCCAGGGCGATCTCGCCGATCAGGGAGTACCAGGGGTCCATGGGGCCCCGGGCGGAGAAGGCGACGACCAGGATCACCACCGGGGCGTCGTTGAAGCCGGATTCGGCCTCCAGAGCGCCCCTGAGCCGCTTGGGCAGCGGCACCTTGCGCAGCACCGAGAAGACCGCCGCCGCGTCCGTGGACGACACCACCGCGCCGATGATCAGCGCCTGCCGCCAGTCCAGTCCCACCACATAGTGCGCCGCCGCCGCGGTGACCCCCACGCTCACCGCGACACCCACGGTGGACAGCGCGGCGGCCGTCGGCAGGACGGGTTTGATTTCGCGCCACTTGGCGCTCAGGCCGCCTTCGGCCAGGATCACGACGAGCGCGGCGTAGCCGATGACCTGCGTCAGTTCGACGTCGTTGAAGGTGACGCCGATCCCGTCCGTGCCGATGGCGACGCCGATTCCCAGGTAGATCAGCAGGGTGGGCAGCCCGCTGCGGGAGGAGACCCTTACGGCCACCACCGCGACGAGCAGGACGAGGGAGCAGATCAGCAGCAGTTCATTGAGGTGGTGAACAGTCAGGGGCCGAACCTTTCTCACGCGAGCGGCGGGAACGGTTCGTGCGGTTCCCGGCCGACCGGAACTTCATTGCCTTACCTAACATTTTACGGGTTCTTGACGCGGGCCTCCTACGCGGGTCGTTCGCCGAGGTGTAGGAGCCCGGCCGGGTGGCCGCCCCGCACGGCCGGGTGGCCGGTGCGGGGCGTCAGTCATGACTCCGCGTCGGGGCGGCGACAGCCCTGCGCCTATGGTTGCTCCAGCACTCCAGGATCAACCCTGCCCCTCGAAGGACAGCGATGCCCGCCAACAAAACCGGCTCTCCTCGTAAGAAGAAGGGCCGACGCGTCCGCCTGATCGTGATAGCAGTCGTGCTGCTGCTCATCGGAGGCGTCGGCTACGGCACGTACTGGAGCATCAGTACCGTGCGTGCCTCTTTCCCGGAGACCACGGGATCGCTGCAGCTCAAGGGGCTGTCCGGCCCCGTACAGGTCAAACGTGACGGCTATGGGATACCGCAGGTCTACGGCAATACCCCTGAGGACCTCTTCCGGGCCCAGGGGTTCGTCCAGGCCCAGGACCGCTTCTGGGAGATGGACGTCCGCCGCCATATGACGGCGGGTCGGCTGTCGGAAATGTTCGGATCCGGCCAGGTCGAGACCGACGCGTTCCTGCGCACCCTGGGCTGGCACCGGGTGGCCCAGCAGGAGTACGACACCAAGCTGTCGGCGACCACCAAGAAGTATCTGCGCGCCTACTCCGACGGGGTCAACGCCTACCTCAAGGACCACCAGGGCAAGGCGCTGTCCGTCGAGTACGCGGCGCTGGACTTCAAGAACGACGGCTACAAGCCGGAGAAGTGGACCCCGGTCGACTCGGTCGCCTGGCTCAAGGCGATGGCCTGGGATCTGCGCGGCAATATGCAGGACGAGGTGGACCGGGCGCTGGCCTCCAGCAGGCTCAGCGCCCAGCAGATAGATGAGCTCTATCCGCCCTACCCGTACAGCCGGAACAAGCCGATCGTCCAGGGCGGCGCCCTCGACGAGGCCACCGACGAGTTCGACCCCCAGGCGAGCGCGACCAGCACGACGGACGGCACCAGCGCCGGGGGCGGGGCCACCGGAGCCGCCCAGGGGCTGCAGAGCCAGCTGTCCTCGCTCTCCAAGACCCTGGACCAGGTCCCGGCGCTGCTCGGCCCGAACGGCACCGGCATCGGCTCCAACTCCTGGGTCATCTCCGGCCAGTACACGACCACCGGCAAGCCGCTGCTCGCCAACGATCCGCACCTCGCCCCGCAGCTGCCGTCCGTCTGGTACCAGATGGGTCTGCACTGCAAGCAGGTCTCCAGCGCCTGTCCGTACGACGCGGCGGGCTTCACCTTCGCCGGTATGCCCGGGGTCGTCATAGGTCACAACCAGAACGTCAGCTGGGGCATGACCAACCTCGGCGCCGACGTCAGCGACCTCTATCTGGAGAAGGTCACCGCGAACGGCTACCTCTACGACGGCAAGCAGCTCCCCTTCACGACCCGCGAGGAGACCATCAAGGTCGCGGGCGGCAGGAGCCGTACGATCACCGTCCGCACCAGCAACAACGGCCCGATCGTCTCGGACCGCGACGACGAGCTGACGGACGTCGGCAAGAACGCCCCGGTCGGCAGCGGCGCCGACGATGTGGCCCCCGACCGCGGCGACGGCTACGCGGTGGCGCTGAAGTGGACCGCGCTCACCCCGTCCAACACCATGGACGCGGTCTTCAAGCTCGGCACCGCCAAGAACTTCAGCGACTTCCGCAAGGCGGCCCAGGACTTCTCGGTCCCCTCCCAGAACCTCATCTACGCCGACACCAAGGGCAACATCGGCTACCAGGCCCCCGGCCGGATCCCGGTGCGCGCCAAGGGGGACGGCCGCTACCCGGCGCCCGGCTGGGACTCGCGCTACAAGTGGAGCAAGTTCATTCCGCAGTCGGCGCTGCCCTGGGAGTACAACCCCAAGCGCGGCTATATCGTCACCGCCAACCAGGCCGTCATAGACAAGAAGAAGTACCCGTACCTGCTGACCGACGACTGGGGCTACGGCGCGCGCAGCCAGCGCATCGGCGACCTCATCGAGTCGAAGGTCAAGGACGGCGGCAAGGTCTCCACCGACGACATGCAGTCCATGCAGATGGACAACAGCAGTGAGATCGCCAAACTGCTGACGCCCTATCTGCTCAAGATCAACATCAAGGACGACTACGTACGCCGGGCGCAGCAGCTCCTGGAGAGCTGGGACTACACCCAGGACTCCGACTCGGCGGCCGCCGCGTACTTCAACGCCGTCTGGCGCAACACTCTCAAGCTCGCCTTCGGCGACAAGCTCCCCAAGGAGCTGCGGGTCAAGGGCCAGTGTCTGCGGGTCCGCCCGGCCGACGACTCCGGTCCGCTGGAGGACCTGGAGGGCAACACCCGGCTGGTGCGCGAGTGCGGCAAGCGCGACCCCGACATGGCGCAGCCGGACGGCGGCGACCGCTGGTACGAGGTCGTCCGGAACATTGTCAAGGACCCGGGCAACAGCTGGTGGAAGACGGCGGGCACCCGCAACAACCCCGGCGCGGCCAACCGTGACGAGCTTCTCGCGAAGGCCATGAGGGCCGCGCGCTCCGAGCTCACCGCCAAGCTGGGCAAGGACATCAACAGCTGGAGCTGGGGCCGGCTGCACCGGCTGACCCTGAAGAACCAGACGCTGGGCACCGAGGGCCCCGGCGTGGTGCAGTGGATGCTCAACCGCGGCCCCTGGAACCTCTCGGGCGGCGAGGCGGCGGTCAACGCCACCGGGTGGAACGCGGCGGGGGGCTACGACGTCACTTGGGTCCCCTCGATGCGGATGGTCGTCAACCTCGACAACCTCGACAAGTCGCGCTGGGTCAATCTCACCGGCGCCTCCGGGCACGCCTACCACGCGCACTACACGGACCAGACCGAGAAGTGGGCCAAGGGCGAGCTGCTGCCATGGGCGTTCAGCAAGAGCGCCGTGGACAAGTCGACGGACGACGAGCTGGCACTGACCCCCTAGCCCCCCGAAGGGCCCGGCGGCCGTGTGCGGGGCGCTCCCGCCCGGCCGGCTCCGGGCCCCGCCCGAACCTCGCGGCCCCGCTGTGAGACGCCTTCGGGCGCCTCTCAGCGCGGCCGCGGCGTGAACCGGTGGACCCCCGAGGGCGTCACGGCCGCGTGCACGGGCCGGTCGTGGCCTTCCTCGGGGACCTCGTCCAGCAGCTCGCCGTCGTAGAGCAGTACCACCAGCGCCGGATCGGCCCCCGCCCGCGCCAGCCGGGCCAGCACCCGGTCGTACGAGCCGCCGCCGCGGCCCAGCCGCATGCCGCGCCGGTCCACCGCGAGCCCGGGCAGCAGCACCACGTCCGCCCGGGTGACCGCCTCGGGGCCCAGCCGCGGCCCCGCCGGCTCCTGCAGTCCGTGGCGGGCGGGCACCAGCCGTCCGGGCCCCTCGTCCTCGCCCCAGTCGAGATCGTTGTCCTCCAGCAGGACCGGAAGCAGCACCCGCACGCCCCGCGCGCGCAGCGCCTCCCGCAGCGCGTGCGTGCCGGGCTCGCTCCCCATGGACACATACGCCGCCACCGTGGCCGCCCCGGCGAGCTCCGGAAGCTCCAGCGCGCGACACGCCAGAGAGGTCCGGGCTGCCTCGATGTCATCCGCAGTCAACCTGGCTCTCACCGTCAGGAGACGTCGCCGCAATGCGCGCTTACTAGCGTCGATATTGATCACTGGGTGCGCAAACTCCCTGTCTCATGTCACATTCACCGAATCCTCATCATTCGCCGCAAAGGCACCAGATAGGGTTCAGGACATGACTCAATCGCGTACTCGGATCAGCAAGGCTGTCATCCCTGCCGCGGGCCTCGGTACCCGCTTTCTTCCGGCCACCAAGGCCACCCCCAAGGAGATGCTGCCGGTCGTCGACAAGCCGGCGATCCAGTACGTCGTCGAGGAAGCCGTCACCGCCGGGCTGTCCGACGTCCTCATGATCACCGGTCGTAACAAGCGACCCCTGGAGGACCACTTCGACCGCAATTACGAGCTCGAAGAGGCCCTGACCCGCAAGGGCGACGAGACCCGACTCGCCCGCGTCCAGGAGTCCAGCGACCTGGCGACCATGCACTACGTCCGCCAGGGCGACCCCAGGGGCCTCGGCCACGCGGTGCTGTGTGCCGCCCCGCACGTCGGTGACCAGCCCTTTGCCGTCCTCCTCGGCGACGACCTCATCGATGCCCGCGACCCGCTTCTGGCCGGGATGGTCGAGGTCCAGGAGCAGCACGGCGGCAGCGTCATCGCCCTGATGGAGGTGGATCCCCAGCAGATCCATCTCTACGGCTGCGCCGCCGTCAAGCCGACCCTGGAGGAGGGCGTCGTCCAGGTCACCGGCCTGGTCGAGAAGCCCGACCCCGCCGACGCGCCCAGCAGCTACGCCGTCATCGGCCGCTATGTCCTCGACCCGGCCGTCTTCGACGTGCTGCGCAGGACCGAGCCGGGGCGCGGTGGCGAGATCCAGCTCACCGACGCCCTCCAGGCGCTCGCCTCCGATCCGGACCTCGGCGGCCCGGTGCACGGCGTCGTCTTCAAGGGGCGCCGTTACGACACAGGCGACCGTGGCGACTATCTGCGTGCCATTGTCAGACTCGCGTGCGAACGTGAAGACTTGGGCCCGGAGTTTCGGGATTGGCTTCGTCGTTACGTCACCGAGGAGATGTAGCACTTTGAGCAGCACCGCGGCACGGGCCGCCGATCAGGGCGCCACCGAGGACCGGGACCGGGTCTGGACGGTGACCGAGCACCTCGACGACATCCTCGGGCGGATCCACCCGCTGGAGCCCATCGAGCTGCAGCTGCTCGACGCCCAGGGCTGTGTCCTGGTCGAGGACGTCACCGTCCCCGTCGCCCTTCCGCCCTTCGACAACAGCTCCATGGACGGCTATGCCGTCCGTACCGCTGACGTCGGCGCCGCGACGGCGGAGCATCCCGCGGTGCTGACCGTCGTCGGCGATATCGCGGCGGGCAGCGGTGAGCTGCCCACCGTGGGCCCGGGCGAGGCGGCCCGGATCATGACCGGCGCCCCGCTGCCGCCCGGCGGCCAGGCCGTCGTCCCCGTCGAGTGGACCGACGGCGGTCTGGACAGCGGCCCGGTCACGCACATGCTCGCGCGCGGTGCGGACCCCCACGGCGGAAGCGGCAGGGTGCGGGTCTTCCGGCCGGTCCAGGACGGGCAGCATGTGCGCACCCGGGGGAGCGACGCGGGCGCGGGCGAGCTCGCGCTGCGCGCCGGGACGGTCCTCGGGGCGCCGCAGATCGGGCTGTTGGCCGCGGTCGGCCGCGCCACGGTCAAGGTCCGCCCCCGCCCGCGCGTGGTCGTGCTGTCCACGGGCAGTGAGCTGGTCCAGCCCGGCGAGGAAGCGGGCCCCGGCCGTATCCATGACTCCAACAGCTTCCAGCTCACCGCCGCCGCCCGGGAGGCCGGCGCGATCGCCTACCGGGTGGGCGCCGTGATCGACGACGCCGCGACGCTGCGCTCGACCGTCGAGGACCAGCTGGTCCGCGCCGACATCGTGGTCACCAGCGGCGGTGTCAGCGTCGGCGCGTACGACGTGGTCAAGGAGGCGATGCACGACGTCGCGTTCCGCAAGGTCGCCATGCAGCCGGGCAAGCCCCAGGGCTTCGGCCGCGTCGGCCCGGACCGCATCCCGCTGCTCGCCCTGCCCGGCAACCCGGTCAGCTCGTATGTCTCCTTCGAGCTCTTCGTGCGCCCTGTGATCCGCACCATGCTGGGCGGCGGAGACGTCCACCGCCCTACGGAGCGCGCGGTCTGCCCCGAGGGCGTCGCGTCCTCCCCCGAGGGCAGGCGCCAGTTCCTGCGCGGCTGGTACGAGCCGGCGGCGGCGGACCGGCCGGCCACCGTCACCCCTGTGGGCGGCGCGGGATCGCACCTGGTCAAGGCCCTGGCCCAGGCCAATGCGCTGATCGTCGTCCCCGAGGAGGTCACCGGGGTCGCCCCGGGGGCCGAGGTGGACGTCATCCTGCTCACCTAGCGCCCGGCCGCGGCGGGTACGGTGTCGTCCCACAGGAGCCACCTGGCCCGGACCGGGAGAACGATGAGCAGCGCCCAGGACCACCTCACCCACCTCGACTCCGCGGGCGCCGCGCGCATGGTCGACGTCTCGGCCAAGGACGTCACCGCGCGCACCGCCCGCGCGAGCGGCCGTGTGCTCGTCGCGCCGCGCGTCGTCGAACTGCTACGCGGCGAGGGCGTCCCCAAGGGCGACGCCCTGGCCACCGCCCGTATCGCGGGCATCATGGGCGCCAAGCGCACCCCGGATCTGATCCCGCTGTGCCATCCGCTGGCCGTCTCGGGCGTGAAGGTGGACCTCACGGTCGCCGATGACGCGGTGGAGATCGTCGCCACCGTCAGGACCACGGACCGCACGGGCGTCGAGATGGAGGCCCTGACGGCGGTCTCGGTCGCCGCCCTCACGGTGATCGACATGGTCAAGGCCGTCGACAAGGGGGCCGTCATCACGGACGTACGGGTGGAGGAGAAGACCGGCGGCAAGTCCGGCGACTGGAGCCGGGCATGACCGGCTCACCGGCGTATCGCGCCCTTGTGATCACCGCCTCCAACCGTGCCGCCGCCGGGGTCTACGCCGACCGGGGCGGCCCGCTGATCGCCGACGGGCTGGCCGCGCTCGGCTTCGCGGTGGACGGCCCGCGCGTGGTGCCCGACGGAGACCCGGTGGAGGCGGCCCTGCGGGAGGCCGTGGCCGCCGCGTACGACGTCGTGGTGAGCACCGGAGGCACCGGCCTCACCCCCACCGACCGCACCCCCGAGGCGACCCGTCGCGTCCTCGACTACGAGATCCCCGGCATCGCGGAGGCCATCCGCGCCGAGGGGCTCGCCAAGGTGCCCACCGCGGCGCTGTCCCGGGGGCTCGCCGGAGTCGCCGGCACGACCCTGGTCGTCAACCTGCCCGGCTCCACCGGAGGGGTCCGTGACGGCCTTACGGTCCTCGGCCGGCTGCTGGTCCACGCGGTCGACCAGATCCACGGCGGCGATCACCCCAGACCCACCGCCTCCGCCGGTCCGGCCGGGAGCCCGAGCTGAACGCCCCCTGGCCGATCGTGCTGGCGGACGGCGATACGGTCCTCCGCCCCATAAAGCTGCGCGACCAGCGCGCCTGGCGCGAGGTCAACCAGCGCAACCGGGAGTGGCTGCGGCCCTGGGAGGCGACGATTCCGCCGCCCCCGCCGGGCGGTCCGGTCACCCACCGGCCCACCTACCGGCAGATGGTCCGCCATCTGCGCGCCGAGGCCCACGCCGGGCGGATGCTGCCGTTCGTCATCGAGTACCGGGGGCGGCTGGCCGGGCAGTTGACGGTCGCCGGGATCACCTGGGGCTCGATGTGCTCGGGCCATGTCGGCTACTGGGTCGACCACGCGGTGGCCGGGCGCGGGGTGATGCCGACGGCCGTCGCGCTCGCCGTCGACCACTGCTTCCGCACCGTCGGACTGCACCGTATCGAGGTGTGCATCCGGCCCGAGAACATGCCCAGCCGCCGTGTGGTGGAGAAACTCGGATTCCGCGAGGAAGGGCTGCGGCCCCGCTATCTCCACATCGACGGCGCCTGGCGCGACCATCTGGTCTTCGCGCTCACGGCGGAGGAACTGTCGGAGAGCCTGCTGGAGCGGTGGCACCGGACGCGACCAGGGGCATCACAGAAATAAAATATCTGTTCGATTAAATTGCTCACATTCCCAACCGGGTCAGCCCAACAATCACAAAAAACTTTCGAGATATCAGCCAGATCGTGCGACACACCGCGCCAATTGGCAGATGGCCTCATGCGGACCCCTCTACCGTGTGAGCGTGAGCAGCAGTGGCCTCATCTACGCAGTCATCGTCGGGGCCTGGGCCGCCTATTTGGTGCCGATGTGGCTTCGTAGGCAGGACGAGCTCAATGAGGCCCGTCCGACGGAACGCTTCAGTACCGCCATCCGGCTGCTGTCCGGACGGGCGGGCATGGAGCGCCGTTACGCCAAGAGCCTCGAGGACGCCGAGCGCCCGGGGGACCCGGCGGATGTCCCCGCGGAGCGCACCGCCGAGGACGCAACCGCCCCCGACGCCGGGGGCGGCCTCGCCGAGCCGGAGCGCTTCGCGGCCGACCCGGAAGCCGTCACCGACGCGGTCGACGTCCGGGCCTTCGCCGACCCCGTGACCCTGCGCGCCCCGGCGCCGACGGGTGCCGCGGCGGGGTCGCCCCCGCCGGGGCCCGGCGAGGCCG
Organism: Streptomyces sp. NPDC005393; assembly: GCF_040606675.1. Taxonomy (NCBI): domain Bacteria; kingdom Bacillati; phylum Actinomycetota; class Actinomycetes; order Kitasatosporales; family Streptomycetaceae; genus Streptomyces; species Streptomyces sp. NPDC005393. The sequence goes on along the minus strand of NZ_JBEXFG010000031.1, from coordinate 18,534 downwards.
CGCCGCCGTCCACCGGGGGGAGCGCCGTGGACCGGGTGCGGCGCGCGCGGGTGCTCGCGCGCCGGCGCCGTACCACCGTGATGCTCTTCCTCGCCTTCACCCTCGGCGCGGTCGTCGCCGCCGTCGGCGGCCTCGCCTTCCTGTGGGCCCCGGCCATCCCGGCCATACTGCTCAGCGCCTATATCGCCTACCTCCGCTCCCAGGAGCGGCGCCGCTTCGCCTTCACCATGGACCAGCGCCGCGCCGAGCAGGCCGCGCAGCGCCTGCGCGAGCGCCGCCCGCGCACCCACCCGCCCGCCGACGGCCCGTCCGCCGCCGACGGCCCCGCCGACCCGCCCGCCCCCGCCGAAGCCGAGCCCGCCCCCGCCCCGCCCACCTCCGCGCACGCGGCCGGGCGCCGCGCCCTGGTCGAGCAGACCGATCACGCGGAGTGGGTGGACCAGGAGCGCGAGCGCGAGCGCGGCCCCGCCGCCGGGGAGGGCTGGGAGCCGGTGCCCGTACCACTGCCGACGTACGTCACCGCGCCCGTCGCCCCCCGCGCGACCGGCAGCGTCGACCTGGCCGCCCCCGACGCCTGGAGCTCCGCCCGCTCCAGCACCGCCGACCCCACCCCCGCCCCGGCCCCCGCCTCCCACCCCGCGCCCACCCGCCGCCCCCGCGAACGCGGCCGTACGCCCCTCTTCGACCAGTACGCCGACGAGGACCGGCCGCGTGCGGCCAACGAGTGACAGCCACTCCGTTGACCAGCGGGGAACGGATTTCCAAGCATCCCGGAGGGGATGCTAGAGTTTCATTCGTCGCAAGGGCCTGTGGCGCAGACTGGTAGCGCACCTCGTTCGCATCGAGGGGGTCAGGGGTTCAAATCCCCTCAGGTCCACAGCGCAGTGGGAGATCCCGTCCGATCGTGAGATCGGGCGGGATTTTCTTGTTTCGAGGGGCCCGCGGCCGACCAAAGGAGATGTCGGCTCGATGGAGGTGCGGCGTGTTGCTGGGCGTCTTCGCCGCCGGCTGCCCCCGGGACCGCCTCCCGTTCTCCACGGCCCGCTCCTGGGCCTTCAAGCCGCGGGGAGTCACCCAGCTGACGATGGCCATGTTGCTGCTGATTTCCCCGTAAGGTCCGACAACGGCGGCGTACGGTAAGCGCGTCGTGTCGCGCGCCTTCGCCTGGGGGAGAAATATGGCCATTGACTACACCAAGCGATCTCGTCCGGCCGCTGCCGGATCCTCGGCCGTCAGCTTGGAGAAGGTGCAGACGGTCGCCCCGCGGCTGGTCAATCTGTACAAGACCGCGCGGATATCGCTGGAGAAGTCCGGCCTCGCCGGGCAGCGGGCGGCGGTCTATCTCGTCCTGGACCGCTCGCTCAGCATGGGGCGGCACTACAAGAGCGGCGCCGTTCAGCGGCTGGCGGAGCAGGCCCTTGGCCTGTCGGCGAATCTGGACGACGACGGCGTGGTGCCCGTCGTCTTCTTCTCCACGGAGATCGACGGCATCGCCGAGGTCGGCCTGGACGACTACGAGGGCCGTATCGGCGCCCTGCATGACGGCTACGGGCGGATGGGGCGCACCAATTACCACCTGGCCATGCAGGCCGTCATCGACCACTACGCGGCCTCGGGGTGCACTGCCCCGGCGTTGGTGATCTTCCAGACCGATGGCGGTCCGACGTCCCGTACGGCTGCCGAGCATGTGCTGTGCACGGCCGCCCGGTTGCCGATCTTCTGGCAGTTCATCGGCTTCGGCGACCCTGAGGGCAAGCAATTCGACTTTCTGCGCAAACTTGACGATCTGCCGGTCCCGACCAAGCGGCCCGTGGACAACGCCGGCTTCTTCCCCGTGGGCAACACCCCCTCCGCTGTGCCGGACGAGGTGCTCTACGACGCGCTGATGAGCGAGTTTCCGATGTGGCTGCGGTCTGCGCGCGCCACGGGAATTTTGGGCTGAGCCCAACTCCCGGCCACTGAGGCGCCGGGGCTCCTTCGGCCGCCGCGGGCGGTGCCAGGCGGGCGGGGTGAAAGAGCGTTCGATGTCATGGAATCGTGCTGACACCGTTCGTGTTGTGTGCTGGCTGTGAGACAGGTGATGGCCCTGGCCAGAGGCGCGGGCATAGTAGGTGCCTGTCCCAGTGGGACCTTGGCGCGAAAGCGCCGTAGTGCAGAGCACATGAGCACATCACAGCACCACACAGGGGGATAAGGCTCCATGCCACTCATACGCCGCTCCACCGCGGCGGCCGCTGCCATGACCGCGCTGTTGGTGGTCTCCGCCTCGGCCTGCGGGCCCGGTGACGACAAGGCCGGGTCCGCGTCGAGCACATCGGCCGCTTCCGACGGGCAGCAGGCCAAGGACGGGATCACGCTGCCGAAGGGCGTTCCGACGAGTCTGGGCGATCTGAAGAAGTGGAAGGAGAGCGGCTGGAAGAACTGGGACAACTGGGCTCGCAGGGCATCGGATTTCGCCAACCCTGTGATCAAGAACTTCTGGCAGCCGTCCAGGATGGCCAAGGCGAAGGACTCGCCGAACACCGTCTCCACCCAGGCCGCCGGCCAGAACCAGGCCGCCACCGATCCCGAGCCGCCCGCCGTGCCGGCCAAGCAGGTCTCGCGGCCGTACCACCAGAACATGGCGCCGGTCGGGAAGGTCTTCTTCGACAGCCCCGAGGGGCCGATGGTGTGCTCCGGCACGGTCGTCGACGATCCGGCCCACCCGGGCAAGTCGAATCTGGTGTGGACCGCGGGCCATTGCGTGCACTCCGGCAAGAAGGGCGGCTGGATGCGGAACATCGTGTTCGTGCCGTCGTACAACGACGGCGGGCTGTCGGCCAACAAGGCCCAGACCGCCGCGCAGCGGGAGGTCACTCCGTACGGCGTGTGGTGGGCGGACTGGTCGCAGACCTCGTCGGAGTGGATCGACGCGGGCGGCGAGACCGGCGGTACGGCGTCCTCGTACGACTTCGCGGTGCTGCGTGTGAAGCCGGAGAACGGCGGCGGCAAGTCGCTGCAGGAGACGGTCGGGGCCTCCGTGCCGGTGTGGTTCGGGGCGCCGTCGGCGAACCGGGTGAGCTCGATCGGCGCGTACGGCTACCCGGCGGCCCCGCCGTACGACGGGGCGAAGATGTTCAACTGCACCAGCAGGCCGGGCCGGCTGTCGTTCTCGCCCACCGCGCCCACCATGTACCGGATCGGGTGCTCGATGACCGGCGGTACGTCGGGCGGCGGCTGGTTCGTGAACCACGGTGGCAAGACGGTGCTGGTGTCCAACAGTTCGATCGGCTCGTACGGACACACCTGGCTCGCGGGCCCGCATCTGGGGGCCGAGGCCAAGGCCGTGTTCGGCGCGATCAGCAAGAAGTTCGCCGGCAAGGGGTGATCCGTACGGCCGGAAAGGGGACCCGCTCCGCGGCCGGGGCGGGTCCTTCCCTCAAGGCGCACCATGTGGCCGGATTCGGCCTCCCGCTCACCGCTGCCGCGCTCTATGAGCGGCTGCGCGGGGGCCGCGACTATGTCTTCCGCCATGCCTCGCCCGCGGTCGACCATCTCACCTGTACGGCCCTGGGGCCGGTGCTGGCGGCCGGGGTCACGGCCGTGGTGGGCGTGACCCAGTGTCGGGAGGCGCACACGAGGACTGCCGCGGTCCCGCTGGTCTTCCTCGCCGTCATCGCCGCGCTGATCGTCGCGGCGGACGGAGTCGACGCCCGCGGCGAGCGCGAGGCGGCCCGGATCGCGGCCCAGGGGTTCGACGAACGGAGCTGCGACCACACACCGCAGGTCTACAGCGCGACCCCCGGCTGGTTCTTCTGGTGAGCCGCACCGCTGAGGACCAGCGACTTGGCGAAGCAGCGGCTGCTCTCCTCGAAGCGGTAGAGCCCGAACTTCGTCACCGGCTCATAGCCGCATGAGGTGTAGAGCCCGATGGCCTCGGGCTGCATGGTGCCGGTCTCCAGGACCATCCGCACCCGCCCCGCCATGCGGGCGCTGTCCTCCAGCGCCGCCAGGATCAGCCGGGCGAGCCCCTGGCCGCGCGCCGCGCGGACCACGAACATCCGCTTGAGTTCGGCGTCCCCGTCCGCGTAGCCCTCCTCGCTCCGCTTCTGGCTGCGCCAGCCGCCGCTCGCGAGCGGGGTGCCGTCCTCGTCGTAGGCGATGAGGTAGAGGCCGTGGGGCGGGTCGAAGTGGCCCGCGTCCATGGGTGTGAGATCCCCCTCGCCGTAGCGCTCGGCGTACTCCGCCTGGACCTCTTCATTGAGCTTGACGGCGTCGGGGTGGTCGTACCGGATGGTTCGGATATTCATACAGAGTATCGTACTTCTATGCGGTCGTGGCGAGCGTGGGGTTTATGTGTCGTATCGTGCCGGTGTGCTCACCGTGACGACCGTGAATGTAAACGGGCTGCGCGCCGCTGCCAAGAAGGGCTTCGTGCCCTGGCTTGACGGTACCGCGGCCGATGTGGTGTGCCTCCAGGAGGTACGTGCCGAGCCGCGGGAGCTTCCCGAGGCCGTCCGCGAGCCGGACGGCTGGCATGTGGTGCATGCCCCGGCGGCGGCGAAGGGCCGGGCCGGGGTGTCGGTGTACGCGCGGCGCGAGCTGGAGGGCGTACGGGTCGGCTTCGGATCCTCGGAGTTCGACGGCAGCGGCCGCTATGTGGAGGTCGACCTTCCCGGGGTGACCGTCGGCAGCCTCTATCTGCCCTCGGGGGAGGTCGGCACCGAGCGGCAGGACGAGAAGGAGCGCTTCATGGCGGAGTTCCTTCCGTACCTGAAGGAGCTGCGCGAGCGGGCGGCGGCCGGCGGGCGCGAGGCGCTGGTGTGCGGCGACTGGAACATCGCCCACCGGGAGGCCGACCTCAAGAACTGGAAGGCCAACCAGAAGAAGTCCGGCTTCCTGCCGGAGGAGCGCGCGTGGCTGAGCCGCGTCTTCGAGGAGGCGGCGTACGTGGACGTGGTGCGCGCGCTGCATCCGGACGTCGCCGGTCCGTACTCGTGGTGGTCCTACCGCGGCCGGGCGTTCGACAACGACGCGGGCTGGCGCATCGACCTGGTTTGCACATCGCCCGGCATCGCCGGCCGTGCCGTGAAGGCGTACGTGGAGCGTGCGGCCACACACGCGGAGCGCTGGTCAGACCACGCCCCGGTGACGGTCGTATTCGACCGATAGGCCGACGCGCGGCCTACAGAGCGACTTCTCTCCGCCGTCCTCTTCGGTCGCCGATCCGGCCCCCATGACGAAGGTCCCCTTCGCGGGGAGGGTCGCGACCATGCCCCGTTCCCGGAGCGGCGCGACGGCACGGCGCACGGTCCCGATGCGGACCCCGTACACCTCCGTCATGCGGCGCTCAGCGGGCAGGGCGGCGCCCTTCGCCGGCTTCCCTGACCGGACCTCCTCCTGGATCTGGTCGGCCAGCTCCTCGTACCGGTAGCGCGGCAGTTCGCTCATGATCCCAGGCTGACGCGGCCCAGGTCGGCCCGCAGCGTGGGGACGCGTCCGGCCCGTCTCCGGTGTCCGCCGGGTCCTGGGCGTCCGCGGTGTCCGCCGGGGCGGGAGCGTCTCCGGTGTCCGCCGGGTCCTGGGTGGCCGGGGTGTCCGCCGGGTCTTGGGTGTCCGGGGTGTCCGCCGGGTCTTGGGCGTCCGGGGTGTCCGCCGGGTCTTGGGCGTCCGGGGTGTCCGCCGGGTCTTGGGCGTCCGGGGTGTCCGCCGGGTCCTGGGCGTCCGGGGTGTCCGCCGGGGCCGGAGCGTCTCCGGTGTCCGCCGGGGCCGGAGCGTCCGCGGTGTTCGCCGGGGCCGGGGCGTCCGGGGTGGCCGCGGCGGCTACCGCGTCCGTGGCGGTCGGCGGGGGCTGGGCGCCGGGCCGCGCGTCGGGGTTGGCCCGCATCCTGCGGTCCATGGCCATCGACAGCTCGGCGTCCACCACGCTCTTGGCGAGCGGCCGCAGTCGCTCCATGGTCTCGCCGAGCTCTTCGCCGCGCTCCCCGGCGTCGGCGAGCACATGGGTGCGCAGCAGCGCCGCGAAGGTCTCGGCGATCGCGTCCACATGCTCGCGTACGTCGCGTCCGGCCGCGAGGACGGCGGCCAGTGGCACACCCCGGTCGACCAGGGCACGGGAGGCGTCCAGCAGTCGGCGGCTGATGTGCACGATCTCGTCGCCGTCGACCGTGAGATAGCCGATGTCGAGTGAGGCGATGAGGTTGTCCGGGGTCACCTCGCCGGTGAAGTAGTCGGCGAGTGCCTCCGGGGTGAGCCGGACCGGGGTCTCCTCCGACCAGGACGGGACGGTTCCGGACGAGGCGGCTCCGGGCAGCCCGAGCAGTTCGCCCACGTCCCGGCGGCCGCTTTCGAAGGCGGCGATCAACTCGGCTATCCCGCCGAGGGTGTGGCCGCGCTCCAGCAGCGCCGCGATCGTCCGCAGCCGGGCCAGATGGTGGTCGTCGTACCAGGCGATACGGCCGTCGCGGCGTGGTGGCGGAATGAGCTTGCGCTCCCGGTAGAAGCGCAGGGTGCGCACGGTGATCCCGGCCTTGTCGGCCAGTTCCGCCATGCGGTATTCGCGTACCTCGTCCGTCTCGTCCGCCTCGCTCGTCGCCACGAGGGCAGCCTATGCCGCCACCGACGGGTGCGACCGGCGGTAACTTCCTTCCGCGCGACCCCTACCGCTCGGTAGATCCCTGCCCTACGCTCCCATCGTGCCAGTGATCGCTGGCACGGTCTGTTTCCGAGTGGTTCGAGTAGTTCGTGGCGAGAGGCGGCGGCATGGCTGGGCTGACGCATGAGCATGTACGGGTGGCGGTGGTCGGATCCGGATTCGGTGGCCTGGGCGCGGCGGTACGGCTGCGCCGTGAGGGCATCACCGACTTCGTGGTCCTGGAGCGGGCGGGCGAGGTGGGCGGGACCTGGCGGGACAACAGCTATCCGGGCTGTGCCTGCGATGTTCCGTCGCACCTCTACTCCTTCTCCTTCGCGCCCAACCCCGACTGGCCGCGGACCTTCTCCGGCCAGCCGCATATCCGGGGGTACCTGGAGCGGGTCGCCGACGCCTTCGGGCTGCGTCCGCATCTGCGCTTCGACGCCGAGGTGCTGGCCGCGCGCTGGGATGCCGGCGCGCTGCACTGGGAGATCGAGACCGCGGGCGGGACGCTGACCGCCGATGTCGTGGTCAACGCGACCGGTGGGCTGTCGGATCCCAAGGTCCCCGACATCCCGGGCCTCGACGGCTTCCCCGGCAAGGTCTTCCACTCCGCGCGCTGGGACCACGGCTTCGATCTGCGCGGCAAGCGCGTCGCGATGGTCGGCACCGGTGCCTCCGCCATCCAGATCGTGCCCGCCATCCAGGACGAGGTGGGGCATCTCACCCTCTTCCAGCGCACCCCGCCCTGGGTGCTGCCGCGCATGGACCGCCGGATCAGCGGCGTCGAGCGCTGGCTGCACACCAGGATTCCGGCCACCCGCGCGCTGCGCCGCGGGGTGCTGTGGGGGATACGGGAGCTGCAGGTCGGCGCCTTCACCAAGCGGCCGGGCCAGTTGGGGATGGTCGAGCGGCTGGCCGGCGCGCATATGAAGCGGGCGGTCAAGGACCCGGTGCTGCGCGCCAAGCTGACGCCTGACTACCGCATCGGCTGCAAGCGGATCCTGCTGTCCAACGACTACTACCCCGCGCTCGCCCAGCCGCATGTGGACGTGGTCGCGGCCGGGCTGAGGGAAGTGCGCGGCTCCACCCTCGTCGCCTCCGACGGCACCGAGACCGAGGCGGACGCGATCGTCTTCGGGACCGGCTTCCACGTCACCGATATGCCCATCGCGCACCGTGTGACCGGGGCGCACGGCACGACGCTCGCGGAGGAGTGGAAGGGCGGGATGGAGGCGCTGCGCGGCACGAGCGCGGCCGGTTTCCCCAACTTCATGACGATCATCGGGCCCAACACCGGGCTCGGGAACAGCTCGATGATCCTCATCATCGAGGCGCAGCTGAACTACATGGCCGACTATCTGCGCCAGTTGGACACCCTCGGCGGGAAGGTCGCGATGGACGCCAAGCCGTCGGCGGTGCGGGACTACAACGAACGGATCGAGGAACGGATGAGGCGGACGGTCTGGAACGTGGGCGGCTGTGACAGCTGGTACCTGGACAACGGCCGTAACACGACCCTCTGGCCGGGCACGACCAGCGAGTTCAAGAAGGTCACCCGGCGCGTGCACCCCGAGGAGTACAAGGTGCTGCGGCCGCAGGGCGAGAGCGGATCCGAGGCTGCCGTCGTGCCGGCCGCCGCGGAGCGGGGGTCGTCCCGATGAGGAAGCCCCCGTACGTGACCTCCGGACCGTACGCCCCGCCCGCGCCCGCCCATGATCTGACCGTCACCTCGGCCGACGGCACCCGGCTGTACGCGGAGGTGCACGGGCCCGTGGGCGCCCCCGCCGTGGTGCTCGCGCACGGCTGGACCTGCTCGACCGCCTTCTGGGCGCCGGTCGTCCGCGAACTGGCCGCCGACCACCGGGTGATCGTGTACGACCAGCGCGGCCATGGCCGCAGCCCGGCCCCGGGCCCCGGCGGCTACACCACCCACGCCCTCGCCGACGATCTGGTGGCCGTGCTGGAACAGGCCCTCCCGTCCGGTGAGCGGGCCGTGGTGGCGGGGCACTCCATGGGCGGGATGACGCTGCTCGCCGCCGCCGGACGCCCGCAGCTGCGCGAACGCGCCGCCGCCGTGGTGCTGTGCAGCACGGGCGCCTCACGGCTGGTGGAGCGGGCGCGGGTGGTGCCGCTGCGCTCGGCGCGCGTACGGACGCGGGTGCAGCGCGCGATCCTCGGCTCGCGCGCTCCGCTCGGCCCGGTCACGCCGCTCGGCAAACGGCTGCTGCACTACGGGACGCTGGGGCCGGGCGCGGAGCCTGCCATGGTGGAGGCGTGCGCGCGGATCGTGCACGACTGCCCCCGCGCCGTACGCGCCGCATGGGCGCAGGTCCTCGACGAGCTGGATCTGGAGGCCGGGATGGCCGAACTGACCATGCCCGCGGCCGTCATCGTCGGCACCGCCGACCGGCTCACTCCGCCCGCACTCGCACAGGAGCTCGCCGCCGGGCTGCCGCGCTGCACCGGCCTCACCGAGCTGCCGGGGCTCGGCCATATGACCCCGGTCGAGGATCCCGCGGCCGTGGCCGGGGTCATCCGTGACCTCGTCATCTCGTACGCGGACCCCGCGGCGTCGGCCCCGAAATCACCGACCGCAAAAGCTGAGGAGCAGACGACATGAGTGCGCGCAGGAGCCTGGAGGGCCAGGTCGCGGTGGTGACGGGAGCGGCGCGAGGCGTCGGCGAACTGCTCGCCCGCAAGCTGTCGGCGCGCGGCGCCAAGGTGGCCCTGGTGGGTCTGGAGCCGGACGAACTGAAGCGGGTGTCGGAGCGGCTGCCGGCCGACTCCGCCCACTGGTGCGCCGATGTCACCGACTCCGAGGCGATGGCGCGGGTCGCGCGGGAGGTCGTGGAGCGGTTCGGCGCGGTGGACATCGTCTGCGCCAACGCGGGTGTCGCGCAGGGCGGTCCGTTCCTCGAATCCGAGGAGACGGCCTGGCGGCGGGTGATCGAGGTCAATCTGCTGGGCAGCGTCACCACGGCCCGCGCCTTCCTGCCCGCGCTCACCGCCAGCCGGGGCTATCTGCTGCAGATCGCCTCGCTCGCCGCGATCACGCCCGCACCGATGATGACGGCGTACTGCGCCTCCAAGTCGGGGGTGGAGGCGTTCGCGCACTGTCTGCGGGCCGAGGTGGGCCATCGCGGCGTGCGGGTGGGCGTCGGCTATCTCAGCTGGACGGATACGGACATGGTGCGCGGCGCCGACCGGGACGAGGTGATGCGGGAGCTCAGGCAGCGGCTGCCCTGGCCCGCCAACCGCACCTATCCGCTGGGCCCGGCCGTGGACCGGCTGGTGGCCGGGATCGAGCGCCGGTCCGCCCATGTGTACGCGCAGTGGTGGCTGCGCGGAATGCAGTCGGTGCGCGGCTATCTGCCCGCGCTCATCGCGACGGTGGGGCAGCGCGAGATGCGCCGGGCCGAGCCGCGGCTGGCGGCGACGCGAGGCGAGCGGGGCGGTCTGGTGGGCGAGGGCGGCGCGGCCGACGAGAAGGCGAGGGCGGCAGGCACTCAGCGTCACCAGTAACGCTCTGTCAACCGCGCTGACCTGCGCCTTCTTCACCTCCGTCGATCCGAAATGCGGAGTATGTCGGTGCGTGTAACTCTGGTCGGGCCCGACCCCTTTCACCCGATGAGGAGTGACATGATGGGCACCAAGGACCAGTCCAACGAGAAGGCTCAGCAGGGCAAGCGGAAGACGCAGGGCGAGCGGAAGACGCAGGGCGAGCGGAGCCAGGAGCCGCGGCGCGGCCAGGAGTCCGGCGAGCGGATGGGCGAGCGCGCCCATCAGCAGGACCATGCGCAGCAGGGCCGTCCGCAGCAGGGCCGTCCCGAGGACCGCGAGCAGGCCCAGCGCATGAGCCGTGAGCGCCGTCAGGGCCGGGGCGACGAGATGCAGGACCAGGAGCCCTTCGAAGAGATGTGACGCCGGCAGCAGGCGGCGCAAGAAGAGTGCGGGAGGGGCGCATCCGTGACGGATGCGCCCCTTCGCACGCTCAATTCCGGTGCGCTCAATTCCGGTGGCGCGGCGGCAGCTTCGGGCGACGCAGGTCCGGCACGTCCGAGTAGTCGGGCGGGGTCGCCGCCGGATGCCGGTCCAGCAGCTCAAGTGCCGTACGGACGGCGAGGCCCAGCTGCGGATGGCGCCCCTCCGCCCAGTCCAGCGGCGAGCGCGGCGCCTCGATGTCCGGCTCCACCCCGTGGTTCTCGATGCCCCAGCCATAGGCCTCGAACCACGCGGCGTTCATCGGCACCGTGATCGCCGTACCGTCCCCGAGCCGGTGCCGGCCGGTCATTCCGACCACCCCGCCCCAGGTGCGCAGCCCCACCACCGGGCCGATGCCCTCTACCTTGAAGGCCGCGGTGATCATGTCGCCGTCGGAGGCGGTCATCTCGTCGGCGACCGCGACGATCGGGCCGCGCGGTGCGTTGCTGGTGTACGAGACGGGCTGGGCGTTGCGCGTGAGGTCCCAACCGATCACGGTGCGGGTGAGCTTCTCGATCACCAGATCGCTGATGTGGCCTCCCGCGTTGCCCCGTACGTCCACGATCAGCGAGGGCAGCGACACCTCACGGCGCAGATCCCGGTTGAACTGCGCCCAGCCCGAGCCGCCCATGTCGGGGATGTGCAGATAGCCGCACCGCCCGTCGCTCAACTCCCGTACGACGAACCGCCGCTTGGCCACCCAGTCCTGGTAGCGCAGCGGCCGGTCGTCGACCAGCGGGACGACCGCGACCCGGCGCGGCGGCCCCTCCCCGTCCGGCGAGCTGAACGTCAGCTCCACCGTCGTCCCGCCCGCGGCCGCCAGCAGCGGATACGGACCGGCCACCGGATCCACCGGGCGCCCGTCGACATGGGTGAGCCTGGCGCCCTCCCGGATGCCCGAGCCCGCGAGCGGCGAGCGCGCCCGGGAGTCGGAGGACTCGCCGGGCAGAATGCGGGCCACCACCCACGCCCCCTCCTTGGTGCGGGTGAAGTTGGCGCCGAGCAGTCCGATGGGGCGCTGGTAGTGGGCCGGGCCCTCGTTCCGCCGCGCTGCGGCGACGTACGCGTGCGAGGTGCCGAGCTCGCCCAGCACCTCGCGGAGCAGATCGGCGAACTCGTCCGGCGAGGCGACCCGTTCGACCAGCGGCCGGTACTGGTCGAGCACTCCGTCCCAGTCGATGCCGCACATTCCCGGGTCCCAGAAGTAGGCGCGGGTGATCCGGCCCGCCTCCTCGTACGCCTGCCGCCACTCGGCCGCCGGTTCGACGGTGTGCTGGATGCGCCGCATATCGATTTGGACGGTCGAGTCGCTGTCGGCGGTCTCGGTCGCGGGCACCGCCCGCAGATCGCCGTCGTCGTGGAGCACCAGCCGAGAGCCGTCGCCACTGACCGCGAACCAGTCCAGTTCACTGGTGAGTTCGGTGCGCTTGGCCTTCGCCAGATTGAAGTGCTCCAGGGTGGGGCGGGCCGAGGTGTCGGCCGGATTGGCGAACGTCTCGCCGAGCGCGCCCGAGATCGGCCAGCGCAGCCACACCAGACCGCCGCCGCTGACCGGATACAGCGAGGAGTACTTCGAGGCGGAGACGGGGAAGACCGTGACCCGGCTGGCCAGCCCCTCCACCTCGACCGTCACCGTGCCCTCGCCCTCGCCCCCGCTGTCGTCCGGGTCGAGCCCGCCGGCCGCCGGGCGGCCCTCGGGGGACAGCGCGAAGGGCGACGGCGTCGCGGAGGACAGCGGTACGAGATAGGGGCGGCAGCCGAGCGGGAAGGAGAGGTCACCGGTGTGCACGTCGTAGACGGGGTCGAAACCGCGCCAGGAGAGGAAGGCGAGATAGCGGCCGTCACTGGTGAAGACCGGCTCCTCGTCCTCGAACCGCCCGCTGGTCACGTCCACCATCGTCCGGTCGGTCAGCCGCGCGATCTTGATCGAGCGCAGTGAGCGGCCGATGCCGGGATGGGACCAGGCCAGCCACGCCGAGTCGGGGGAGAAGGCGAAGTCGCCCACCGGCCCGTTGAGCGACCGGACCAGCTCGGTGACCTGGCCGTCCCCCTCCGCCGAGGTGTCCACCAGGAGCAGCTGTCCGTCGTTCGAGGCGACCGCGAGCCGGTCCCCGTCCGGCGAGGGCTCCACCTCGTGCACCCGCCCCAGTTGCCCGGCGGCCAGCCGGCGCGGCTCGCCCGGCTCGCTGGCCCGGGGCAGAAAGCTGATCTCGATCGCGTCCTCGCCCTCCGCGTCCGTGACGTAGGCGACGCGTCCGGTGGAGCCCAGGATCACGGGCAGCCGCACCCGGACGCCCGGGGTGTCGGCGAGGGTGCGGGCGGGGCCGTCGCGGTGCGTCAGCCAGTAGAGGCTGCCGCGGACGCACACCGCGCTCGCCCGGCCCGTGGCGTCCACGGACAGCGAGTCGATGTGGGAGGCGGCGGGAATCTGGTAGGACCGCCGCCCGGCCCGCGCCCCGCCGAGCCGCACCCCGAGCCTGCGCGGCACACCGTCCGGGCTCAGATCGTCCACCAGCCACAGCTCGCCCGCGCACTGGTAGACGACGCGTGAGCCGTCGGTCGAGGCGTGCCGGGCGTAGAAGTCCGCGTGGTCGGTGTGGCGGCGCAGATCGGAGCCGTCGGGCAGACAGGAGTAGAGATTGCCGATGCCCTCGTGGTCGGAGAGGAAGGCGATCCGGCCGCCGACGAACATCGCCGCGTCCAGATGGCCCTCCAGCTCCGGGACGAGCCGGGTGCCGTGCAGCCACAGCCGGCCCATGGCGCCGCCCCGGTAGCGCTTCCAGGTGGCCGGCTCATGCGGCGGCTTGCCGGTCAGCAGCAGAGTGCGGCGCTCACCGCCGAAGTCGGCGACCGCGATATCGGACACCGGCCCCCAGGGCAGCCGCCCCCCGGGATCCCCGTCGGTGGGCAGGCTGTAGGCCCAGGAGAAGTGCGAGAACGGCTGGCCGTGCGAGGAGACGGCCAGGATGTGCGAGGTGCCGTCCGGGTCGGGCGGCGTCCAGCCGCAGACCCGGGCGTCCGTACTGCCCCAGTAGGTCAGCCGGCGGGCCGGACCGCCGTCCACGGGGACGAGATGGACCTCCGGATCCAGGCTGCGCCAGGTGGTGAAAGCGATCTGCGAGCCGTCGGGGGAGAACCGGGGATGGCCCACGCGCGTACGGTCCACGGTCAGCCGCCACGCCCGCCCGGGAGGCTTCCCGGGGGCGGTCAGTGGAGCGACCCACAGATCGTCCTCGGCCGCGAAGCACAGCAAGTCGCCGTGCAGATGCGGGTACCGCAGATACGCGCGGTCCCTGTCGCGTGTGTGGCTCACGGAGTCGCTCACGGTCTCCTCTTGCTCGCTTCTCCGCCCCCGAGGCGGCGGAAGTGCGGGTCTCGTGGCCTGGTGCCGCCCGGTGGCCTTGCGTGCGTCGCTCACGGCGTCCTTTTGTTCGCTTCTCCGCCCGCGAGGCGAAGGTGCGGGTTTCGTGGCCTGGTGCCGCCCGGTGGCCTCGCGTGCGTCGCTCACGGAGTCGCTGCTCACCTACCCATGTTTTCGAGCTAGGCCGTTCGGAGCAACTCGGTTCTGTGACCGACACCACGAGCGAAACGTGGCAGTTTCGATACGGCCGGACGTATGCTGGAGCGGTACGAAACCGTTTCGTTCGGAGGGAGGCGCGGCGTGCACGCTACGGACCACCAGACAGAAGACCGGCCCACTGCCCAGGTGCGCCGCACTCGGCTCTCCCCCGAGCGCGAGCGGGAGTTGTACGAGGCCGTCATCGAGCTTCTCGGAGAGGTCGGCTACGAGGCACTGACGATGGATGCCGTCGCGGCCCGTACGCACTCCAGCAAGGCCACGCTCTACCGCCAGTGGAAGAGCAAGCCCCAGCTGGTCGTCACCGCCCTGCGGCAGACCAAGCCCGTCTCGCTCGAGGAGATCGACACCGGATCGCTCCGCGGCGATCTGCACGAGATCGTGCGGTGCTCCGACAGCGCCCGGGAGCGGGATACCGCGCTCATGAGGGGGCTCGCCCAGGCCATCCATGACAACGAGGACCTCCAGGAGGCCCTGCGGGAGCTGTTGTTCTATCCCGAGATCGCCGCGCTCAACGCGCTGCTGGGGCGCGCCGTCGACCGGGGCGAGATCGCCCCGGACGCACCCGCCCTCGGCTATGTCCCGCACATGATGTGCGGCGCGTATGTCGCCCGGCCGCTGATCGAGGCCAAGGAGCCCGACCTCGCGTATCTCCAGGAATACATCGACGCCGTGATCCTCCCCGCTCTCGGCGCATAGCCCCTTTCCCCCCGCATCACCTGCACCACCCACAACCCATAAGGTCCCGATCGGCGCGCCGCTCTCGTCGCCGGTCTGGTTCACCCACCCCTGCCAGTGACACCTACTCGACGGGAGCACCTCTCCTCGTGGCCACGTTCCTCTATAAACTCGGCCGGTTCGCCTTTCGGCGCCGCCGCTTCGTCGCCCTGATATGGGTGGCGCTGCTGGCGGTCGCGGGCGTCGGCGCCGCCACTGCCTCGCCGCCCGCCAATGACAGCTTCTCCATCCCGGGCACGGAGGCCCAAAAGGCCTTCGACCTGCTGGAACAGCGCTTCCCCGGTGGTAACGCCGACGGCGCCACCGCCCGTGTGGTCTTCCGCGCCCCGGGCGGCGAGAAGATGACCGACCCGGACAACAAGGCCGTGGTCAACGAGACGGTCGCCGACCTGAAGGCCAGCTCTCCGCAGGTCGCCTCGGTCGACGACCCGTACAAGACCAAGGCCGTCAGCAAGGACGGCTCCACGGCGTACATCCTGACCACTTACAAGGTCAACGCCCTGGAGCTGAAGGACGCCGCCAAGGACGGGCTGACGGAGGCGGGAGAGAAGGCCCAGAAGTCGGGTCTGACGGTGGAGATCGGCGGTGACGCGCTGCAGGAGATGCCGGAGACCGGCTCCACTGAAGTCATCGGTATCGCGATCTCCGCGGTCGTCCTCGCCATCACCTTCGGCTCGCTGGTCGCCGCCGGACTGCCGCTGCTGACCGCGCTCATCGGCGTCGGCATCGGGATCTCCTCGATCACCGCGCTCGCCACCACCCTGGGGCTCTCCTCCACCACCTCGACGCTGGCCATGATGATCGGCCTCGCGGTCGGCATCGACTACGCGCTGTTCATCGTCTCCCGCTACCGCGCGGAGCTGGCCGAGGGGCGGGAGCGGGAGGAAGCCGCCGGGCGTGCCGTGGGCACCGCGGGCTCCGCGGTCGTCTTCGCCGGTCTCACGGTCGTCATCGCGCTGGTCGGCCTCGCGGTCGTCAACATCCCCATGCTGTCCAAGATGGGCTTCGCCGCGGCCGGTACGGTCGTCATCGCCGTCCTCATCGCGATCAGCCTCATCCCCGCGCTGCTGGGCTTCGTCGGCAAGCGGGTGTACGGGCGCAAGGCGCGCCGGCGGATGGAGGAGCGGGCCTCGGGCGCCTCGGGCGCCTCGGGCGCCGAGGAGAAGCCCAACATGGGCACCCGCTGGGCGCGGTTCGTCCTGCGCCGCCCCGTGGCGGTGCTGCTGCTGGCCGTGGTCGGCCTCGGTGCGGCCGCCGTCCCCGCGCTCAGCCTGGAGCTCGGTCTGCCGGACGACGGCTCGCAGCCGGTCAGCAGCCACAAGCGCAAGGCGTACGACATGATCTCCGACGGCTTCGGCCCCGGCTACAACGGGCCGCTGATGGTGGCCGGCGACGCCAAGGGCAGCGACGACCCCAAGGCCGCGGTGGACAAGGTCCGCACGACCATCGCCGGTCTGGACGGCGTCGCCGGCGTGGGCCCGGCCGTCTTCAACAAGGCCGGTGACACCGCGATGCTGACGGTCGTACCCAAGTACAAGCCGAGCAGCGTCGACACCGAGAAGGTCGTCTCCGACATCCGGGACCACGCGGGCTCCTTCAAATCCGACACCGGTGCCGAGGTGCTGGTGACCGGCCAGACGGCGATGAACATCGACGTCTCGCAGAAGCTGAACGACGCGCTGATGCCGTATCTGGCCCTCGTCGTCGGACTGGCCTTCCTGCTGCTGATGGTCGTCTTCCGGTCCGTGCTGGTCCCGCTCAAGGCGGCGCTCGGCTTCCTGCTGTCCGTCGTCGCGGCGCTGGGCGCGGTCGTCGCGGTCTTCCAGTGGGGCTGGGCGGCGAGCCTGTTCAACGTCGAGGAGACCGGCCCGATCATGAGCATGATGCCGATCTTCATGATCGGTGTGGTCTTCGGTCTGGCGATGGACTACGAGGTCTTTCTGGTGACCCGGATGCGGGAGGCCTACGTCCACGGCGAGCGGCCCGGCCAGGCCGTCGTCACCGGCTTCCGGCACGGCGCCCGGGTCGTCACCGCCGCCGCGGTCATCATGATCAGCGTCTTCGCCGGATTCATCGGCTCGTCCGAGTCGATGGTGAAGATGATCGGCTTCGGCCTCGCCACCGCGGTCCTCTTCGACGCGTTCGTGGTCCGTATGGCCATCGTCCCGGCGGTGCTGGCGCTCCTCGGGAAGTCTGCGTGGTGGCTGCCGCGCTGGCTGGACAAGGCCCTGCCGAACGTCGACGTGGAGGGCGAGGGCCTGCGGAAGCAGCTCGAGTCGGCCTCCCCGGCGCGGACGGAGCAGGACGCGGAGCTGACGCGCGTCTAGTGGGTGCGTGAACCCAGCCGACGGCGGCGGCCTTCTTCCGGGAAGGCCGCCGTCGGTGTTTCCGTTTTCGCGCTGACTGCGCTCTTGCGAGCTGTTTGCAGGTAGGCGCTACCATCGAGCGGATACCCGCAGCTCAGGAGCGGAGCCTCGCCATGCATGTGCCCGACGGATTCATCGACGCCCCGGTCTCGTTGGCGACCGGTGCGGTCGCCGCCGTCGCCGTCGCCGTCAGCCTGCGCGGCGCCCGCGGCGAGCTGGCCGACACGGCGGGCGCGGGCGGGAGCGCTGGCGGTGGCGGTGGCGGAGGGGGCGGTGAGCGCACCGCGCCCCTGGCCGGTCTTGTCGCGGCCTTCATCTTCTCCGTCCAGATGCTGAACTTCCCCGTCGCCGCCGGGACCAGCGGGCATCTGCTCGGCGGCGCGCTGGCCGCGATACTCGTCGGTCCGTACACGGGGGTGCTGTGCGTCTCCGTAGTACTGCTGATGCAGGGCGTCCTCTTCGCCGACGGCGGCCTCACCGCGCTCGGCGTCAACATCACGGACATGGCCGTGGTCACCACGGTCGTGGCGTACGGGATCTTCCGCGCCCTGCTGAAGCTGGGCCCGCGACGGCGCCGTACGGTCACCGTCGCGTCCTTCGTGGCGGCCCTCGTCTCCGTACCGGCCGCGGCGGTGGCCTTCACCGCGATCTACGCGCTCGGCGGGACGACGGACGTGCCGATCGACAAGGTCTTCACGGCGATGGTCGGCGTCCATGTGCTGATCGGCATCGGCGAGGCGGCCATCACGGCGCTGACGGTCGGCGCGGTCATGGCGGTCCGCCCGGACCTGGTCCACGGCGCCCGCGACATGACCCCCCGCCCCCTGGAACTCCGCCCCAGCCCCCTGACGCCCCCCACCCGGTCCGCCGGGGCGGGGGCCGCGCCTGCGGCCGACGCCGTGCCCGCCGCCGGGGCGGGCGCCGCCGCGCGTGCGGCCGAGACCGCGGACGCGTCGGCGCCCCGGCCCGCGGTCGGCGAGGCCGGGGCGGAGGGTGTGTCGGCGGCCGAGCCGGACGCTGCGGCGCGTAAGGCCGAAGAGAGTCATCCGGTGGCCGGCGGCCAGGCCGCAGAAGGCGCTGAGTCCGTACCTGCCGCCGGTGCCGCCGCCGCGCGTGCGGCCGGGACGGCCGACGCGGCGGGCGGCGGGCGGACCGTGGGGGCACGGCCAGTCCGCGCAGGCTCCCGAGGGCCCGGTGGAAACGGTCAGCGGTCATCGCTGCGCACTCTAACCGGTGAGGCCGTAGGGCTCGGGGGT
>NZ_JBEXFG010000030.1:0-94469 GCF_040606675.1 Streptomyces sp. NPDC005393 | reverse complement strand
ATGAACAGTGAGACCGCTGCCCCCGACCCCGTCCCCCGGCCCACCAACCCCACAGGCCACTTCGCGATGCGCTTCAGCTCCACCCCGCGCGGCGCACGGCTCGCCCGGCGTCTTGCCGGGCAGCGGTTGGACGCATGGGGCATCCCCTACGACTGTCGCCGAGCTCGCCCCGGACCGCAGCGCCCGCAAGGCCGCGCGGCGGATGATCCGCTGCGAGGAGGGTCTGGACGACGACGTCTGATGCGTACGCCCCGGCTGGATATGCTGGCCGGGGCACCCTTTGGAGGACATCGTGAGCACACAGCCGGACCACGGCACGGAGCTGGTCCCGCGCCCCGAACGTACCCCCGACGCCGTCCGCGTGGCGCTCGCCCGGATCGCTCCTCACCGCCTGGACGAGATGGAAAAGCACAAGGAAGAAGCACTCGCCGCCGCCATTAGGACTAGCAAGATCGGGCACCTTCAGCACTGGCTGACCCACTGGGCCGCTCAGGTGGAGATCGAGCGTCGGCCCGATCTCTCCGCACGCCGTAGCCGTGCTCTCGCCACGATCCACGGCACGACCAGCAAGGACGACCCCGCATTCCGATCCGGCATGGACGAGCTGCGTGCCGTCGAGGACGTGGCGACGCAGGCGGTGGCCGAGTGACGTGGAGGTGGGAGTACGACCCCAGCGAGGCGTACGTCATCGACGGAGCACCGCCGGCGTTCGTTGCCGAGGTCGAGAAGAAAGCTGACGAGCTGGTGCGGGCTGCTGCGGCCTTCTACCTCGACGGAACGCGGTACGAAGGGCTGGGCCCGAAGGGAGATACCGCACATGTCGACAGCGGATTCTTCGTCTACCTCATCGTTCCCCGGCATGAATGCGTATACGTTCGCCAAGTGACCTGGATCTGAGCCGGTGGTCGGTCCCCGGCTCTTCGGAGCACGGGCGTCTTTCTGTCTCAGCTAACCGTGCAAGACGTGGGGGCCCAGCCGCCACTGCGAGTAGGCCCCCCACAGGGGTTACGAAGGTACGGCTCAGATGGTCTGGTCGGCGGCCAGCCGGACGAGCCCGGCCCACGCGTCGGGGGTGACTGTCAGAACCGGTCCGGATCGGACCTTCGAGTCCCGGATGTGTACGGCCCCGGGAGCCTCGGCGACCTCGACGCATTCGCCGCCGTTGCCCGTGCTGTAACTGCTCTTGAACCAAGCGGCTTCCGGCACAGCCGCCCTGCTGTGCTGCACGTTCATGCCTCTCCCATCAGTTGCTCGATGAGCGCCGACGACTCGCTCGGGGTCAGCGCCTGTGATCGGAGGATGCCATAGCGGGCTTCGAGCGTACGGACGTACGAGGTATCGGTGTAGAGGCGACTGTCGTCTTGGACCTCCGCGTACGCGATGCGGTGCCCCTTGTCGGTGTCGATCAATGTGAAGGGGCCGCCGAGCGCGGCGTGGTCCTCGCGTCCGATCGGCATGACCTGTACTTCTACATTCCTCGATTGCCCAGTGAGCAAGATCTGTTCCAGGGTCCCGCGCATAGTTTTCAGGCCGCCGAGCTGCCTGCGCAGCACCGCTTCCTCGATGACGAAACTCATCAGAGGGGCCGGGCGGCGGGAGAAGATGCTCTGCCGCACCATACGAGCTTCCAAGCGCTGCTCGATTACGTCGTCCTCCAGCAGCGGGCGCTGCATCTGGAAGACAGCCCGTGCGTAGTCCTCCGTCTGCAACAGCCCAGGGACGGCGTACAGGGCATACACATTCAGCGCCGTCGCCCGAGCCTCCAACCGCGCCGCGTCCCGGAAGAACGCCGGATACTGCGCCCGCCCCACCTCCTCCTTCAGCGCCTTGAGGACGCCCCCGGCGTCCAGCACCTCGTCCGCGCGGTCGATGAACCTCGGCGGGGGAATCCGCCGCCCCTGCTCGAAGGAAGCGATCGACTGCGCCGCGTAGCCCGTGAGCTTCCCGAACTCCGGCCGATCCAGGCCCGCCCGTACCCGCAGCAGCTTCAACTGCCTCCCGAACGCCGTCACCACGCCCGATCCCGGCTCGTCCTCCGGCCTCGGCCCGGCGTCCTCGCGCGCGCCCGCGGCCTGCTCCACCGACTCCATCGGCTCCACCGCCTCCCCGGCCCGGTTCCCCGGCCCAACGCGCCCGTCCCGAGCCGGTCACGCGGCGCGCCTCGTACAGCCCCCGCCCCGTCGCGTACAACCGGAACGCGACCGCGAGTCACCACTGGTCACGCTACGCCACCGCCGGGACCAATGGAGCATGAACAGTGAGACCGCTGCGCCCGGCAGCATCGCCAGGCCCACCAGCCCCGCCGGCCACTTCGAGATGCGCTTCAGCTCCACCCCGCGCGGCGCACGGCTCGCCCGGCGTCTTGCCTGGCAGCGATTGGACGCATGGGGCATCCCCTACGACTGCGACACGCACCACGCGCTGACCCTCATCGTCGCCGAGCTCGCCGCCAACGCCGTCCGGCACGGCCGGGTCCCCGGCCGCGACTTCCACCTCCCGTTGGCCTGCGACGCCACGACCGTACGGATCGAGGTCACCGACACCCGCGCCGAAGGCGTTCCGGCCGTGGCGACGCACTGCCACAACGGCAGGCCGCCCGTACCGGGTACTGGGGAATGCATGAGCCCGCCCGTCCTCTCGCCACGAGGGCGGGGGTGCAGAGGACGGGCGGGCGTCTATGGGCGGTCAGCCGGGGTGCGGTTCGCTGGCTGCCGCTGGCACGGTGTGCAGCCGGGTCAGCCGCGCCACCTCATCATCACGGAAGGCCGCCACCTCGCGGCAGCGCTGACTCATCACGAACTCGCCGAGCGACAGGCACAGGTCCATGCGCTGGATGCACACGCCGACCATGAACGGGCCGCCTACGGCGCGGTACAGCCGGACCCCGTAGTACCCCTCCTGGCAGTCGTCGGGGTTGTTGAACCGGCAGTCGGCGCAGGTTTCGGGTAGGCGTACAGGCCGGATGCTCTTGGCGTACAGCGTGCGCCCGTTCGGCAGGCGGTACCGCACCCGCTGATCGGACGCCCCGGCCGTGATGATGCGGCGGACCGGCACGGCACCCAGGTGGTCGACGACGTTCTGCATGGCGTCCAGGGAGGCGCCCCCGTCCTCCAGCGATACAAGCATCCGGACCACGACGGAGCGGCCGTGTCGCTCGATGATGCGGAGCACGCGGTCGACGTGGCCACGGTCGGGGATCACGATGTTGGCGGAGACCTTGATGCCGTGCGCGGTCGCGGTCTCGATCGTCGCGTCGAGGGCGGCCAACTTGCGCTCGGCGAGCTTCGGCGAGGCAAGCCGCGGGGCCTGGACGGCGGCGAGCTCGGCCGGGGTGGTGCCGAACACGGACAGGTTGATGCGGTCGAGTCCGGCTGCCGCGGCGGCGGGCAGGACCGCGGCGCCGTTCTCGCCGTTCGAGGTGAGCCCGACGGTGAGTCCGAGGCGCCGGGCGATGGTGATCAGGCCGGGCAGGTCGGGGTGCAGGGTCGGCTCGCCGCCGGTGAAGTGCACTTCGTTCGTGGGGAGGCTGCCGCGAACAGCAGCGAGGGCCTGGGCGAAGTCGGCGTCTGCGGCGATCCGGTCGGGCAGGAAGTCGGCGCCGTTGGTGCGGAGGTAGATGGAGACGCGTCCGGTGCGGCCCGGCGCGGCGACGGGTGTTCCCTCGTTGTGGCAGAACGAGCAGGCGAGGCCGCACGCGTCGATGATCTTCACACGCAGGGTGCGGTCCGGTTTCACCTCCACCGGCACGTCGCTCAGGTCGTGCATGGTGCCCCCTTCTCCGGGCGGCCGGGGATCGGTGCCCCGGCCGGTTCGCAAGCGCCGGCCTACTCGAAGCGCAGGTCGGCGATGGAGTCCAGGTCGATGCCGTACAGGCCGTAGACCTTCGTGGTGTTGATCGATGTGAGCTGGTCGTGGCCGATGCCCAGCGCGGCGGCGGCCGCCCACACCTGTGCTTCGTCGTCGGCCTCGATCTCCAGGTACGGCGGGATGCGCGGCCACTCGTCGACCTCAAGGCGGACTGCGCCGAGGGTGTACGAGGTGCGTCGGTTCTCCTGGTAGCCGCGAGGCGTCAGGCCGGCGAGCTGCAGCAGCGCGGCGGCTTCCTCGAAGCTGTCGACGGTCACCTCGGTCTCGTGGGTCCCGTCGACGGCGTCCGTGGTGATCTGCTTCACGCACAGGGTGACCTCGGTTCCCGTGTCGCGTAGCCGCACCCAGCGGCCGGGGACAGCCGGGATGGTGTCGTACACGTACCGCCGCATGAGGCGGGGACCGGTTGTGCAGGTGCCGTCGGCCTCGGTGATGAGCCGCGCCATTTTCGCGGGGTCGATGTCGAGGGCCTTCGCTTCGAACTCGATGCCTGCCATGGGGGTCTCCGATCGCTGGTCGCTGCTGGTATCTCAACAACCGTGCAGCGTATGGGGCCGCAGCCTGGGTGCCGTCCTCGGTGGGCGGGGTTACAGGCGGGTGCCGACGGCGATGGTGTCGTTGCCCGCGAGCCGGAGGATTGCCCGGAGGACGATCGGCAGACGGCGCTCGTCGAGGTCCTCCACCGAGGCGAGGGTGGTGATCCCGGTGCCGACCATGGACAGCACCAAGCTGAGGAACACGCGCTGCTGCTCGTCGAGGCCGAGTCCGTACTGGAGCCCGGACAGTCCTTCGAAGTCGGCCTTCTGGCCGCGGCTGGTGTCGACGATCAGGGCGTGGCGGACGGCCGGCACCGACAGGATGGTCTGTTCCTCGACCAGCGCCTGCACGGCGGCCCGGACGCGTGACGACTTCGCGGTGCGCACCAGCTGCTTGCACAGCCTCGGCAGCTCGTCGGTGGCCTCGGGCGTCTCGGTCTCGGTGGTGGTCATGCCGATGCCTCCGCTGGGCGTCGGTACCCGCCAGGGCCGAATGCGGCGGCGAGTACGGCAGGGTCAGTGAGTTGGCCAGAGCCGTCCGGGCGCGTGAGCCAGAACCGGCCGCAAGCCGGCCAGCCCGTCGGCGGTCAGTGCAGGGGCCAGCCGATCGGATGCACGGTCACCACCCGCAGGTCGGCCAGCTCGCCGACGGCGTTGAGCGGCACGAGCTACCAGACGGTGTCCAAGGTCGGATCGGCCACGACCGGGCCTCGGTGCTCGGGGCGGATCCGGGTGTGCGCCTGCATACTCGCGACGAGCGGGGCCTCAACCACCAGCCACGTCTTGCCGGACCGGATCGGCGCCAGTGCCTCAAGGTTCCACGCCTCACGCACGAGGGCGGGGTGTGCGGAGCAGCCAGCCAGCCACGCGTCTCCCGCCTCGTACCGCTCGGTGCACTTCGGTAGGGCCATGAACGGGACGCTACGTAGGATGATTGCGCCTCTGGGCGGCGATTGCGCGCGATTGCGCACCCGGTAGGGAGGCTTGCGACCGGTTGCTCAGGCGAGGTCGAGAGACGCCCTCGCACGGCCGATCAGGCGCCGCGCCGGGGGACCGTACTCGGCGGACTCGGCGAGCCAGTCCCACGCCCGCTCGTACAGATGCACGTCGTCGTCGCCAGTCAGCCACAGCTCCTCGCCGATGGTCTCGACGATGACGAGTCGCCGGTCGTAGATCCAGAAGGCGTGTGGCGCGGTGCGGCGCAGCTGAGTGCCGAAGGGCAGGATGCCGAGTTCGATACGGCGCTGCCCGACGAGGTTGTACAGCCGCTCCAGTTGCTCGGCCATCACCTCGACCGGGCACGAGCGGTGATACAGGGCCGCTTCGCAGACGAGGAACCGGAACGTCTTCTCGGGGTCGTACAGCGCTTGCTGACGGCGCATGCGCGTCTCGACGGCCGCCTCGGTGGTGGGTGGGATGCCGCGGAACTCGGCGTTGCTGTCGAAGATGACCCGCGCGTACTCGGGGGTCTGGAACAGGCCCGGGATACGGGAAACCTCAAGGCCCCGGATCAGCGTCGTGTTCTCGGTCTGCCGGACGGCGATCTCCTGCCGGCCGCGATGCCCGCCCGCGAGCTGCCGGCGCCACGAGCGGTGCCGCTGCTTCATGTCCAGGCCGGCGAGCAGGCCGTGCAGTTCGGGCTCGGCGTCCGGGCGGCCCACGGCCTTCGCCCAGGCGGTCAGATCCGCCCGGGTCGGGGTCTGCTTGCCGTTCTGCAGGCGGGAGACCTTCGACGTCTGCCAGCCCGCCTTGCTGGCGATGTCTTTGCCTTCCAGGCCGGCCTCGGCGCGGAGTTCCCGCAGGCGCGCGCCCAGGGCTTCACGTGCGGTCTGGAAGTCGGTGGTCACACGGTCGAAGCTACCCGCTTCGCGAACTCGGCTGTAGGCACTGCGTGATGCCAGGCAGCGTCCCGGGCCTGGCAGGCGGCAAGCACCTCGGCGGGGTCTTCGGTGACGTGCACGCCGAGGGTGGTGTCGTCCTCGTCGAACTCGAACCGGGCGACGATCTTCGAGTCGAACAGCCAGAAGTCGTAGTCGGGCAGACGCAGGGCGCAGGCTTCGCCGCGGGGCAGGTACCGGATGTCCTCGCCGGCCGCGACGTTGCTGGGCGCGCGGGCCAGCAGGAACTGCTGCCCCTGGGGCAGGGGCTCGTCGGCCAGGCGGACGCGCTCGAACCGCTTGCCCTGCTCGACCTGGGCGTGGACGTTCTCCCGCCACGCGTTGGCCGGCTCATTGGCGACGTCCTCACCGGCGAGCCACTTCGACCAGAGCGGGGACTGGCGGTCGGAGGCGTAGCCGCGACGGGTCTCCAGCCGGAACGCGGTGTGCCGGAACTCACGGAACAGGTGCGAGATCGAGGCGAACGGCTGGAGCCCGGGCACAGCGCTGCGGGGCGCGTATCGAGTCAGGAGGCTGCGGGGGACGCGGACGAACGTCTCAGTCGGCTTGACGTCCCGTAGCTGTACGAGGTGCTGGGGGTCGGTCTCTCGGTCTCCCTGCACGAGGATCTCGTCTGTGCCCTCGATCTCGTACAGGGTGGGGCAGTCACCGTCATCGCTGGTGGTGCCGAGGAACCTGAGCGCCATGTCGCCTCCGAGTCCTGGTGGGTTGGAGGTCCAGGATGCGGGGTGGTTGCGCGGTGGCGCTCGCGGATTGCGGCAGATTGCTGGCCGAGGACAGTGGCTACAGATTGCTCGCAACTGGAGTCCGACTGCTGCGCTCAGCTCTCGGTTACGGGTTCCCCAGCGGGCGTCGCCTGCCGAGGGAAGCGGGTCATGCCGGTCACCTTCGCACGGGCGTTCCACCCTGCGCGGAAGAGGTCGCTCCGCAGCGCCTCCATCTCCGCGGCCGTGGCTTCCATCTCGGCAACGGTGATCTTCGTGACTCTCTGCCCGAGTGTCCGCCTGAGAGGCTTAGCGGCTTCCAAGCCGATACCGTCCTCTGCCCGCATGTACAGCGAGTGCACGATCAAGTTCCTCTTGTCCTTGAGTACCTTCGCTCGGACGAGGCACCGCTGAACCTCAGCCACGTCATCGGCGAGCATCTCGACCTCGTACGTCTTCAGAGCCAGCTCGCACAGTTCGATGAGCCGTGCCGTGCCCTCGGCGTTGGCCAGCTGGAGAAGGGTGGGCTCGAAAGCGAGCTGGCCGAGGAGATTGTGCAGGCTGAAGTCGAGGTTGGCGCCGGCAACGGTCACTCGGCCGACGGCTTCAAGGAACGGGTTGCGCTCGGGCGTGGCGGCGTTCGAGGTCATGGCCGGGATGGTACGGCCGCCGACCGGGACAGTGCAGGCGAATATGGGCACCGGCACGGCGGCCCTGTAACCGTATGGGGTAGCGGGTGGCCTGGGCCTGACCTGCATGTTCCCGCACTGATAGCACTCGCTTGGCACACGTCTTGGACGCACGAATGCCCCGCACGACCGTCGAGGCCGTGCAGGGGCAGTGTGGGGCAGCGCCGCTGCCCCGGCCACGCGGGGATGAGCTCGCCAGCGGGCGACTGCTATGCCTTCGGGATCGCCCACTCGACAGTGTCACGGTCTGCCGCGCCGTAGACCACGCTGTCGGGTCGGCTTCCGCGCTCGACGTCGAATGTGATCTTGCCTCGGAGGCAGTCACCAGGGTTGACGGTGGCGCCGTTGGTTGCGTACTCGGGCTTGGGCACGCCGGACCCGCTGAAGATGGGGACATCCAGGCGCGTGTCATCAGGGAAGCCGAGCGCCCAGGGCTCCTGAGAGACCGTCACGGAGCTGCTCTTTGAGTCGACGCACACCTTCACTTCCAACACGGCCCACTCCGGGTTCTTGGAGTCGGCGATGTCGTCGGGGAGGCCGACGTCGGCGGCGGGCTGGGTGTAGTTGAGGACGGTCGTGGTACCGCTGATCGGGCTGCTGTCCTCGTCGGTGTCGGTCCACTTCCAGCCGGAGCCGAACGGGAGCGGCTTGGGAGGCGCCGACGCCTTTGCAGGGGCCTTGCTGCTGGCGGCTTGGCTGGGTTTGTCGGCGTTGCTCTGCGTGGCACTGTCACCGTCGTTGCAGGCGGTGAGGGCGAGCAGCAGGGCTGCGGTCGTGGTGATGGTGCGGGTGCGCATCATGCGTCCCGTGAAGGTCGAACGTGGGGGATGTGGTCGTGTTGTGACCGTATCGGCCGGTCAGGGCAGGGGCAGGTCCACGGGTCGCGGCCTCGCGGCGCCTGAGCGTCCTCAACCGCAGCGGTGTGGGCCCCACGCGTTCGCCGGGCTGGATACCCCGAGGCCAACCGACTCCATCGGCTCCACCGCCTCCCCGGCCCAGTTCCCCGGCCCAACGCGCCCGCCCCGAGCCGGTCATGCCGCGCGCCTCGTACACCTCCCGCCCCGTCGCGTACAACCGGCACGCGACGGCGCGTCACCACTGGTCACGCTACGCCACCGTCGGGAGCCTTGAGGGCATGAACAGTGAGACCGCTGCCCCCGACCCCGTCCCCCGGCCCACCAACCCCACAGGCCACTTCGCGATGCGCTTCAGCTCCACCCCGCGCGGCGCGCGGCTCGCCCGGCGTCTTGCCGGGCAGCGGCTCGACGCGTGGGGCATCCCCTACGACTGCGACACGCACCACGCGCTGACGCTGATCGTCGCCGAGCTCGCCGCCAACGCCGTCCGGCACGGCCTGGTCCCCGGCCGCGACTTCCGCCTCGCGGTGGCCTGCGACGCCATGACCGTACGGATCGAGGTCACCGACACCCGCACCGAGGGCGTACCGGTCGTAGCGACGCCCACGGACCTCCGCGACACCGGCCGCGGCCTGTTCCTGGTGGAGCACCTCGCCGACCGCTGGGACTGGCACCCGCGCCGGGACGGCCCCGGCAAGACGGTCTGGGCGGAGTACGCCCTGCCGGCGCCGGGCCGACCGGCCGCCGCACCCTCCTGCCCGTCGTCCACCGCCGCGACCGTGCCCATGTAGCTGGACTTGAACCAGGACTCCGTCGTACCTCTGTTCATCGCTCTCCTCGCTGGGAGATGGCCTCTTGGGCGAGCAGCAGTGCAAGGGGGCCGCCTTGGAGCAGGAAGCGTCCGTCGATCGCGGCCTGGATCGCTTCAGGCATCGGCCACCACATCAGCTTGAAGTCCTCCTCGCACGGCGTGAGTTGCTGCGGTCCGAGGGTGAGGCCTTCGGCCAGGAAGAGGTGGATGCGGGCGGTGGAGTTCAGGGTGATGGCATATGAGCCGAGGGAGCGCCAGGAGAGGGCGGTGACCCCGGCTTCCTCACGCAGTTCGCGCCGCGCGCACTCCTCCGGACTCTCGCCGCTCTCCCGGCGCCCCCCGGGCAGGAACGCGTACTCGCCGCGATGCTGGGGGAATGCGGCGGTCAGGACGGCGACCAGGCCGTTTGCGTCACGGGCCACGATGACGGAAGCGTCGCGTGACGCCTCCCGCTGGGATGCGTCGGTCATGGCCCGGAGCGTATCGACCTATGCTGACAGCCACGCCGCGAAAGGCACGGCCAACACGGTCGGGTGAGCAATGCCACGGCCGTGGTAGCCGTCCTCCCCGAAGGCGTCTCCGTGGTCGGCACACATGATGATCAGCCACCTCCTGTCGCGGGTGAGCCCTTCGACCAGGCGGCCAAGGTGCTCGTCCGCGTACGCCACGGCGGCGGCCTGGGACCGCCACGAGTCGCCGCTGTCGCCGAGGTAGTGCCCGTGGGGGACGTGGGTCGCAGAGACGTTGATGAACAGGAAGATTGGTTGGGGAGCGTACTGCGCGGCGACCGTTAGGGCGTGGTCGACCTGGTGGCGGGTCGAGTCGGGTTCAGGGGAGCAGAACTCCGGTCGCCAGTGGTCCTCTTGGAACATGTCGGGCATCACTGACCCGAGCGGCGTCTCCCGCGAGAAGTACGTTACGCCGCCGACACACACGGTGCGGTATCTGTGCTCGGCGAGGCCGGTGAGAAGGTCCGGCGCGTCGAAGACGAACGTACCGGGGTCGACTTCTTTGAAGGCAGGCGGACGGCACTCCCACAACCGGGGCGGCTGTACAGGCTGCGGGAGCTTGGGGAGGAAGCCGGAGAAGAACGCGATATGCGCGGGCAGGGTGAAGGTGCCGGGGGTGCGCCGTTCCTCCCACTGGCCACCGGGCAGAAGTTTCGCCAGGCGGGGCGTCTGGCCGGCATGCATGACCGCGCGTGCGACGTCGTAGCGCAGGGAGTCCAGGGTGACGAACAGGATGCTGGTACCGCTGTCGATGACCTGTGCTGCGCTGATCACGGTGCCCCCACCAGGTCGCGCCGGTCCGTGATGCGTCCCTTGGCCCGCTCGTTCACCGGGAGCGGCACCTGGTCGGCGGCGATCATCTGGCGCACCTTCGCAATGCCGGTGTCCTCCGTGACCGGCTGCCCCAACGCGTCATAGAGGCGGATGCTGACCGTCCGTCGTCCACCGTCGTCGGCCGTGGATAGGAAGACGCCGGGGACGCCCCCGAGGTGCTTCATCGCTCGATGGAGCTGATCTTCGTCAGCGGTGCCGAGGTCGCAGACCAGGCAGCCGAAGTGCTGGGCGTTGATCGCCCCTTGGCACAGCCGCCGGTGGAACTCGGCGGTGGTGGGGTGTCCGTCGTACGCCACGGCCAATCGCCGTGCTTCGTGGACGACGACGAAGCACGCGCCGACCCACCAGGCCACGCCTTCGTGGATCTCGCCCGGGAACGCGCCGGCGATACAGCCGTCGCGGATGACAGCATCGGAGTCGATCGGGTTAAGCACGCCTGCCCTCCAGGTGCTTGACGATGATTTCGGCCAGGTCGTCCGGGCTGCGCCGGTCGGTGCGGAGCACGACCGCGCTGGGGTCTGCCTTGGCGATGGCATGGAAGTTCGCCCGGAGCCGGTCGAGGCGCCCCGGGACGTCGAACAGGTCGGTGTCGTCCCGCTTGACATCCGGCTTGCCCTCCAGCCGTTCCTTCAGCACGTCATCGGAGCCAAGGAGGTAGAACGTGGCGTCCGGCGCCACGAGGTACGACCTGAACGGTGCAATCAACTCCTGCACCTGGCCCAGGCCGACGCGGTTGACGGCGGCGTGGCAGGCCACGACCGAGGAGGCGTACCGGTCCGCGATCACCGGGCCCTCGCCGAGGCCGCGGCGTACGGCATCGGAGACGTGCAACAGGCCGGAGAGGTAGAAGGCGAGCTGCGGCAGTGGCCGGAGCCAGGCATTGGCCACGTCGGACCAGCCGCTGTGCGGGTCGGTGAGGGTGTGGATCGCCGTGCCGCAGATTCGCTTGGCCAACAGGCGGCTCAGCGTCGATTTCCCCACCCCCGAGACGCCCTCCAGGACGATGAACGGCCCCTCCCCGTCCTCTTTCGACTCGGGGGTGTATGGAGCGCCCAGGCGGTTCACAGGGTTCCCTCCGTGAAGGCGGTCACGTGCTGGGCCACGACCTCGGGGACCGCCTCCGGGGAGCCCAGCAGATGACGGATGTCCATGCGCAAGTCGTCCCGCAGCAAGCAGGGTTGGATTCCGCCGGCGTGGTCCAGACGCAGAGCCCAGAACCCCTCGACGCACCTGGCCCTGACCGGGCAGGTGCCGCACTGGCCGACGTGGTGGCGGCCCAATTCGCGGTGGATGACGTCGATCTCGATGCCGTCGATGCGGAAGATCCGCCGGCCTTGGCCGACGCCGGAGATCTCGACCTCCTCGTCATTGGTCAGGGTACGAAGGTGGTCGATGATGCTCTGGGTGCCGATCGCGGATCTCTTCCGGTCGGCGTTGAAGTCTGTGTCCACCAGCTCGATGAACTGCACGGGCAGGCGTCGTTCGAGCGCGAAGGCCAGGATGTCGCGCAGTTCGTGCGCGTTCTCACGCTGGACGAGTGTGTTCAGCTCCACCCGTTCGAACATCTCGCGGACCGCCTCGATCCCGTCGAGGATGGTCGCGATGCCGATGCGGGTGTCCGCGATTGCCGTCAGCGACTCATCCGAGAAGTAGTGAAGGGAGACCTTCACCTTGTCCAGGGCCGTCGTGGCAAGCCATTCCTGGTTCCTGCGGACCAGGGATCCGTTCGTGATCAGGGTGTAGGTGGTATCCGGCCCGTGCTCGGGAAGCCGGGTCAGGACCGACCGAGCCAGGGGCGACAGGAGCGGTTCGCCGCCGGTGAAGTACACCCGCTTCAGACCCGCTTCCATCAGCTCGCGCAGGACGTTCAGGAAGTCGCCGTCGGTCATCGCGCCTGGGCGTGGACGCGCATCGCGGTTGGCGTAGGCGAAGGGCGGCGGGACGTCGCCCTCGTTGTGGCAGAACCAGCACTTCTCGTTGCACTTCGGGGTCAAGGAGACCCTGAGCTGGCCGCGTAAGGCCGCGAAGTTCCGCAGCGCGGTCCAGTCCACGAAGGTATGCGGGAGGGGAATGCTCATGACCTTGCTCCTTCCATGTGATTCTGGTCGGGTGGTGCTCTCCGCGTGCAGGCCAGAAATGGGGACGGGAAAGCGTCCTGGGGCAGGGCGGCTACAGGGCCATGGCCGAGGCACTGCCTCTGACGGTTGGGGGGTGCGGCCGCCGGGGATCAAGGGCGCCCGGGAGTGGCCAAGAGCAGCGACAGAACGAGCGCGGTGACGGCGGCCATGTGGAGAACTTGAGCGGTGATCTGCCGACAGACCCGCCGGCGCCACCGGCAGCGGGGGCGTGTCTTCGCGGTGGCCAGTTCGAAGGTCTTGTCGAGTGGGTCGAGGATCACGGGCCGGACGCCCTCAGCTCGGCCCACACCGTTTTGCCGCCGCCGCGCATCGGGAGAATGTCCCACGCCGAGGCAAGGTCATCCACCACGGCCAGGCCGCGGCCGGTCTCGTCACCGTCGCCCGGCGTTCGCCGTACCACGCGGCGCGACGACGCATCCGTGACCCACACTCTGACCGTGTCCGGCTCCGGCTGCTGAAGCGTCAGTCTGCACCGGCCCGGCTCGTCCTCGGACGGCGCCGGGGGGCGCGCGTGCCGTACGGCGTTGGTCACCAGTTCCGACACGATCAACTCGGCGTCGTCGGCCAGTTCGTCGAGAGACCAGCACGCCA
This sequence comes from Streptomyces sp. NPDC005393, assembly GCF_040606675.1. Taxonomy (NCBI): domain Bacteria; kingdom Bacillati; phylum Actinomycetota; class Actinomycetes; order Kitasatosporales; family Streptomycetaceae; genus Streptomyces; species Streptomyces sp. NPDC005393. Next base: position 81,035 of record NZ_JBEXFG010000030.1, on the reverse strand, counting down.
GCGTGGTACGTGTCGACATGCGGGCCAGGGTCACGGACGAAGCCACCAGGGACAGGGTCTGCGTGTACGTGGGCACAGCATGCTTGGCGAGCCCGGGCGGCAGGCTCGAGGACAGGATCATGACGCCGACTCCCGCACCCCATACATGCCCGCGCACAGGGTGCACGCGTACAGGCGGGCACCGGCCAGGCGGAGTATCCGGACGGGGAACCGGGAGTCCGGGGTACCGCTGCACCAGCAGCACGAGCCGCCCTCGCACTGCCTGTCGCTCAGCCTCTCCCAGTGAATCGCGGGGGCGTCCACAAGTTCACCGGCTGCGGGAGTAGGAATGGTGCTTTGCGTCGTCATGGGTCGTCTGCCTCGCCCTTGCGGTCGCGGTCGGCGCCCCGGTCCGGCCACCGACGGAGATCGGGGAGCGGGCGGGGCCTATCCCGTTCGAACTCCTGGTGGTTGTGGAGCGTCGAGCGGCGAGAGACAGATTCCGCCCAGCCTGGGTGCCTTCGCCATGCCCTACTGGGTGTCACCTGATGCTCGTTCAGGTGACATGCATGGCGTGCGGGTAGCGTCAACGTGTCATGTGCGATGAAGGCGTTGCGCTGCCGAGGGGTTGGCGGTTCCCCTTCCAGTTGAGGGAAACGTCGGCGCGAGCGCGCCGAGAGGCCAGGGAGCGACATGCGTAAGACAGCTCGGACGCTGCTGAAGGTCTTAGTGGATCAACGGCGTTGGCGTTATGTGGACTTCGAGCGCGCTTTCCGTCGTGCGGCGGCTCAGGTGCTTGCTGAGGAGTCCCGGAATTTGACGGTGTCCGAAGCGCAGTTTCGGCGCTGGACGTCCGGTCGGGTCCAGACCCTTCCGGGACCGGAGGCGTGCACCGTGCTGGAGCACATGTTCGGGGTCGATGCGGCAGCTCTGTTCGAGGCGCCTCCCTCTGTAGCACCTGCACCCGCGTTCAAACTGGAAGACGAAATTCTGATGACTGCACGTGACGCCCAGAGCGAGGCCGCTGAAACTGCCGCTGCTTCCATCTCTGATACGACCCTTGACCAGCTGCGGGACGACGTGGCCACGCTGGCGCGCGCCTACAGCAGCACCGCTCCCTTCGATGTGTTCCAGCGGGCGCGGGAATTGCGTGAGGAGGCCGAGACGCAGCGGGGCCGGACGCAGGTCCCGGCGCAATTGCAGAACTTGCTGATCGTGGCGGGTCAGGCGTGCGCGCTGCTGGCCACGTCGGCGTTCGACCTGGGGTCGCTGGACGGGGCGAAGCGCTTGTGCCGTTCTGCGGCTCTGTATGGGGAGACCGCGCGGTTCGATCCGCTGCGTGCGTTCGCCGGCGGGACGCTGGCGTACATTGCGTACTTCTCTAACCAGCCTGCGGAGGCCGCGCGCTTGGCGCGACAGGCCCAGATGTTCGCGGGGTTGGGAGACGTGGCACGGCGCAGGCTCGCAGCAATTGAGGCCCGTGCGTTCGGATACCTCGGCGATGTCGTCTCCGCACAGCGGGCGTTGGACGGCTCGCAGACCGATGGGCAGGGAGCGACGGACGACCTCCACGACGGTATGGCCGGAGAGTTCGGGTTCACCGCCGAACGGCTCGCGATGTCGAACAGCTCGACGTGCCTTCTGCTCGGCGACGGGGACCAAGCGGAGACCGCTGCCACGAGGGCTCTGAGGCTGGCGTCCCAGCGACCGGCGGCGCTGCGCTCGGCCCGCGTGATCGGCGGGGCAGGCGCAGACCTGGCCGCCGCCCGGCTGCTACGAGGCGACCTCGACGGCGCGGCCGAAGCCCTCGAACAGGTGTGGGCCGTGCCGCGCGATCAGCGCGCTACCGGCCTGCTGACCCGCACCGCACGGGTACGACGCGCGCTGACCGGCGAGCCGTTCAGGCGTGCGCAGCTCGCCGGGGAACTCGGTGAACGGATCGAGGACTTCACCCGCCTGTCCGCACAGCATCAGCTTGGAACCGGCTCCGGCCCGCTCTCCGCCCTGGAAGCCTGACGCCGCCCGCCCGTCAGTTCGCCCCCGAGAGAGACGTAAGAATCTTCGCCTCTTTCTCGGGGGCGATGCCGTGTTCAGCCCACCGGGGATGCTCGACAGGGCGCCCGTCGGCCTGGAGCCACGCCCACGTGTCGGCGATCGTCTCGTCCAGCGGACGGCAGCGCAGACCGGCAGCCACGGCCTGAGAGGGATCGACGGCCCACACCCCTGTGTGCGTGCGCCACAGGGGCAGTTCCGTCCACTGCTTGACTCCGTGGTGGGTGAGGTCTTCCGGAGCCGTCCAGACGGGCCGCCCTGCGCCGCCGGTCACGGTCAGGCAGGCGGTCACGAACTCTGCGAAGGTGAGCCCTTCGGGGTGGGCGACATTGAAGGCTCCACCAGCACTCGTATCCGCGGCCTGGTCCAGTGTGAAGGCGGCCACGTCGCGGACGTCGACGGGCTGAATCCGCCGCTCCGCCGGAGACGGCGCGAGGATCCACCCGCCGCGCTCAGCGCGGGTCAGCCACCAAGGCAGGCGGCCGACATACTCGCCGGGGCCGAGGATCACCCCGGGCCGCAGAAACACTGCTCGATCGCCGAGCGCTTCGCCCACTGCCCGCTCTCCGCCCGCCTTCTGGAACCCGTACTTCGTCGGCGACCCGTCGGGGCCGGTGTAGCCGAACGCGCTGTCGGCGTCCGCAGGGCAGACGAGAAGCGGCGAGTTCTCCGTGAGCGGGTGGTGCGGCCACCCCTCGTACACGGACACCGTAGACACGTGCACCCACCGCGCCGCCTGGTCGGCAAGAGCTCGCGCAGCGAGAAGCACGTCACGCGGCGGGAGTTCGGAACTCGACGTGTCCACCACGGCATCCCACGGGCCGTGCGAGGCCAACTGCTGAAGGTCTTCGGGGTTGGTCCGGTCGCCATGCACCGCATGCACACCGATGGCATCGGGCCCCGACCGGCCCCGGTTGAACGCCGAAACCTCCCACCCGCGCGCCAGCGCGCCCGCGACTACCTCTTTGCCCAGGAACCACGTACCACCGAGCACCAGCATCCTCATGGGTCCTGATCCTGCCGGGTGGGCCAACCAAGAGGAAAGTCAACGACGGAGGGATATCACCCTCGGACTACCCGATTGCATACGCCCTGCCGGCGGCAGGCCGACCGGCCGCCGCGCCCTCCTGCCCGTCGTCCACCGCCGCGCCCGGGCCCAGGTAGCACCGCGAGCCCTGGACGGCGGATCGACGCAGCGGTCACACTTGACCCCCGACAGTGACTGCTCATCACGCACACCGGGGGCAAGGTGCCGCAGGAGGCGATCTCCGACCGTTACGAACTCCTGGAGGAGCTCAGCCACGGCGGCATGGGCGACGTGTGGCGCGGCTACGACGCCGTGCTCGACCGGCCCGTCGCCGTGAAGCTCATCCGGCAGGCGTCGGTCACCTCCCCGCAGCTGGCCGAGGAGTTCGCCAAGCGCTTCCGCCGCGAGGCCCGCATCACCGCGCGCATCCAGCACCCTGGCGTGCCGCAGGTGTACGACGCGGTGCTCGACGCGTCGTACGAGCGGCTGTTCCTGGTGATGGAGCTCGTCGACGGCGTACCGCTGTCCGCCTACCTCGACCCCGGCCGGCCGCTGCCGGTCAGCTGGGCGGCCGCCGTCGCCGCGCAGGTCGCGACCGTGCTGTCGTACGCGCACGACGTGCCGGTGATCCACCGGGACCTCAAGCCGGGCAACATCCTCGTCGCACGCGACGGCACCGTGAAGGTCCTCGACTTCGGCATCGCGGCGATTCTGCGCACCGACGTCACCAAACTGACCGCCACCGGCAGCCCCATCGGCACCCACCAGTACATGTCGCCCGAGCAGGTCCGCGGCGGACGCATCACCCCGCAGACCGATCTGTACGCGCTGGGCTGTGTGCTGCACGAACTCCTCAGCGGGCACCTCGTGTTCGAGGCGGATGGCGAGTACCTGCTGATGTACCAGCACGTCAACGCCGCCCCCACCCCGCTGCGACAGCTGCGGCCCGACGTCCCCGAGGCGCTGGAGGAGCTGGTCCTGCACCTGCTGCGCAAGGCGCCCGAGGCGCGGCCCGCCGACACGCAGGAGGTGTACGCGCGGCTGCTGCCGTTTCTCCCGCCGCCGGGCCGGGAGCCCGGCACGGCCGATGCCGGGCCGGCCGGCGCGCCTGACCCCACGGGCGTGTTCCATCACCCTTTCGCGCCCCGCGCCCGCGCCCAGGCCCCGGCGCCCGGTGGCTCGACGCCGACAGCCGTCCTCCCGGGGGCCCAGCCGGTGCCCGTCCCCGCCCGGCTGCGCGAGGACATCAAGGAGGCGTATGCCCACTCCGACGCCCTGCTGGAGGAGGAGCGGTTCGCGCAGGCCGCCGAAGTGCTCGGCGAGGTCATCGAACCCGCGGCCCTCGCCCTCGGCTCCGAGAACAAGCAAGTCCTGGCGCTGCGCCGCCGGCGAGCGGCGATCCGCCTCCTCGGCGGCGACTTCCGGGCCGCCCTGCCCGAGTTCGACGCCCTCGCCGACGCGTACGCCCGCATCGCCGGACCCACCGGCGAGCAGGCCCGCGCCTGCCGGGCCCAGGCGGCCCGGTGCCGCGCCGAACTCGGCCAGGTCACCGACGCGCTCGCCGCGCTCCAGGGCGTGCTGAACGTCGTGCGGGCCGTCGACAGCGACGTGAGCGAGGAAGCCGTGGAGCTACGGCACAACATCGGGATGCTGCTGCTCGCCCAGGGCCGGGCCGTCGAAGCCCGGCAGGTCCTCGAACCGCTCCACCAGGACATGTGCATGGTGTTCGGCCCCGACGACGAGATGACCGCCGAGATCGCCGAGGCACTCGCCGTGATCCGCCTCGGCCTCGACGGTTCGGCTTCCTGACCCGGGTCCCCCAGAAGCGGCATCGGGCGAAACCATGCTGCTCACGACGAGTTCGGATGTGCGCCGCATCGGTGACCACAACGTTTGAGCCGAGCTTCCTGGGTTGGTTGCGACAGCCCGCAAACGCATGAGCCCTGCGGGCGCTGCTGTCCCTGACTCCTTACACATCCCACTCGTCGGCCAGCAGCCCCAGGAGCCGCTGCTGCCGCTTCCGCAGCAGTTCCGGCTTCCACTCCTGGTGCTGCAGCACCTGGCTGGTCAGGGCGAACGTGGAGACGCCGTGCCTGCCGGTGAAGTACTTGGCCTTCTTCTCGGTGAAGTCGTAGTTCTGGGCGTAGGCGTTCTTCGTCCGGTTGAGCAGGACGAGGTTGCCCAGCCGGTGCGTCCACTGACCACGCTGCTCGTCGGTGAAGTACCGCAGCCACTGCGACTGCTGCTTCGGGTTCTGCGGCAGCAGTGCTCGAGGTGATCAGGGTGTGGTCTTACGAGACTCCGGGCTTTCCGGCCAGCATCTCGTCCAGGCGCAGCAGGACGTACTTACGGGTCTTGGTGACGAGGTATATGTCGCCGTCCAGGTGCGCGAGAGTCTCGGCCTTCTCCGTGTCCGTCAGGGCGAAGGACGTCGCGTCCATGCCCTTGCCGGCGTTGCGTTCGCGCAGGAGGTCCGCGTAACGCGTGACGCGGGGAGTGGTGTAGACGCGGCGGATGAACATGCTGGCCGCCAGCCGCTCCAGTGCGCCGAAGAATCTGTCGAGCCAGGCCGGGTCACCACCGTGGTTACGCAACGCCCACAGGGCCTCAGCCCGGACCGCTCCTGTGCTCAGCGGCCCAGGCGGCGTGGGCGCACAGACGGCCGAGGCCCCGACACCCTGATAGGTGCGGGGCCTTGTCGTCCCCAAGGGATCTGCGGTGCTCACGACTTCGACGGCCGCGGCTGAGCTCGGCCGTCTCCCCCGCTCTCGTTCCCATGGCATACGGTCGCTTGCCAGTTTCCAGCTCGACTCCGTGGAACCGCTCCGGGTCGGCGAAGGCCGTGGCGGCCGCCGTGGCGATGTCGGCGACCGCGACGAGACGGACCGGCTGCTCGGCCTGGCCGTGGCGGGTGTCGGCCCGCAGGGCTGAGCGGTGGGTACGTCGGAATTGCTTGATGTAATGCTTGCGCCAGATCAAGTGTTTTTTGGGGAGGGGCACCCGGAGCCCCTGAGCCGGGCGGCGGAGGCGGGAAGGCCCGGCGCCTGGGCGCCGGGCCTTTTCGACGTGTACGGGGGTTGTTCAGCTCTCGTTGCTCATGCTGTCCCCGCCTCGCCAGTTACTGTCTTGGCCAAGACATCGCGGACCTGGGACAACAGCAGGCCCAAAGCTCCAGACAGAGCCAGGATCAACAGGGCAACGCTGTCCGGATCGCCGGGCGAAGATCCTCGATAGCCTCTGACTTGTCGGAACGGTCAGCCACAAGGCCCCGAGCCGATCATGGACCGGGGCGTTGGACATCCGCTAGCCGGCGGCCTTGGCGATGATGCGGTCGATCTCCTCTCGGCCGAAGGCCCGCATGCTCGTGGTGCGGACGCTGCCCACGCCGCCGAGTTGCAGGAGCGCCGCGGTGGCGGTTTCGTCGTCGGGCGCCTCGAGGATGACCACGATGTCATACGGGCCGACGGTCCAGTAGATGTTCAGCAGCTTGCACCCGAGCTTCTGTAGCGCCGCGCTGAACGCCTCATAACGCTTCGGGGTGTCCTTGTAGTCTCGGACTCCCTGATCGGTCCAGTTCAGCAACGTGATGAATATCGGCATGATCGTTGACCTCCATGAGGAGACACCTCGCGAGATCGATTCTGGGCGTCATGAGTGACACCCGCCCACGATGCGCGCCGAACGGGTGACACGGGCCATCACGCGCGGGTCTCGGCGTCCCACAGATCGGTACGGTGCGCGTCGATGAGCGCGCTGATGCGGGTCAGGGCCTCGGCGGCGGGCATGGGAGCCAGACGCTGCCCGTCGTCACGCAGACGCAGGGCGACCCGGTCGTCGGCGCCCTCCCTGGGGCCGATCACTGCCTGGTAGGGCACGAGCCGGGCGGCACGGATACGGGCACCCAGGGTGCCGTACTCCGGCCCGGCGATCCGCGCGCGCAGCCCTTGAGCGACGCATCGTTCCAGGAACTCGGCAGCATGGTGCATCTCGGCGTCGGAGACCGGCAGGGCCACCAGCTGGGTGGGGGCGAGCCAGGCGGGGAAGGCGCCGCCGTGCGCCTCGATGAGGTGGGCACGGCTGCGCCGTAGGGCAGCCAGTACGGCAGTCCCGCGCCGATCAGCGGGTCGGTGTCGAACAGGCCCAGCTCGCGGCCGAGCTTCCGATGGTCGTGCATGGCGGTCTCCTCACGGACGTTGGGCGAGTGACCGCAAAGCGAAGCCCCGGGGCACTCGCCCCGGGGCTTCGGATCAAGACATCTGTCAGCGCGCCGGGACACTCTCCGGCGTCGTCGTCATACCAGCGCGCTTCATGCCGGCGACCGTAGCGGAGGCCGCGCTCTCCACGCCGTGAATTTCGCCGGGTTGGTGGGCCGTGGGGTACCCCTCTTCGCATTCGCTTGACACGGTAGTTGCGCTGGATCAAGCGTTTTGCGGAGCAAGGGGTCTCGGCGGCGCCGCAGGCTCAGGGGGCGTTAGGTGTATGGCATCTCCACGTTAGTGGCGTGTTAGTGACGTGTTAGTGGATCAACAGCGGCTGCGAACAGGCTTGTTTCCGCGGACCGAAGGACGGGACGCATCGATACCACTGGGGGAAACATGTCGAGCCGCATCACGAAGACCTCCGTCGCCACGCTGATCGCCGCTGCCGCGATCGGGCTCACCGCCTGCCAGGGCAATGGATCCGATGACGCGGGGGCCTCGTCGTCCTCCGCTTCCTCGGCGCCCGGGTCCTCGGGCTCGTCCGGTTCCTCGGGCTCCTCTGGGTCCTCGGGCTCCTCTGGGTCCTCGGGCTCGTCGGGCTCGTCGGGCTCGTCCGCCTCCAGCTCCTCGGGTGCCTCCTCGGGCGGCTCGAACTCCGGCTCCGACTCGGCCGCCGGCAAGAGCGGCTCCCAGGCCGGTGGCGCGTCCGCCGCGGGCGGGTCCGGGGGGCACTGCACCACCGACCATCTGAAGGCCGGCTGGGGCTCCGAGGGCGGGGGCCGTCCGGATATGAAGAGTGACGCGCAGCAGACCGCCGCCGTGTGGCTGAAGAACATCGGCGGCAGCAGCTGCACCATCAGTGGCTTCCCGGGCGTCCAGATCAACGGCACCGACGGCAACTCCTGGGACTTGCAGCGCTCCGCGAAGAAGCCGGTCGCCGTGACGTTGAAGCCCGGCCAGAACACGTCCTTCACCTTCCAGTTGCTGCCCTCGACCAGTGCTGACGACCGGAAGATCGAACCGGACATGGTCCTGATCACCCCGCCGAACGAGCAGAAGAACTTCCAGCTTCAGTGGCCGTTCGGCGGGGCCATCCTGGACCAGTCGGGAGCCACCCACCCGGGCACGTTCGTCAACCCGGTCAACGTGTCCTGACCGTAGTCGGGTCCCGCGCCGGAGGCGCCCACCTCCAGGAGAAAGGTGCGGTACTCCTCGGGCAGGGTCACGCCCCACACGCGCTCGGCGGCCGGCAGGCCGGCTTCGGCGACGGGCGGCTCCAGGTCTAGGCCATGGCCGTATCCCTTGAACGTCGCGCCGAACACCCGCCGTGCCCCGGGGGCCGTGCGCAGGGCGAGGACCCGCTCGCGTACGCCCGTCCATATGGTGTCCATCAGCACAGCCTCACGTCCGCAGTGACCGCGCCGGGACGTTTGAAGACCTGGCGCCCGTGCCAGAGGACGAACGCGGCGTCGATGGCGGGCCGGCCGGGGCGGGGTGTTGCCACCGGCTCGCCGTGGAGGGCGTAGACGGCCTTCCCCGCCGCGCTCCGGGTCACGTACAGCGGGGAGACCTGTATCCGGGGGCCGGGCAGCAGCCCCAGCACCCCGAGGTCCAAGAGGGTGTGGTGCAGGGAGCAGAGGGCCAGCCCGTTGTGCACCTCGTCCGGGCCGTCCTGGCTGTGCCACCGGACGTGGGCCGCCTCGAGCCCTACGGGGTTGCGGCCGAGGGCCCCGTCGAAGCCGCAGAAGGCGCAGGCGTACGCGTAGGCGTGCAGCACCTCCTCCACGAACCCCGCCCGTCGCGTACGGCGCTTCCGCCCCGTCGGCATGGGGGCCGCTTCGTCCATCCCGGCCAGGTCCAGGCCGACGGCTTCACAGATGGGTGCTTCCAGCGCCGGGGTGAAGTGCTGTTCCAGCAGCAGCCGGGCGGCCGCGACAAGCGTGCCCGGGGCGGCCAGCAGCGTCTCGACCTCGGGGCGCAGACGGCCGTGGGCGCCCCGCACCCGCAGCCAACTGCCCCGCTCCGGGGCGTCCGGGCCGATGTCCTGGCCTTCCAGGTCCCTCAGGTCCCACAGGCCACGCTCCAGATGGACGAACGGCATCGCGGCCCGCTCCCGGGCCCTCGACCGGCTCGTCACGATCGGCCCGAAGTCGTTGATCAGACGGCTGACCGGCTCCTCCGCCTCGTCGTACGTGACCACGGTGCTGCCCGAGGCGAGGAACCGGCCCAGCAGCCACAGCACCAGCAGCGGTTTGTGCGGGGCCCGGCGACTGCCGATCTGCGCACGGCGCAGCCCCGCCAGCGCGCTCATCAGTTCGTCATAGGTCACGAAAACTACTCTGGCAGTAAGGAGAACCCGCACGCGAGGAGCAGCGGCATGGCGGACGGAAACGGGTGGAGCGTCAAGCTGAGCGGGGTGCCCGAGACCCTGCTGTGGAACCTCTTTATGCGGGCGTACGAGGCGCGGCAGCCCCGGCCGGTGCTGGAGGATCCCAAGGCCGTGGAGCTGGTCGACCGCATCGACTACCCCTTCGAGGAGACCTTCGGCGCGCCCAGCCCGCTACGGGCGCAGGGTCAGGCGCTGCGCGTGCGGACCTTCGACGACGCCGTACGGGCGTTCCTCCGCGAACACCCGGACGGCACGATCGTCACGCTCGCCGAAGGTCTGGAGACGCAGTACTGGCGGGTGGACAACGGTCGGGCGCGCTGGTTGTGCGTGGAGCTGCCGGAGACCGCCGAGGTGCGGCGCGCTCTGCTGCCGGATGAGGAGCGGCGGCGCACCCTGGCCCAGTCGGCGCTGGATCTGTCCTGGCGGGACGAGGTGGACCCCGCGCGCGGGGTGCTGATCACAGCCCAGGGGCTGCTGATGTATCTGCGGCCGGCCGAGGTGAAGGAGCTGATCGCGGGGTGCGCCGAGCGGTTCCGGGGCGGTGCGCTGGTGTTCGACGCGGTGCCCCGGTGGTTCAGCGCCCGCACGATGCGCGGGCAGATGCGTACCGCGCACGGGTATCGCACACCGCCGATGCCCTGGGGGATGAACGCCGGTGAGCTGGACAAGGTGCGTACGGCCCACCCGGCCATCAACGAGGTGCGCGAGCTGCCGCCGCCGCGCGGGCGGGGGCTGTACTACGGGGCGCTGACGCCGCTGCTGCGGCGGCTGCCCGCGGTACGGAATGTGCGGCCGACGATGACCGCGATCGCCCGCTTCGACTGATCTCCACTGATCCATGAGTCAGTCTGCTGCGCATCATCCGCTGCGATTACCGAGAGATTTCCTATCAGAAGGGTCCATTTCACTCGGCAGGTCATTGCGTTTATCTCAACGCGTCCGTACGGTGGCGGCCATGCGGCAACGGATCCAGGTGGCTGAACGCGTACGCCAGGTGATCGAGGACGTCGGATGCAGTCAGCGGGAGTTCGCGCGGCGGATCGTGATGGATCCGTCCAAGCTGTCGCGTTCGCTCGGCGGGAGCCGGCGCTTCACGGTCGCCGAGCTCGCGCGGATCGCCGATGCGGGGAATGTGGACGCCGGATGGCTGCTGGGCACCACGGCGTCTCCCGAAGCCGCCCCCGAGCCCGCCGCCACCGCCGTACCGGAAGCGCCTTCGCGGGTGGTCGCCCCCGAGGGCGGGCGGCCGTTGCAGATCGTGCGGGAGACCGTGCGGCTGATCGCCGAGCACGGCTTTCACGCCGTACGCGTCGCCGATATCGCCGCGGCCTGTGACACCAGCACCGCCGCCATCCACTACCACTTCCCCGGCCGCGCCGAGCTGCTGGAAGCCGCCGTGCGCTGGTGCATGGACGAGGACACCGCGCGCCGGGCGGCCCGGATCGCCGAGGTCGATGACGCGCGTGAGGAGCTGCGGCAGCTGATCGCGTTGCAGGTGCCCTACACCGCGCAGCAGCGGCGGCAGTGGCTGGTGTGGATGGATCTGTGGGCCGAGGCCGCGCGGTCGACGGCCGTCGGACGGCTGCACGCCGACTTCTACCGGCAGTGGCGGCAGATCGTCGCGGAGGTGATCCGGCGCGGGATCGCGCAGGGCGTCTTCCGCTCCGTCGACCCGGAGTTCAGCGCGCTGCGCCTGACCGCCCTGGTGGACGGACTCGCCACTCAGGTGCTGGCCACCGCGCCGGGGGAGGGCGGTACGAGCGCCGAGGACATGCATATCGCCTGCGACGCGTACGTCGACACCGAACTGTCCGCACAGCGTGCGGCCCATCCCCACCCCGACCCCGACCCCGACCCCCACCACAGCAGTGATGCCGGACCGTAGTCACGGAGGATCCCCATGCCCATGAACGACAGCGTCATCATCACCTGCGCCCTCACCGGCGCCGGTGACACCGTGGGCCGCAGCCCTCATGTCCCCGTCACCCCCGAGCAGATAGCCCGCTCCGCCGTCGAGGCCGCGGAGGCCGGGGCCGCCGTGGTCCATATCCACGTCCGCGACCCCGAGACCGGCGCCCCCTCGCGCGACCCGCGGCTGTACCGCGAGGTCGTGGAGCGGGTGAAGCAGACCGGCACCGACGTCGTCATCAACCTCACGGCGGGCATGGGCGGCGACCTCGTCATCGACCCCGAGAAGCCGCTCAAGCAGCTCCCCGGCACCGATCTGGTCGGCGGGCTGGAGCGGCTGCCCCATGTCGAGGATCTGCTCCCCGACATCTGCACCCTCGACTGCGGCTCGCTCAACTTCGGCGACGGCAGCAACCTCTACGTCTCCACCCCCGACATGCTGCGCACCGGCGCCAAGCGCATCCAGGAGCTGGGGGTGCGGCCCGAGCTGGAGATCTTCGACACCGGGCAGCTGTGGTTCGCCAAGCAGCTGCTGGCCGAGGGGCTGCTCGACGACCCGACCGTCTTCCAGCTGTGCATGGGCATCCCGTGGGGCGCCCCGGCCGAGCCGGGTGTGCTGAAGGCGATGGTCGACCTGCTGCCCGAGGGCGCGCAGTGGGCCAGCTTCGCGCTCGGCCGGATGCAGATGCCGTGGGTGGCGCAGTCCATCCTGCTGGGCGGCAATGTACGGGTCGGGCTCGAGGACAACCTCTACCTCAGCAGGGGCGTCAAGGCCACCAACGGCCAACTCGTCGAGCGCGCCGTGCAGATCACCGAGCTGCTCGGCGCGACGGTCGCGACGCCGGACGAGGCCCGGCAGCGGCTGGGTTTGAAACCGCGCGGTTGAGGCAGCGTATCCGAGGCGCGGCACCGTGCGGCGCGGCCGTACGCATGACCGCCCCCACGGCGTACGTCGCCGGCACCACCACTCCCCCCACTCCTGTCCCCCACTGTGAGGAACCAAGCCCCCATGCCCCTTCCCCCCTGTGCTCCCGACGAAGTCCGGCGGGTCGCGTGTATCGGCGCCGGAGTCATAGGCGGCGGCTGGGTCGCCCACTTCCTGGCGCGCGGCTACGACGTCACCGCCTGGGACCCGGCCCCGGACGCCGAGGACAAGCTGCGCCGTCTGGTCGACGCCGCCTGGCCCGCCCTTGAGCGGATCGGCCTCGCCGAGGGCGCCTCGCCCGACCGGCTCACCCTCGCCGCGACCCTCGAAGACGCCGTGGCCGACGCGCAGTTCGTCCAGGAGAGCGCCCCCGAGAAGCTGGAGCTCAAGCGCGGGCTGCTGGCCCAGCTGGACGCCGCGACCCCGGCCGGCGTCGTCATCGCGTCCTCCACCTCCGGCTATCCGATGACGGACATGCAGACCGAGGCCGCCGACCCCGACCGCCTTCTCGTCGGCCACCCCTTCAATCCGCCGTACCTCATCCCCCTGGTCGAGGTCGTGGGCGGCCAGAAGACGGAACCGGCGGCGGTCGAGTGGGCGTCGCGCTTCTACAAGGTGGCCGGCAAGTCCGTCATCACCATGGAGCGCGAGCTGCCCGGTTTTATCGCCAACCGCCTCCAGGAGGCGCTGTGGCGCGAGGCGCTGCACATGGTCGCGGCCGGCGAGGCCACGGTGAAGGAGATCGACGACTCCATCACCGAGGGGCCGGGGCTGCGGTGGGCGTTCATGGGCCCCTGTCTGACGTTCGCCCTCGCGGGCGGCGAGGGCGGCATGGGCCATATGCTCGACCACTTCGGTCCCTCACTGAAGTCGCCGTGGACCCGTCTTGAGGCGCCGGAGCTGGACGAAGCGCTCCGCACGGCGATGGTCGAGGGCTGCGACGAGGCGGCGGGAACCCGTACCATCGCCCAGCTCGTGGCGGAGCGCGACCAGGGCGTGATCGACGTACTACGGGCGACCGGGCGGCTGCCGCAGCAGCGGACCGCGCCCATCGAGAGCCCCGCCGGCACCGCCAGCACCGCCAGCACGACCAGCACGACCAGCACCAAGGGAGACGACCAGTGAGCACCCCGCTCCCCGACTACCGGCAGACTGTCCGGCCCGAGTGGATCGACTACAACGGCCATATGAGCGAGGCGTTCTACGTCCTCGTCTTCGGCCACAGCACGGACGAGATGATGGTCGAGACCGGGCTCGACTCCAGCTACCGGGAGAAGACCGGCTGCTCGCTCTACACCGTCGAGTCGCATATCCGGTATCTGCGCGAGGTCGACGAGGGCGCCGAACTCACCATCCGTACGCGGGTGCTCGGCGTGGACGAGAAGAAGGTGCGGTTCTCCCACGAGATGCATGTGGGCGAGCCGGACGGCGCCCCCGTGGCCACCACGGAGCTGCTCGCCGTCCACATCGACCAGAAGGCGGGCCGCTCGGTGCCCTTCCCTGACGACGTCCGTGAGCGGCTGACCGGGCTGGTCGAGGACGCCCCCGAGTGGGCGGGCCGCGCGATCGGCCCCGTACCGCGGGAGGCGGCCTGAGCGTGCCATGAGCGCGGGCTTACGGCACCGCTTCGACGGGCACGAACGCCCCGGACCGACACGGTCCGGGGCGTTCGGCGTCCAGCGGGACGGCTACCACCGAAGGGTGTCCGCCGCGGTGAGCAGAGCGTCGCGAACGGGCCCCGGGGAACGGGGCGGCCGGAGACGGGGTTCAGCAGCCGCGGCCGTAGTCCGGCGCGGAGGCGGCCTCCGCGCGCACCGTCAGCCGCTGCGCGGCCTCGGCGCTCTGGGCGATCTCCAACCCCCCGACCTGGTCGAAGCCCGCCTCGCCGCGCCACTCCAGCGCGCGGTAGACGCGGACGCTCTCGCGGGCCGGCTCGGTGAGGATGTCCGCGTCGCCGAGCCGGCCGACGAATCCGGGGGCGTGGCCCGTCGAGCCGGGCAGCCGACCGGCCGGCGCCTGGTCAAGTCCGGCCGGCGCCTGGTCAAGTACGGTGACCTGGCAGCCTTCCCGCGGCCCGAGCCGCGCGGCCACCGCCGCGCCGACGATGCCCGAACCGATGATCACCACACGCCGCGTCGTCGACATGGCCCCGCATTCAACCGAACGTTTGGTCGGTGCGCAGCCGTATACTGGCCCCTGTGATCGTCCCCGCCGCGCTTCCCTCCCCGCTGACGCCCCTCGCCGACCCGGTCCTGGAGCGCGCGGGCGTGGAGCTGCGGCTGAAGCGGGACGACCTCATCCACCCGCTGGTGCCCGGCAACAAGTGGCGCAAGCTCACCCCCAATCTGCGGGCGGCCGTCGAGCAGGGGCACACCCGGCTGCTGGCCTTCGGTGGCGCGTACTCGAACCACATCCGCGCGGTCGCCGCGGCGGGCGCCGCGCACGGGCTGGCCACGGTGGGGGTGATCCGGGGCGATGAGCTGGCGGACGCGCCGCGCAACTGGTCGCTGGCGCGGGCCGAGCGGCACGGCATGGAGCTGGCCTTCATGGACCGGGCGGGCTACCGGGAGACGCTGCGCACCCTGGACGATCCGGCCACCCTGCGAGGCCTCACGGAGCGGTGGGGGCGCTGCTGGGTGCTGCCGGAGGGCGGTACGAACGTCCTCGCGGCGCGCGGCGCGGCGGAGCTGGTCGTGGAGATACCCGGCCTGGGCGCGGGCGACCTCGTGTGCTGCGCCGTCGGTACGGGCGGCACGCTGGCCGGGATCGCCGCCGGGCTGCCGGACGGCGCCCGGGCGCTGGGCGTCGCGGTGCTCAAGGGCGCCGGATATCTGGACGACGAGGTGGCGGGGGTGCATCGGCGCGGCTGGGGGCGGGCCTTCGGCAACTGGCGGATCGACCACGCACACCACGGGGGCGGCTACGGCCGGGTTCCGGCCGGTCTGGAGGCCTTCGCGGCGGCGTTCGAGGAGCGGCATGGGGTGGCGGTGGAGCGGCGGTATGTCGCGAAGATGCTGCGGTGCGTGTACGAGCTGGCGGGGAGCGGTGCGCTGCCGTACGGCACCCGGGTCACCGCCGTGATCACCGGCCCGCCGGATCCCGTCGCGTAGGAACTTCCGGGTTCAGTCCGGGCCTCGCAGGCGTATGACCGTGGTCGCCGCGTGGCGGGCGGTGCTGTCCTGCCGTACCTCGACCGTCAGCTCCGGTGCGACCGGGCGGTAGGGGATCAGTGCCCCGACGGTGTCGGTGGCCACGTGCTCCGGCTCGGACGGCTCCGGCTCGGGCAGTGCGCGCAAGGCCTCCGCGAGCTGGGCGCGGACCGCCGGGGAGAGCGGGCTGGAGATCACGGGCGTATCGTCGCCCGGCAGCACCAGCGCGAGGGCGCGGGGCCGGAGGCGGGGGCCGACGACGCCGACGACGACCGCTTCGCGGGTTTCGGAGTGGCGCAGCTTCCGCCAGTGGCGGCCCGGCCGGTAGGGCTGGTCGACGGCCTTGATGACCAGCCCCTCGACGCCGATGTCCGTCAGCGCCTCGTACCAGGTGGCGGCCGTCTCCCGGTCGGTGGTCATCGGCACGGCCTGGAGCGGCGGCGGGTACGGCTCCAGCAGCTCCATCAGACGGGCACGGCGCAGCTCGTACGGCAGGGGCCGCAGATCCTCCTCGTCGATCGCGAGCAGGTCGAAGGCGGCGTAGGAGGCGGGGAGTTCGCGGGCGAGCCGGGCCGCGCGGGCGGCGCTGGCCGCCGCGGCGCGCTTCTGCACGGCGGCGAAGTCGGTGCGGCCGCCGGTCCACACCACGACCTCGCCGTCCAGGACCGTACCGACGGGGAGCGCCTGCGCGGCGGTCTCCAGATCGGGGAAGGCGCGGGTGACGATGCGGCCGGAGCGGGCCTGCATCTGGACGGAGTCCTCAAGCCGGAAGATCAGCAGCCGATGGCCGTCGAACTTGGGCTCGTACGCCAGCCGCCGCCCGGGCGGGGGGTCCGGCAGGGTCGGGACGAGGCGGGCGAGCGCCACCTCGACCGGGGGCAGCAGGGGCGGGGTCACCGGCCGGCACCGTCCGGCAGCGGGCGGGCCTGGCCGGGGTCGAGGAGCGGGGCGAGCAGATCCCCGTGGCGCTCAAGCCGGGCGGGGATGTCGTCGATGCGGAACTCCAGCCGCCCGGGGTCGCGGCTATGGCCGCACTTCTCGATCTCGTCCCAGGTGACGGGGGTGGAGACGGTCGGCTCGGGGCGGGCCCGGGGCGTATAGGGGGCGGCGGTGGTCTTGGCGGCCGCGTTCTGGCTGAAGTCGACGTACACCTTCCCGGGCCGCAGCGAGCGGGTCATCTTGCGGACGACCAGGTCGGGCAGGGCGACGGCGGCCTCGACGGCGAGCCCTCTGGCGTAGGCGGTGGTCCGACGGGAGGGGGTCGGCTCCACCGGGACGAGCAGATGCAGCCCCTTGGAGCCGCTGGTCTTGGCGTACGCGGTGAGGCCGTCGGCGCGCAGCCGCTCACGCAACCATCCGGCGACGGCGCAGCAGTGCGCGATCGTCGCGGGCGGGCCGGGGTCGAGGTCGAAGACGAGGCGGTCGGCGATGCCCTCGCCCAGGTCGACCCGCCACATCGGGGTGTGGAACTCGACCACCAGGTTCGCCGCCCACATCAGCGAGGGCAGGTCCTGGATCAGGACCTGCCGCGCGGTCTCTCCCTCATGGCGGGAGACTTCGGCGGTCGTCACCCAGTCGGGGGTGCCCGGCGGAGGGTTCTTGGTGAAGAACTTCTGGCCGTCGGGGCCGTCCGGGTAGCGCAGAAAGGCGAGGGGGCGGTTCCGGAGATGGCCGAGGAGGGGGTCGGCGGTCGAGGCCAGATAGTGCAGCAGCTCGCCCTTGGTGGTGCCGGTGGCCGGATAGATGACCTTGTCGAGGTTCTTGAGCGCGATCCGTCGCCCCTCCACCTCCGCGATAGGGCACATAGGATAAGAATCTCACGAAAGGGATCAAGCATGCGATCTATCTGGAATGGGAACATTTCCTTCGGGCTGGTGAGCATCCCGATCAAGATGTATCCGGCGACCGAGGACCACTCGGTCTCGTTCCGGCAGGTCCACACCGCCGACGGCGGCCGCGTCCGCTACCGCAAGGTCTGCGAGCTCGAGGACAAGCCCGTCGACTCGGCCGAGATCGGACGGGCCTACGAGGACGCGGACGGCGCGCTGATCCCGATCACCGACGTGGACCTGGCCGCCCTTCCGCTGCCCACCACCCGCTCCGTGGAGATCGAGGCGTTCATCCCCGCCTCGGAGGTCGATCCCCTGCAGATCGATGACGCGTACTACCTGGGGGTCAATGGCACCGCAGCGGCAAAGCCCTACGCGCTGCTGCGCGAGGCGCTCAAGCGCAGCGAGAAGGTCGGCATCGCCAAATACGCCCACCGCGGCCGGGAGCGGCTCGGGATGCTCCGCGTCGTGGGCGACGCCATCGCGCTGCACCGGCTGCTGTGGCCGGACGAGGTGCGCGAGCCGTCGGACGTGGCGCCGAAGGAGAAGGTGACCGTGAAGCCGGCCGAACTCGACCTCGCCGACACCTTGATGGAGACGCTCGGCGAAGTGGATCTGGACGATCTGCGCGATGAGTACCAGGAGGCCCTGGAGGCCCTGGTGGCGGCGAAGGTGTCCGGGGCCGCGCCGGTCGCCGAGCCCGGCGAGGAGCCCAAGGGCGCGCAGGTCGTCGACCTCGTGGCCGCGCTGAGGGACAGCGTCCGCAGCGCCCGGCAGGCCCGGGGCGAGGCGCCCGGGGAAGAGGGTGAGGAGGCGACGGTCCACGAGCTGCGCGGCCGTAAGAAGGCCCCCGCGAAGAAGGCCCCCGCGAAGAAGACCGCAGCGGCGAAGACCGCGGGGACAAAGAAGACGGCCTCGACGAAGGAGACCGCCGCCAAGACCACGGCGAAGAAGGCGGGCACGGAGAAGGCCGCGGCCAAGAAGACCGCGGCCAAGAAGACCACCGCGAAGAAGCAGACCGGCAAGCGCGCCTCCAGGCCCGCGTCCTGACGCACCACCGGCCGCCCGCCCCCTCGGCGGACCGTCAGCGGAAGAGGTCCACGTGGTCCTGCGCCCACTGGTCGAAGGTGCGCCCCGGGCGTCCGGTGATGCGCTCGGTCTCCGGGGAGAGCTCGGCGGGGCGGCCGACGCACTCCGCGAAGATGTTCAGCAGCGAGTCCGCGATCTCCGGCGTGACGAACCCGCCCGTCATCCGCTCCCGCGCCGCCTCCCGCGTGATCTCCTCGTACCGCAGCGGCCGCCCGATCGCCTCGCCGATGATCCGCACCTGATCGGCGAAGGTCAGCGACTGCGGACCCGTCAGCTCCGGTGCCTGCCCCACCAGGTCGTCACCGAGCAGCGCACGGGCCGCGACCGCGCCCATGTCGGCCTCGTGGATCGGGGCCGACTGGGCCTCGGCGTACGGCCCGTACACCACGTCCCCGGCCTTGATCTGGTCCGCCCACTGCGCGGCGTTGGCGGCGAAGGCGCCGGGGCGGACGAACGTCCACTCCAGCCCTGAGCCCTCGATCGCGGTCTCCAGATCACGGTGGCGCGTGCCGATGGGGTTGCCCGGCCCCGCGTCGAGGACCGAGGAGGACGAGAGCATCACGAGCCGCCGTACGCCGGCCTCCTTGGCCCGCTCCAGCACCTTGTCGGCGCCCATCTGCCACACCACCGCGGGGTTGAGGAAGAGGGCCGTGGCCCCCTCCAGCGGCAGGTCCTCGGTCCTGGCCACCCGGACCCCCTCCGGCAGCCGCGCCGTGCGCGGGTCACGGGTGAGCGCGCAGACCTCCACGCCCGCCGCGACGAGCTCCTTCACCACATGCCCACCGACGTTTCCGGTGGCTCCGGTCACCACGAACATGCCGTATCCCCTTGCGTGTTGTGTTCTGCGTACGTCATCCCAACGCTAGATTCAACCAGACGGATGAACTTGTCAAACACATAGATGGCCGATGCGGGAAGACCCCCGGTTAGCCTGTCCGGGATCAAGCGGAAGGAGAGTGTCGAAGATGCAGGGGACGCCGAAGAAGCCCCGTCGCGCCCCCGCGCCCGAGGAGCGCAAGCTGGACCCGGAGCGCTCCCGGCGGCTGCTGCTGGAGGCGGCCAAGGAGGAGTTCGCCCAGAAGGGGTACGCCGGCGCCCGCGTCCAGGACATCGCGGACCGGGCGGGGCTCAACAAGCAGCTGATCAACTACTACTTCGGCGGCAAGGAGGGGCTCTACAAGGAGCTGGGCCGCCAGTGGCTGGAGCACGAGGAGTCCTTCAACGACCCCACGATCCCCCTCGACGAGCTGATAGTCCGCTATCTCCGGGACGCCGCCGCCGACCCCCGGGGCATACGGCTCAACTGCTGGCGCGGGCTGACCGGCGACGTCTGGGACGACGCGCCCGAAGACCTCTCCGATCTCCACCGCCGCCAGGCGGAGGGCGAGCTGGCGGACGACCTCGACCCGGCGGCGGCGATGCTGCTGTTCGTCGCCGCGGTCTCCGCGCCGGTCGCCATGCCGCACGCCGTCCGCCGGATCTTCGGCATGGAGCCGGACTCACCGGAATTCCAGCAGCGGTGGGAGGAGCAGCTGCGCCGGATCGTCCGCCATCTCGCGTCGTAGGTCGCCGCCGCCCGCCTCCGGGTGGACCAGCGCGGCACCACCCCCGCCCGCGCCGCCCGCCGAGCTGTGGGCCGCGCCGGCCGTGCGCGGACCCGGCGGCTGCGGAACGGTGGGGGCGGCCGGGCCAGGGCCCGACTGCCGGGCGGGGCGACGCGGGTGTAGACGAGACCGTTGCTGGTGCCGCCGCCGGGCATGGTGACCTTCACGGTGACCGGCCCGGCGGGCCCGGCGGGGGCGATGGCCGTGACCCAGCTGTCGGAGACGACGGTGAAGGGGGCGGGTGCGGTCCCGAAGAGAACCGCGCTCGTCGTGGTCAGTACGGTGCCGAACAGCGGGTCGGACCGGTCAACGTGACCGTATTCCCCCCACCCCCGACCCCTGCGCCGGCAACGGGAGACCACGGCTCGCTGAGGGCGGTGTCGGGGAGTGGACGGGACCGGGCGGGCTCGACCCGCGCGTGCTCACGGAAGCGAACAGTGGGCGACGGCGGGCGTTGGGGCATCCGCCCGGTCCTCCTCGCGGTACCCCTGGCGCCCGGGACCGGCGAGGACGCGGTGACCCCTGCGCCGGAGACACCGGCGGGGATTCTGCCGCACACGTTCAGTAATCCATCCGACGTAGTGCGCCACAAGACGGGTGACGCCATCTCACCCGGACGGCCGGGCGCGCCGTGAATGGGCGTCATCGCACCCGCACACCCCAGGATCGCACCCGCACACCCCCGGCCTGCCGCGCCCGCCCGGAGCACGCCCGTGCGACGGCCGGGCGCACGCCCAGCAGGCCCCTCACCCTTTCGCGTGGCCCATCCGCCGGATGGGGTCACTTCCGTACCTCCCGGGCGTATGCTCTTGCCACATGGGGGTGGAAATGGGCATTACCGCCGATGAGACCTCCTGTGGGGGGACCTGGCGGGTACGGATCCGTAGTTCGGCCGGCGACATTCTGGGTGCGGGAATCCTTCTGGGCAGCGATACGGTGCTGACGTGCGCCCACGTGATCCCCGACGACGGGCTGCCGGTGCCCGCCACCCGGGTCCTCGTCGATCTGGTGGGGGTGCATGACGCCGAGCCGGTGACCGCGCACGTCGCCGACGGCTGCTGGGTTCCCCAACTCCCCGACAACTGCGGTGATGTGGCGCTGCTGAGGCTGAGCCGCCCGCAGCCCGCCGAGCACGCGGCGCCGCTGTTCCGGATGCCGCCCAAGCCCCGGCGGCCGGTGTGGATGTACGGATTCCCCGAGGACAACCCCAACGGACTGTGGTTCCTGGCGGAGATCGCCGGCCCGGCCGGCCCGCGCTCGGAGTGGGTGCAGCTGAATCCCGACTCACCCGGGGACGTGGTCCGGCGCGGTTTCAGCGGCACCGGCGTCCAGGACGAGGAGAGCCGGCGCCTCATCGGGATGATCGTCAGCCGGTACGACGACTCCTTCAAGGTGCCCACCGCCGAGCGCCGCAGCGTGTCGTACATGATCCCGGTCGAGACGATCGTCCGGCATCTGCCCCGGGTCCGCCGCTGGGTGAGCGGCGACCGCGGGGTGGACCCGCGGCTGGTCTCCCGGCTCACCGACGGCGTCCAGGACGTCGGCTTCGCCCAGCGGCTCGCCCTGTGGCTGCGGCGCGAGACGCTGACCGGGCGCGAGGGGATCGCGGATGTGGAGACGGTGGTCATCGCGGCCGACGACAGCGACCGCTACGAGGCGCTCAGCCGCGCCGTGACGCTCGCGGACCGCGAGCTGTCCGGGGGCGGCGCCGACGAGGCGGTGTCCGCCGCGCCGCGCGGCACCGTGCCGCCGATCGGCAGCCTGGACCTGGCCGTCGACGTCACGGGCTGGACCGACACCGATATGGCCCGGCGGGTCGCCGACCGGATGGATCTGCGCTCGCCCGGCGACTCCTCCCCGCTCAGCCGGATCCGGGCCAACGCCGTACCGCTGACCATCGTGGCCGTGGGGCTCGACCGTGCCCGGGACCAGGACGCCCTGGTGCGCTTCATGAAGCTGCTCGCCGACCGGGGCGCCCGGCTGATGCTGGTCTTCCGCGACCGGCACGCGCCCGGACTGCGCCTGGCCGAGCGGCTGTTCCGCCCCGACCCCGCCCGGATCGACGCCTGGCTGGACGAGCTCGCCGGGCGCGTCGCGGTCGCCGCGGAGCGGGAGCGGGAGGCGGTCGAGCGCGGGGCGCGCTTCGCGTCCTTACCGGAGGCCGGGGCCGGGGACACCACCGCGCTGCGGATCAATCTGACCCGGCTGCGCGGCGACCCCGAGCTGCGCTCCCACCGCATCGTCGCCAAGCTGGCCGCCTTCGAGCACGCGGTGCGGACGGTGTGCGCGCGGACCGAGGCGGCGCTGCGGGCGGCGGACGCCCAGCGGACGGCCGTCGCGGAGCTGAGGGGGCTGCTGGAGTCGTACTCCGCGATGCTCGGGGCCATGGCCGCGTCGGAGCGCGCCGAGCTGTATCCGCTCCAGCGCGCCGCGCTCCGGCAGCTGACCGCCGTGCCGTGCGATGTGGCGGAGGCGCGGCGCGCCGTGGACCGGTTCGTCCGGGCCGTGCACACACCGGCGGAGGGGGAGACGCCATGACGGACCGTCCGCGCCCGGACCACGGGAGCCCGGACCGCGCGCGCACCGGCCGGGCGCGCACCGGCCGCGAGGCCACCGACCGCGAGGCCACCGGCCGCGAGGCCACCGGCCGCGAGCGCCCAGGCCCCGCGTACTGCACGCGCCCGGAGTGCCCCGGCGAGGGGCGGGGCCCGGTCAACGCCCGGGGCTTCTGTTCGGAGTGCGGCCGCAGACCCCCGCCCGGCGGCCCGGACCAGGCGGCCCCACGGACGGCCCCGCAGGCGGCCCCGGGCCCGTCCGGAAGCCTGGTCTCCGAGTCGACGGCCACCACCGCCCGCGCCCGCCGGCGCGATGTGGCGCGGAAGTTCACGGTGCGGCCCGCGGGCGAGGATCCGCTGGATCTGCCGCGTGTCGAACTGCCGTCCTTACGCGATCTGGTCATCGACGATCCGCATCCGCCCTCGCGCGGGCAGACCTGCGGCTGGGAGGGGTGCGAGGAGACCGTCGGCGCGCCCTACGCCGGTCAGCCCGCGCTCTCGGCGGGCTACTGCCCCCGCTGCCGCCATCCGTTCGACTTCACCCCGCGGCTGCGCCCCGGCGATCTGCTCGGCGATCAGTACCGGGTGGTCGGCTGTGTGGGGTACGGCGGGCTGGGCTGGGTCTATCTCGCCGAGGACACCCAGCTGGACGATCAGCCCGTGGCCATCAAGGGCCTGATCAACAACGAGGACGAGGCGGCGCTGCGCGCGGCGGTCGAGGAGCGCCGCTATCTCACGATGCTCGACCACCCCGGCATCGTCCGCATCATCAACTACGTGACCCAGCCGGACCCCCGGGGCAGCGGCCGGCTGACCGGCTACATCGTGATGGAGTTCGTCGGCGGGATGACGCTCGCCCAGATCAGGGACCACATCGCGGACGCGGTGCCCCCGTACGACGGGCCGCGGCTGTACGAGCACATCCTGGCGTACGGCTGTCTGGTGCTGCGCGCGGTGCGCTATCTGCACGGCGAGAAGCTGCTCTACTGCGATCTCAAGCCGAGCAACGTCATGCACTACGAGGACCGGGTCAAGGTGATCGACCTGGGCGCGGTGCACCGGCTCGGGCAGTGGGACGGCGGACAGCCCGTCATCACCGAGGCGTTCGCCTCCCCCGAGGTGCTGACGCGGGGCGCGGCCGCCCTCACCGAGCGGCATGACCTGTTCGGCGTCGGCAGGACGCTCGAAGAGCTCTCCGACCACGCCGCGAAGGACGCGCAGCGGCCGCCGGGCCTGGGCGCCGAGTCGTACCGCCGGGTGCTGGCCCGCGCCACCGCCGGCGAACCGGCCCGGCGGTTCGGGTCGGCGGCCGAGATGTCCGAGCAGCTGTGGGGGGTGCTCCGGGAGATCCACGCGCTGCGGCTGAGCCGGGAGCAGCCGGAGCCGTCCACGCTCTTCGCCCCGACGGCGGCGCTGCTGGACTCCGCGCTGGGCCGGATCCCGGGCCTGGAGCGCTGGCTGGCGGGGGATCCGCGGCCGGTCCTCGCGTCCGGTCTGCCCCGGCCCCAGCAGGTGCCGCTCGGGCTGCCGGTGCCGTTCCCGGACGCGGCGGATCCGGGCGCCGCGCTGCTGGGCGTACCGAGCGACAGCGGGCCCCGGCGGCTGATCGAGCAGTTGAACGCCTTTCCCCGCCGCTCCGCCGAGATCCGGCTGCGCACCTGCCGCGCCTATCTGGAGCTGGGCGAACGGGGCAATGCGGCGCGCGAGCTGGCGACCGCGCGGGAGTTCATCGGGTCCGCCGCCCCGTACGACTGGCGGCTCTCCTGGCACCGCGCCCTGCTGCGGCTCGCGGACGGCGCCGTGGCCGAGGCGCGGGCCGAGTTCGACGCGGTGTACAGCGCGCTGCCCGGTGAATACGCGCCCAAGCTGGCCCTCGGCTACTGCGCCGAGCACCTGGGCGACCACGAGGCCGCCAAGCGGTTCTACGACGCGGTGTGGCAGCGCAACCGCTCCCAGGGCAGCGCCGCCTTCGGGCTGGCCCGGCTGCGGCTCGCGGCGGGCGACCGGAGCGGCGCGGCGGACATACTCGGCGGCGTGCCGAAGGTCTCGCGCCACTACGACGCCGCGCGGATCGCCACCGTACGGGTGCTCGCGGGGCGGCTGGGCCGGCCGGAGGCGCTGCCGAGCGCCGAGGACCTGATGGAGGTGCTGACCCGGCTGCCCCGGCTGTATCTGGACGACGGGCGGGCGTCCGGACCGGCCCGGGACCGGCTCACCGCCGAGGTACTGGAGGTCGCGCTCGACTGGACGCTGCGGCAGCAGTCCGACGGCCCGGCGGACGGTGCCCGGGCCTGGGGGCACCTCCCAGCGGTAGCCGGGGGCGAGCCGAAGGAGCGCGCCGCTGTCGAAAGGGAGAGCGCGCGCGGGCCTCGAGGGCTGCGATCGATATGCGGCTACCGCCGCGCGAGGGGCCGAGCACGGTCGACCGTCGACCGGGGGTCCCCCCGGCCGACGACTGGGGGAGGCTGGAGCGCCCCGGAGGCGAACCGAGCCGCAGTAAAGGGCGAACCCGGGCCGCTCTTCGGCGAGGCGGACGACGAGCTCTCGGCGCGCACCAGGCTGGAGCGGACCCTGCGCCGGCTGGCCCGGCAGGCGGACAGCCCCGAGGCGCTCGGTGTGCTGGTCGACCGCGCGAATGGCATCAGGCCCATGACCCGCGTCTGACAGGGGGATCAGATGAGAGCGGACCGTACGAGACAGAGCGCCGTCGCCGGGACGGGCGAGGGCGCTGCCATCACCCTGCGGGCGCACCAGAACAAGTATCTGCCCGCCGCCGCGGGCCGCACCGAGATGCATGCCGTCCTCAGCGTGGAGGCCCGGGGGCTCGGCCCGGCCGCGGCCCGTACCGCCGCGTCCGAGGTCATCGTCATCGACTGCTCCGGTTCGATGAGCTGGCCCCCGACGAAGATCGCGGCGGCGCGCCGGGCCACCGCCACCGCCGTCGGCATACTGCGCGACGGCACCCGCTTCGCGATCGTCGAGGGCACCGAACAGGCCCAGGTCGTCTATCCGTTCACCGGGGGCATGGCGGTCGCCGGACCCGACACCAAGGCCGCCGCCGCCCGGGTCGCGGCCCGGCTGCCGGCCGTCGGCGGCACGGCGATCGGCTCCTGGCTCGATCTCGCCCGCCGGCTCCATCTCCGCGAGCCCGCCGCGATCCGGCACACCCTGCTGCTCACCGACGGCAGGAACGAGCACGACGACCCCGGCTATCTGGATCAGGTGCTGGACGCCTGCGCCCCCTGCTTCACCTGTGACGCGCGGGGCATCGGCGACGGCTGGGACGCCGCCGAGCTCAAGAGGATCGTGCGGCGGCTGCACGGCAAGGCCGACGCGGTCCTGGACGACTCCGCGCTGGCCGCCGAGTTCGAGGAGATGGTGAGCGCCTCGATGGCCAAGGCGCTGGCCGGGGTGCGGATCCGGATCCGGACCAGGGCGGGCAGCCGGGTCGGCTTCGTCAAGCAGGTCCATCCCACCCGGGTGGACCTCACCGACGAGGGCACCCGGCCCGACGAGCGCACCTGGGAGTGCCGGACCGAGGCGTGGGGCGACGAGACCCGCGAGTACCAGGTGTGCGTCCTCGCCGATCCGGCCGGCGACCCGGCGGACGAGGATGTCGAACTGGCCGCCGTGGACCTGGCGGTGGACGGCGACGCCACCCTGCCGCTGCCCGAGCCGCAGTCCGTGCTCGTCCAGTGGACGGACGATCTGCTGCTGTCGTCCCGTATCGACCCCCGGCTGGCGCACTACGACGCCAACTCCGCACTGGGCCACGCCATCACCGCGGGCTGCGACGCGTACGAGGCGGGCGACCGGGAGGAGGCCCGCGACCAGTGGGGGCGGGCGGTGCGGCTCGCACATGAGCTGGGCAACGAGAAGACACTGGACCGGCTGCGCGGGCTGGTCCATATCGTCGACGCCGCCACCGGCGAGGTACGGATCCGCGAGCCGATCCGCCCGCTCGACCTCAACTCGGCGATGATCCTCTCGGAGGAGAGCGTCCGCTTCACCGGTGTCCTGCCCGTGGAGACGGCCGCGCCGCCCGGCCCGGATCGCATCTGCCCGGTCTGCGAGCGCCATTCGCCCGCCGCCGCCGCGTTCTGCCAGCGGTGCGACACCCCGCTGCGCGCCGAGAGGACGAACGGCACGGACGGCGCGGCATGAGCGGCACCCGCGCCTTTCTCGTCCGCCGGCTGATCGCCCTGCTCGTGGTCGCGGCGGTGGCCGTGGCCGCGCTGCTCGCCGCGTACTACGGCGTCAGCCGCAACTCCCGTGCGGTGAGCGACGAGTCGACGCCCGCCATACTGCAGGTCGCCGCCGCGACCGACGCTCTCTCCCAGTCCTACCGGACGGCCGAGCTCAGCCTGGGCGGGTCCACCTCGGACGTCGAGGGACTGGGTGAGAACTACCGCGACGCGCTGTCGACGGCCAATCAGAACCTGGCCCAGGCCGTCAAGAGCACCACCGGCGGCACGTCGGCCGGTCAGTCGCTGCTCACCATCGCCGGGCTGGTCTCCTCGTACAGCGACATCATCGAGCAGGCGTATGTGAACCGGACCAACAACGATCTTCGCGACGCCTATCTGAGCTACGCCGAGACCATGCTGAAGCGGCACGGCGACGGCATCCTCGCCCGGCTCAAGAAGATCCAGGACCGCCAGTTCGCCCTTCTCGACCAGCAGACCTCCTTCGGATGGCTGCTGGGGTGCGCCTGGTGGGTGCTGGTGCCGGTGCTGTTCGGCACGCTGGCGGTGCTGCTCGTGCGTACCCAGCGGTTCCTGCGGCACCGCTTCCGCCGGCTGGTCAACCCCTGGCTGGTCGCGGCCACCGCGCTGCTGATCTCGGTGGTGCCGCTGGCCGTCTTCACGAATCAGACACAGGACCGGCTGGTCTCGGCGCGGCACAGCCTGCACCAGACCGGCATCGGCAGGAACGGCGGCCCGACCGCCAAGAAGGTGGCGCATGTCATGCGGGACACACGCTGGCGGGCCGACGCCGTCGGCTATATACCCCTGGGCGGCGCGGTGCTCGCGGCCCTGATCCTCATCGGGCTCCAGCCGCGCATCGACGAGTACCGGTTCCAGTCCCGATGAGCGCCGCCCACCGCTCCCGGAATGTGACCGCCGCCGTCCTCGGGCTGTGGCTGGTGGTGCTGAGCGCCGTCGGCGCGGGCGACATGCGCGGCCGTCAGTCGAACGCGAGCGTCACCGTACTGGCCTCCTGGACCGGCCAGGAGGCCGCGGCCTTCCACGCCCTGCTCGACCGATTCACCGCCAGGTACGGGATCCGCGTCGACTACCAGGGCACCACCGCGCTGCGCGAGGTCCTGTCCTCGGAGGTCAAGGCGGGCACCCCACCGGACATCGCCGTGCTGCCCAGCCCCGGCGATCTCGCCGCCTACGCGGACATGCTGACCCAGCTCGACACGGTGCTCTCGCCGGGCCGGCTCGACGCCTACGGCCCGCTGTGGAAGCCGGCACCGCGCGGGGACGGGGCGGTCTACGGCATCGCGATCAAGGCCGATCTGAAGAGCATCGTCTGGTACGACAAGGACCGCCACCAGGAACGCGAGTTGCCCGCCCTCGCCACCCGGGGCGGCCAGTGGTGCGCCGGTATGGGCGGCGACGCGACCTCCGGCTGGCCGGGCACCGACTGGATCGAGGACATCCTGCTCCAGCAGCAGGGCAAGGCCGTCTATCAGGCGTGGGCGACGGGCGGTCTGCCGTGGACGGACCCCCGGGTCAAGCGTGCGTGGGAGACCTGGGGTTCCCTGTTCACCAGCACCGCGCGGACCGCGCTGCTCACCGACTTCCGTGACGCCGGAAAGAAGCTGTTCGCCCCCAACCCCCCGTGCGCGCTGGAGCACCAGGGATCGTTCATCCGCGGCGCCTATGACGCCTCCCACCGCCCCCGCGCCTCCTTCGTGTTCTCCGCCGGGCTGTTCCCGCAGGCGGACCGTCGCTCCACCGCCCGGGAGGTGTCCGGGGACTTCGCGGCGATGTTCCGCAAAACCCCGCAGTCGGAACAGCTCATGGACTTCCTCGCCTCGGCGAAGGCCCAGACGGCGTGGGCCGCCAAACCCACCGGCAACGGCACCCGCCCGTTCTTCGCGAACAACGAGGTCCCGGTCGGCGTCCAGCCCGACGACGGGGTCGCCCGGCGGATCGCGCGGACCCTCAAGGACTCCGGTTCACTGTGCCTGGACGCCTCCGACGCCATGCCCACCCGGATGCGGCTCGCCTTCCAGCGCGCCGCGCTGGCCTACCTCAGCGATGTCGGCAAGAAACCGGACCGGCTGCTGACCAGCCTGGACAAGGTCCGTACGAGCATCCGCCAGGGGCCGGGCCAGGCATGGCTGTCGACGGTCTGCGGCTGATCAGCGGCCCCTTTTCGCGGCTCGGTTCGCCTCCGGGGCGCTCCAGCCTCCCCCAGCCTTCGGCCGGGGGGACCCCCGGTCGACGGTCGACCGTGCTCGGCCACTCGCGCGGCGGTAGCCGCATATCGACCGCAGCCCTCGCGGCCTGCGCGCGCTCTCCCTTTCGACAGCGGCGCGCCCCTTCGGCTCACTTGCCGGCTACCGCTGGGAGGTGCCCCCAGCCTGCGGAGCCATCTCGTCCGGGCAGGGCGTGCCGCGCGGCAGCTGGTACTTGCCCGCTATCCGGTAGGTGCCGGCGCGCGGGGCGTGCAGCACGGTCCACTCGTCCTCCGGCTGGCCCTCCTCACCGCCCTCGATCTGCTTGGTGAGGCAGCCCTCGCGGTTGACCGGCAGCGCCTCGCCCCCGTTCACCTTCGGCGCCCTGACGCTGTGCCCGTCGGCGTCCACCAGGCCGAGCCACGGCGAGTACGGGATGCGGATGAGCACCGGGCCCTCGGAGCGCACCTTCAGCACCAGCTCATCGGCGCCCGCGCGCTCCACCGTGGCCGGCGGGTCGGCGATCTGCGTCGGGTCCTTGACCTCGTACAGCTTCCAGTTGGCGTCCGACCACACCTGCCGCAGATAGGGCAGCCTGGTGGACAGCAGGTCGGCCTCCTGCTCCGCGGCGGTGTCCGGGTCGTCGGCGGGCAGCACCACATAGTGCACCGCCCAGCGCTTGAGCCATTCGTGGTAGCCGGCCGGGGTGAGGGTGTTCTCGCCGTAGAAGATCGGGTTGCGGTCCAGGTCCCGCTGCCGGTTCCAGCCGCGCGCCAGATTGACGTACGGGGCGAGCGCGGAGGACTCGCGGTGGCTGCGCACCGGGACCACCTCGATCCGGCCCCGGTCCGCCTTCTCCCGCTTCAGGGTGTCGATCAGCGGGGCCAGTTCACGGGCCCAGGACGCGGAAGGGGTGGTGTGGATGACATCGTCGGCGGTCTTGACCCCCTGCCAGGCCGTGACGGTCGTCAGGGCCAGCACCAGCCCGGTCCAGCGGCGGCCCGCGCTCGTGGTGCGCAGCTCGGCGCGCGGCGGTCTGCGGACGGCGGGCACCACGGCGATCAGCACCACCCCGCCGAAGATCATGCCGAGGCGGGAGATGTTGGTGCCGACCTGAGAGGGGATCAGCCAGGCGAGCACCACACCGAGGCAGTAGAGCCCCGCGCCGACCCGCACCGTCGGCCACTCGGGCGGGGCGAACAGACAGATCGCGGCGCCGGTGACGAACGGGAGGATCACCGACCCGATGGACATCGGCTGCTCACCGGAGAACGGGAACAGCCATGCGGACAGGCCCACCACCACGACCGGTGTGATGCCGAGCGCGTACGCGGCGGGGCGCCGCCTGGTCAGCCACAGGGCGGCGGCCACTATCCCCACGAACAGGCCCGCCACCGGGCTGGACATGGTCGAGAGCGCGGCCAGCACGGCAGCCAGCAGAAACCGCCCGAACCGGTGATGCCAGCGCCGGGACCGCCACTTCGCGGGCCACGCGAAGATCACGGCCACGGCCCCGAGCCCGAACATCGCGCCGAGCCCGAAGGTCACCCGCCCCGAGATCGCGTTGCAGGTGAGCGCGAACGCGCCGTACAGGGCGGGCCACAGCGGCCGGGCGACGGCGCGGCTGCGGACCAGCAGCAGCGCCAGCAGCCCGGCGGTCAGCGTCCCGGCGATCATCATCGTCGAGCGGACGCCGAGGACCGCCATCAGATACGGCGAGATGACGCTGTAGGAGACCGGGTGCATCCCCCCGTACCAGGCCAGGTTGTACGCCGAGTCCGGGTGCTGGAGCGCGAACTCCGCCCACGCGTCCTGCGCGGCGAGGTCACCACCGCTGTTCGCGAGCAGCGCCACCCACAGCAGATGCAGCAGCGCGGCGGCGGCCAGGGCGGCGGGGACGGGATGACGCAGGGTCTGCCAGCCGCGCCGGAGCAGCCCGCTCCGTACACCCTGCTCACCACCGCGCTCCGCCTCCGCCGGGCCGGTCGGCTCGGCAGGCCAGCGCTGCGCGGGTAGGTGTATTCGCGCGGCGGTGCTCTCCTCCGAGCTTCCGCCTTTGTCAGCCCGTGTCGGATCCACGGTGGTCACTGCGGCTCTCCCCGTCTTCCCCCGAGATCTGCCCCCATCTTCCCGCAACCCCGTCCCGGTTTCCCCCGGCTCGCCGCGGCGGGTCGAGGCCGGGGACGGACGCGACGCTAGCACGCACGGGCCCTCCAACTGCCCCGGGCCCCGGCGCGGGTGGCGCGCCGGGGCCGGTCGTCACAACCCGTACCCCTGATGCCCCGTGGGGTCAGCCGATACGGGTCAGCTTTGAGCCGAACGACGGCTCGGACAGGTCGCTCTGCAGGGCCACCGGCGCCTTGAGCTGCCCCGGGCCGGTGCCCACGGTCAGTTCGCCGACGACCGTGCCCGCCTTGGCCGCATGCGGAACGGTCTTACCGCCGTCGGTGATCTTGATGTCGACGGTCAGACCGGCCCAGCCGACCGCCGTGAGGTGCTTGGTGGCCACGACCGGCGTCGTACCGCCGAGACCGTCGTCGACCTGGCCCACGACATCGCCCTTCTTGATGACGGTGGCCGAGGTGAGGGCATCCTGCACGGTGGTGATCAGCTTGTAGCTGTTCGTCTGCGCGAGCTGCAGGCTGGCGTCCAGCGTGGTGGTCGCGCGCTGTTCGAGGACGACGCCGAGGATCCGCTGCTTCTTGCCGTCGATCGTCCGCTCCGCACCCCACATCAGCGCACCGCCGGCCGGGGTCGACGAACCGGTCTTGATGCCGACCACACCGGGCTTCACCAGCAGATTGTTGTTGTTGTAGATCCTGTCCTTGAGGCCGGGGATCTGTATGTTGGGCGTCGCCACGACGGCCCGGAACGCCTCGGACTGCATCGCCGCCTTGGCCAGCTTCAGCTGGTCCCGCGCGGTGGACTTGGTGGTTTCCTTCAGACCGCTGGGGTCGGTGTAGGTGGTGTTCGTCATCCCCAGGTCCTTGGCCGCGTCGTTCATCTTCTTCACGAACGTGTCCAGCGACCCCGCGTCCCAGCGGGCCAGCTGCCGGGCGATGTTGTTCCCGGAGGGGATGAGCAGCAGCTCGAGCATCTGGCGCTCGGTGAAGGTCTGCCCCTCCTTGACCGGCACCCGCGACTCGTCCTGGGACCCGGCCTCCTTGCCCGCCTGAGCGTCGATCCTTATCGACGGACCCTTCTGGTCGGCATTCAGCGGATGGCCCCTGAGCACCACATACGCCGTCATGACCTTGGTGACACTGGCGATCGGCACGGGCTTCTGGTCCCCAGAGATGCCCAGGCTGCCCACGCCCTCGACCTCGGCCGCGGACTGGCCCTGGCCGGGCCAGGGCATGGAGAGCTTGCCACCGCTGAAGGAATAGGTGTCGTCGCTGCTGAGCTTCAAGGACGGGTCCGGCAGCGGCCGCACCGCCTGGATGACGCCCAGGACGACGACGAGCAGCAGGGCCAGCGGCGTCCAGATCTTGACCCGCCGCACCGCCGTACGCATCGGCGTCTCGGGCTTGGGCGGGGTGTTCGTCAGCTGCGCCAGCAGATCGAGCGGCGCGGGCTGCTTCCCGTCGGGCGTCGCGGGCGGCAGCGGCTGCTGCTTGGTGCGCTCGGTCTCGGGCAGCGCCGACGGCTTCGCGGGCGGGGCCGATGGCTTCGCGGGCGGGGCCGACGGCTTCGTCGGGGCCGGGGCCGACGGCTTCGCGGGCGGGGCCGACGGCTTCGTCGGGGCCGGGGCGTCGGCAGACCGAAGCGGTACGAACTTGCTGGTCCGCTCGTTGTCCGACTCGCCGATGGGCTTCTTGCCGGACGTCTTCTCGTTGGACGTCGCCTTGCCGGACGCCGCCTCGCCGGACGCCGTCTTGCCGGACGCCTTCTTCTCGGACGTCTTCTTCCCGGGCGCGCCGATCGCCTTGATGGCGGTGGTCGGCTGATCGACGCCCTTCTCGCCCGCCTCGCTCTTTGTGCCGCCCTCGTCCTTCGTCTCGGACGTCTCGGACGTCTCGGACTCGCTCTTCTTGTCCGCGGCGGGCTTGTCCGCGTCGTCGCCCCTGGCGGAGCCCTTCCCGGCCGAATCCTTTTCCCGCAGCACACCGAAGGCGGCCGTGGGCCGGTCGACCGGCCGCGCGGGGGCGTCGTCGTCCGCGCTGCCGTCCGCGTCGGACGCGTCGCCCTTCTTGGGCTCGCCGTTCTTGGGCTCGTCGTCGGCGGCGGGCCTCGGCTTCACCGTACGGAACACCGCGGTCCGCTGATCGATCGACGGTTTGTCGTCGTCCTTGTCCTTCTTGTCCTTGCCCGCGACTGCCTCATCGGCACCGGCGCCGGCGTCCGTACCCGCCTCGTCGTCCTCGTCCGCCGTGGCGACCCATGCCGCCACCGCCTCGCGCAGCCGGGCATCGCGCCCCTCGGGTACGTCCCCTTCATCCGACTCATCCGACGCGCTGGACTTCTCGGCCTTCTCCGCCGAGTCGGCCTCGCTCTCCGACGTCTCGCTCTCGTTCTCGCCGCCGTTCGCCATGGGGCGGGCCGGCAGGCCCGAGGCGCTCTCCGTCGGCTCCGACCCGGCCTCCGGTTCGGCCTTCGCGTCCGCCTTCTCTGCTGCCTCCGACGCCCGGGAATCGCCGCCACGTTCGCCATCGCGAACACCGGACGCCTCGTCACCGCCCGCGGCGGCCGGGGCCTCCGGCTCCACTTCGGTCTCCGCTTCCGGCCCCGCGCTCGGCTCGTCGGAAGCCGGCTCGGGCTCGGCCTCCGGGCCCTTGGGCGCGACGGCGACCGCCGACGCGCCCCCGGCCGCCTCCCCTTCGCGGGAGACCGCGAGCCGCGGATCGCGGTCTCCCCGAGCCGTCTCCCCCGACGACTTCTGCTGATCCGACCTGCCGGGGGACTCGCCCGCCACCGATGCCTCCTCGAAATGTGTCGCGGGACGCCCCACGCCTTGTGTCGTCACGTCCCGCAGCCCAACCTCTACCAGTGTCCTGTCTGTCCGGCACGCAGCCGCGCAACACCACCGCCGGAGAGTGCTTTCAGGTACTCGCCCACCTGCTAGACGAGAACGACATACCTACCGGTTCCCACTCAAATCCACCAGGCACTCTCGACAGACCAATGTGAGAGGGGTCACCCTGTCATTCATCCACGCGGGGAGGCATGGATGGGCAGGAGCCGCAGAACAATTCCGGAGGAGCTTCTGCTGCTCGCTTTGGACCCGACCACGGGTACCACGGCGCAGCCGCAGTCGCTCGACCTCGGTCTTGCCGGGGCACAGCTAGTAGAGCTGGCTCTGGCCGGACGGATAGCCCCTGACGGGGATCGTATCGCCGTGGTGCTGCCACGGCCGACCGGAGATCCGACTTTGGACTCCGCGCTGGAACTGCTGCGCCGTCGCGGCAGTCCGGTTCGCGCGGTCCACTGGATCGGCGGGCCCCGACTGGGGCTGCGCCAGACGTATCTCACGCACCTGGAGCGGTGCGGCATGGTGCATGCCGTGGCGGGCCATATGTGCGGGGTACTGCCGACGACTCGCTACCAGGCGACGGACACGGCGATCAGCCGGGAGATCAAGAACCGGCTGGACAGTGCGATCCGTACCGGCGTACCGCCGGACCCGCGGACCGCCGCGCTCGCCGCCCTGGCCCATGCGGTCGGGCTCGGCAAGCACCTGTATCCCGGGAACGAGGGGCGCTCCTCGCGCTCCAGGCTCCGGGATCTGATTCGGCATGACCCGATGGGCGGTCTTGTGGCGCACGCCGTGATGGACGTGCAGAACGGTGTCGCGGCGCAGCCACGGCGCGCACCGGCCGCGGGCCGACAACCGGGAGCACGGGCCACAGCGGAGCCCGCGGTCGGGGTTCCGGCCCAGCCGTCCCGCCGCGGGAGCATGGACCGCGTCGGAGCGCGCTGAAGCCTTTCGGGGCCCCTCGGGGCACCGACGCACCACCAGCCCGTCAGCAGGGCGGCGGGCGCCCTTCCGGCACCGTCCGGGCGCAGAGCACGACCGAGCAGGATTCACGCAGCATCGAGCGGTATCAGCACCAACACCGTGCACCACACCGCTCCACCCGACCGCACCGCAGTCCCCACCGATCCGGTTCGGGAGCCGCTGAAGCGCGGGGTGGTGGGACGGCCGACCCGGACGACCGGCCGCCCCACCACCCCGCGCGCGCGTTAGTGCGCCTCTGTGGGGCCATTTCCCAGCGCGGCCCCGTCCGGTAGTGGCAGGCTGCTGAACAGCAGAAATCAGCAGTATGAAGCCGGAGGTGCACGTCCCGTGACATCGAACGTCGGCCCCACTGTCCGGCGACGCCGGTTGGGCCAGGAACTGCGCAGGCTCCGCCAGGAGAAGGGCATGACGGCGGAGGAGGTGGCGGAGGAGCTGATGGTCTCCCAGTCGAAGATCAGCCGACTGGAGAACGGGCGTCGCAGCATCAGCCAGCGCGATGTGCGCGATCTGTGCCGCGCCTACAAGGTCGAGGACAAGGCGCTGGTCGATTCCCTGATGCAAATGGCCAAGGAGTCGCGCCAGCAGGGCTGGTGGAACGCCTTCGGGGACGTCCCGTACAGCGTGTACATCGGCTTCGAGACGGACGCGGCGTCCCTGCGGGTCTACGAACCCCAGGTGCTCCCGGGCCTCTTGCAGACCCCGGAGTACGCGGAGGCGGTCATCAGCGGCGCCCTGCCGGAGGCTCCACAGGAGCAGATCGCCCAGCGGGTGCAGGTCCGGCTCAGGCGGCAGGAGCGCATCACCGATCCACTGAGCCCGCTGCGGCTGTGGGCCGTCGTGGACGAGGCGGCGATGCGGCGCATGGTGGGCAATCCGAAGATCATGAGCGATCAGCTGGAGTATCTGGTCCGCATGAGCCATGAGCCGCATGTGACCGTGCAGGCGCTGCCGTTCGGGATGGGCTCGCATCCGGGCATGAGCGGGCAGTTCACCATCCTCGAGTTCTCGGACGAGTCGGACACGAGCGTCGTCTACCTGGAGGGCGTGACCAGCGACCTCTATCTGGAGAAGCTCACCGATGTGCAGAGCTACAGCATGATGTACGAGCATCTGCGGGCCCAGGCGCTGAACGTGGACCAGAGCCGCCAGTTCATCAGCGAGGTGGCCCAGGACCACGCGCGCCGGCACGAGGAGGGCTGACGGCGCGGCCTCTGCCTCTGCCTCTGCCTCTGCCTCTGCCTCAGGTATACCGAAGGGGCGGAGGCTACACCTCCGCACCGCCCCGCGGAAGGGGCCAGGGGAATTTGCCATCCGGTCGAGTGAATGGCCCACTTTCCGGACGATGTTGCCGAGTAACGTCGGTCTCGCCTCCAAACAGGAGTGCACCTCGTCAACAAAACGCATCGGAGCAACCGTGTCCATTCAGCAGGGAAAGACGAGTATGTGGGTGAAATCCTCGTACTCGGCCGGCAACGGCGCGTGCGTGGAAATCTCCTCCCCGGTCGCCGGCGAGATCGCCGTGCGCGACTCCAAGGACCCGCACGGACCGACCCTCGGCTTCGCCCCCGCGTCGTGGTCGGCCTTTGTGTCCGACGTCAGCCGTGGCGCCTACGACCTCGACTGATCTTCGTAGCGCCGGACCGCGGTAGCGCGGTCGGCGGCGTGAAGCCGCAGCAATGCCACCGAGCCCTCCCGACCGGCCGCCGTCCCTGCCGAGAGGGCTCGCTGCATTTCAGCTTCAGCGAAGTCGGTCGACGTAGTGGTCCGTACCGGGAATCGTCGGAATGAACGGCGCGACGAATTCGACATGGCCTGGTCCAGCGCTTATGACATCGGTGTCGAGACCGGTGAAATATCCCTCCCAGCATTCCCGGGGATCCCGCTCCAGGAACCAGAGCAGGGTCAGCCGGGTGCCGACCCCCTCGACCTGCTTGACGTACGCCATCCGGTCCGCCGCAAGCGGTGTCGGCCGGAAGACGGTGACCATCGCGGCGGGTGAGCCCGCCAGGCGTCCCGGCAGATGGCGGGAGCGCAGCCAGGCGAGCAGTTCCTCCCGCCGCTCGGGGCTCTCGCTGTCGATGACCTCGACGACCAGCCCGGCGTACGGATGGTCGAGGGCGTGATGGTCGCGCGGACCGGCCGCCCCGTCCCGGTAGACGGTCGCCGCATGATCCTGGAAGGCCGTGAAGACATGGGTACGGCCCTGGTGGACCCGCCCGTCCCGGTTCAGCCGCTGGTTGATCCCGACCGTCCACCGCAGGTGTTCCGCGTGGCGGCCCTCGGTGAGGCCGGTAGACGGAGAGATAGCAGCCCGCGGTCACCGGCTGGGCGACCGCCGACTTCTCCGGGTAGCGCAGCAGCTGGAGATCGCGGGTGGCGACCCAGCGGCGGCCGGCGTAGATCCAGGGCATGGCCATCGCGCCCGCGATGAAGTGATCGTCCTCGTAACAGCGGTAATTTCGGCGCACCCCTCTGACCGGGGCTTATGAAGGCCGAAACGGCTGTGACCTGCTAGGACGGGCTGCAGAGGCGATCGGAGGCAGTCAGAGGAAAACGCTCTGATTCGCCCCGGTTCGACCCGGGCCGCTCGGAGGCAGTCAGAGGCTATCCCTCTGCAACTTGCCTCCCAGAAACCTGAGTTGGCAGTGCGTCGATCGGTAGTGTCGATCTCTACGGCTCTCCGCTCCGACCCCGGTCGAGCTGCGATGGGGACGCCTGCCTCCAGAGCGGAGCCAGACATACGAATGCCTCCAGGACCGGAAATCCTGGAGGCTTCGCTGGCACCGTTTGGAGGTCGGTTCCGGACACCACCCGTGGTTTTAGCGGGCCTGGGTGGCGTCCACGTCCTTGCGAGACGACCCCACGTGCCACACCACAACGACCTGGCAGAACCACAACAACAGACCTCTCGCCCGTTCGGCCGACTGGGCCTCCACCGACTCCCACCGGCTGCTAGACCACCTCGGCCTGGTTTATCTCCCTGTACTACGCCGTCGTCCTCGGCCTGCCGACACTGCTGCTGGACGCGGACGCGGCCAGCCCTCGCCGAGTACGACCGCATGGCCACCGCCGGCCTCAGCCTGGACAACCCCCTCGTGGACGGCGAGAACTACACCTCCACCCTCACTCCACCCCCCGGCCACGGCCCCCGCCACCCCGCCTGACAACTCGCCCCAGAGACAGGAGCGCCACGGACCATGAGTAACCCGCAGTACCCGCAGCAGCCCGATCAGCTGCCCTCGGACTACGAGCTCGCGGCATGGCAGGCCGTCTAGCAGTTCAAGGGCCGCCCACTGTCACGAGCGATGAGAAACGCCGGCGAGCAAGTGGCCAACGGCGTCGCGGAACTCGGCAAACGTGCCGCGAAGCAACTGGAGAACCACCCACGGGCGAAGTCGGCGCTTTCGCGTGGACAGGAATTCGTCGCCAAGGGCGCTCAAACGGTCGGCGCTGGGGCGCGCGGAGCCGCCGACGCCCTGCCGGGCTGGAGCGGCACTGCCGTTCAGTCCATACGGCAGACGGTGGGGCGGGCGTCGCGAGCGGGCCTCTCCTCCAAACGCGTGGTGGCGCTCCACAAGAAGCGCGGGCGCGACGTCGCGTCGCTGCCCGACCTGCGCCGCCTCGACCTCGAGCAGGTCGACGCGGTCCGTGGACGGGCGGCGAGCCGGTACTACCCGGCCGTCGCGGCGCTCTCGGGAGCGGGTGCGGGGCTGGTGATCTCCGGAGGACAGCTCGTCATCGCCGCCTCCGCCGGCGCCGCGGCAGCGCCTTCGGGGGGTGCGATCGTCGGCGCTTTTACTGCCGATACCGCAGTCGTCCTCGGACTCGCGTCCCGCGCCGTCGGCCAGGTCTCGCTGTTCTACGGCTACGACCCCGAGGAGCCTGCCGAGAAGCTCTTCGTGATGTCTGTCGTCAACGCCGGGACGGCAAGTTCGGCTACCGCCAAGAACGCCGCGATGGCCGACATCTCGCGGCTCACCCAAGCACTCTTCCGCGGCAAGACGTGGGAGGTCCTGAACGACGCGGTTGTCGCCAAGGTCTCCGCGCAGTTCGCCAAGGCATTCGGCTTTCGCCTCACCAAGAAGGGGCTCGGCAAGGCGGTACCCGCAGTCGGGGTCCTCGTCGGAGGCACCCTCAACTGGATTACTCTGGAGGGGATCGTCGACACCGCCGAGATGCGTACCGGCGGCGGTTCCTCCTGGAGAAGTACCCGCATCTCGCTGACGGGGAGGCATCCGGATCGTTTCCCGACACCGGCCCCGGACGACGCCGACGAGGAGATCAGTCTGCTCGACGAGATAGCCGAGGCGGGCGGACCCGACCTCCACTGACAGTGAGGTGTCCCGGCGGTGAACGTGACCACGCGACCGCCGGGACGACGCGGCTCAGGACCCCGCCGCGAACCCCACGAACCGCGACCACTCCTCACACCCGACTGCGAAGTGAGGACGCGTCACATCCTTGGAGTCCCGGACGCATATGGCCTGTTCGGTGACGGCGACCTCAACGCAGTCGTCGCCCGAGCTGCCGCTGTAGCTGGACTTGAACCAGGCGAGTTCCGTCGTGCTCATAGCTCTCCTCGCAGTCGCTCCAGCAGGCTCCGTGAGTCTTTGGGGTTCAGGGCCTGCGAGCGCAGTGTGTCATAGCGCTGGCAGAGGAGGCTCACCTCTTTTGGGTCAGAGATCAACCGGCCGTTTTCCTGGCCTTCGGAGTACGCGAGCCGCCGCCCCTGCGGGGTCTCCAGGAGTCGTAGAGGACCATCCATGCACGCATGGAACTCGGCGTCCGTAGGCATGACTTGGAGCGTCACGTTGCGAAGCGCTGTGCGCTCCAGCACAAGGTTCAGCTGGTCCCGCAGCACCTCGACACCGCCCAGCCTGCGCCGGAACACAGACTCCTCGATGATGAAGCTGAACGGCACCGTCGGCCACTCGTCCAGCATCCGCTGCCGCTCCAACCGCGCAGCAACCTGCGCCTCCAACTCCTCATCCGTAAGCAACGGAATCCGGTTCTCGAACAGCGCCCGCGCATACCCCTCCGACTGCAACAACCCCGGCACCAGCCTGCACTCATACGTACACAGACTGACCGCCACCCTCTCCAACCGAGCCCACCGCCGAAACCAGGCCGCCAGCCCCGCCTCCCCCCGCGTCAGATACCGCGCCGCCTTCCGTAACGCCCCCGTGTTCCCCGTCGCCTCCTCCGCCCGCTCCACGAACGCCTCGTCCGGCATCCGCCTCCCCAACTCCACCGACCCCACGGTGTGTTTGGAGAACCGAACCAGGTCACCGAACTCGGCCCTGCTGTACCCGGCGTGCTCGCGCAGGGCCTGGACGACGGCGCCGAAGGTCCGCAGACTGTCGGAGGGATCAGGCTCCCGCTCCACCTCACAGCCCGTCAGGCAGTCGTCGCCGTCACTCTCACCGACACCGTTCGTCATACGCGGCCACCTCCAGGTACGTACGCGCGCTACTCCCTGCGATCGACTCACCCAGCGTGACGGCAAGGTCCCCGTACCGTCCACCGATTGTGCCCGTACGCTGACGCACCGTACGGGTCACGCTCCTGGTCCGCGCTCTGGTGCGCCTCCGCATGCGGGAGTTTCGCTACATGCGGCCGAGAGACGACCGGCCGGGCCGCCTGAAGTCTGGGTTCCCGGCGTCACCCGCCGGGCCGGGAAGCCCAGGGGGTGGGGTATGACCCCTGACGGCCTCCACGGACATCGAAACGTGATAGCGACTCTGTCTCTGTACGGGTTCCAAGGTCTGTGAGAGACCCGAACCGACGCCACACGCGCCCCCCTGGCCTGGGCGGATGCCGTCTCGGGTCGTACGCCGGAGTGGGCCGTAACAGGGCTTTCGCTGCGCACCCCAAGGGCCCCGAACCTTCCCCGCGTGGAACTGGTCGGGGCCCTTTGGTGTGCCGAAGCCGGTTACGGAGCGCTCAGGCGGCCGTCAGCCCCGAGTGACCACGCTCGCCAACTTCGTGGCTCCAGACGCCCTTGACGGCCTCCGTCGGCCGGGTGATGGTCGTGGAACGTCATAGAACCCACAGGAGGGTAGAGAAGCCATGGCGCTACGGTTCATCGCGAAAGACCCGAACACCAACGGGACGCAGTGCCCCACGGCCTGGGTGGACGACGAAGCGGAAGAGATCGTCATTCAGGGCTGGAAGGCCGGGGAACAGCTCTTGGCCCAGTGCCGGGAGACGGGCCCGATCCCGGCGACGGAGGCAGTGGTACGGCTGCCCATCCGCATGGTGCCCGCACTCAGGGAGGCATGTGATGTCGCAGACCGACTTGGCGTTCACTGATCTACTCGCCAACACACACCACTCAGCCGTCCATCTGGAGATGCGCGACTCCTACGGGATCGGGGAGGAGGCGGCCGAATTCGAGAGGTGGCGGTCCGGCTGGCGGCCCGACCCGGACCCGGCCACCTGGTGGAACGATTTCCATACCTGGGTCCGCGAGGCGACGGCCCGGGGCGTGGTGTTCCGCCGGGCACGCATCGTGTCC
The DNA here is from genome assembly GCF_040606675.1 of Streptomyces sp. NPDC005393. Classification (NCBI taxonomy): domain Bacteria; kingdom Bacillati; phylum Actinomycetota; class Actinomycetes; order Kitasatosporales; family Streptomycetaceae; genus Streptomyces; species Streptomyces sp. NPDC005393. The sequence goes on along the minus strand of NZ_JBEXFG010000030.1, from coordinate 39,445 downwards.
GAGCCGGTGAGCGAGTACATCCGATATGAGAACGCCTGTACGTACCAGAACGTGGCGGCCGGGGAGCTGGTCCGGTGGCTCCCGCGTCGCCAGGCGTCGGACATCGCACTCCCGGGGAATGACTTCTGGCTCTTTGACGGCCGCTTGGTCATGTGGAACCACTTCACCGGTGAAGGCGGTTCGGCTGGGCCGGAGTTGGACGAGCGTCCTGAAGTGGCGAAGCTGTGCACCTCCGCGTTCGATGCTGTGTGGGAGCGTGCGACACCGCACGAGGACTACAAGATCCGATAGACCGATCAGTACATGCCCGCGTCCCCGTCATCAAGCGTCCAGGCAGCCCGTAAGGCGGTTGCCGACCGGCTCCGGGAGATCCGGAGGGACGCGGGCCTGTCCGGCCGTGTCCTGGCCGAGAGGGCCGGTTGGTACAAGTCCAAGGTCTCCCGGTTGGAGAACGCCGTAACCCCACCATCGGACGACGACATACGCCGATGGTGCGCCGCATGCCAGGCGGAGGACCAGGCCGCCGACCTGATTGCGGCGGCCCGGTCCGCCGACAACATGTATGTGGAGTGGCGGCGGGTCCAGCGCACCGGTCTGCGCAGGCTCCAGGAGTCCTATGTCTCCCTCTACGAACGCACCCGGGTGTTCCGGACCTACTGCGCCAACGTCGTCCCTGGCGTCCTTCAGACGCACGAGTACGCCACGGCGCTACTACGGTCCATCAGCCAGTTCCATGAGACGCCGGACGATGTGGCGGAGGCCGTGGAGGCCCGGTTGGCACGGTCGGCGCGGGTTGTCCGCGAGGGAGACCACCGGTTCGCCTTGCTCCTGGAGGAGTCGGTCCTACGGCACCGCGTAGGCGACGCGGAGACGATGGCAGGTCAGTTGGGTTATCTGCTGTCCGCCATGGCGTTCCCGTCTGTGTCCCTGGGCGTGATCCCGTTCTCCGCCGAACGTCGCATGTGGATGATCGAGACGTTCACCGTCTACGACGACGAACAGGCGGAAGCGGAGTTGTTGACTGCACGAGTGAACGTGACCGCACCCACCGAGGTGAGGCAGTACCTGAAGGCGTTCGGGGAGTTCTCCCGTCTGGCGGTCTACGGAGCCGAAGCGCGGGCCCTGATCACAGCAGCCATCAACGCCCTGGAGTGATCTGCGTGGAACTCCGTGGAACTCCCTTGGGGTGGCTCCTCTTCCGTCTCTAACGTGCTGGTCATGGCAACTACCGAGAGAGCCCAGGAAGCGACGGCCGGTAGCGATGTGCCGGAAGTGGGTCGGCTCGCCTATGACTGTCCGCCAAGAAGGTGGGCGTCCTGATGGGCGAGTGGGCCGGGCGGTACATGCTCCGCCCGCTGGAGGGAGGCCGGGAGTGGGACGCCGTGAACGTGCGTCCCGTGACCGCGCGGGAGGAACTGAGCGCACGTCTCGCGGTCAAGAACTCCGGCGATCGGTGGGGGAAATGATCCGGGCGTTAGGCCGGTACGCGGGTGTCCTGTTCATCATCATGGTGGCGGGATCGTGCGGGCCGGTCATCGGCGTGGCCATCGCGTCGTCCGGACCGTAAGCGGCCCGCCCTGGGGGTGCTGGGGCATTTCCAGGGCGGATCATTCACGCACGACCTACCAAACAGGAGCGGTGAGACGACGATGAGGGTACGCATCGACTTGCGCGCCGACGGCGGCGACGACGACAAGGCACCCGGCCAGCCCTGGCAGCCTCCGCAGGACCCGCCGAGCCCCGACGGTTCCAGCCCGGAGGGCGACGGGAAGCACCGCAAGTGACAACCGACGCTCTACGTACGGACCGCCCCAGCCGCAAGGAACTGGGGCGGGTCCTCATGGATTCCGGGGCACTGTCCTCGGACTGGAAGCCGACGTTCGCGGCCGTGGACCGGGCCCTGTTCCTCCCGGACCTTATGTGGCCCTACGACATGAAGGCTCGCGCGAGTGTCCCCGCCGACCGGCGGGAGGACCCGGACGCCTGGTACGACGCTGCGGACAGCAACGTCCCCATCGTGACCCAGTGGGACGACGGGGCCCACCTGGGCCCTGGTCCGGGGAAACTGTCCACCAGCTCATCGTCCATGCCGTCCGTCGTTTACTCCCTGCTCCAGGACCTGGAGGTGGAGGAGGGCATGCGCGTCCTGGACGTGGGCACGGGCACGGGCGAAACGGCCGGCGCATTGGCCCACCGCCTGGGCGGCGAGAACGTGACCACTATCGAGGTGGACGCGTCCGTGTCCGGGGTGGCCCGTGAGCGGCTGTGCCGACACGGCCTGTACCCCCACGTGGTCGTGGGCGACGGGTTCAAGGGCCACCGGGACGCGGCTCCCTATGACCGCATCCTGGCAACGGTCGGCGTCCGCAGCGTGCCCCCGGTGTGGATCGAACAGACCCGGCCCGGCGGGGCGATCCTCGCGCCGTGGGGGACGCTGTACACCAATGCGGACGCCATGGTCCGGCTGGAGGTCACCGGGGATGAGGCCGTGGGCCCCTTCACCCGCTCCGTGGAGTTCATGAAACTCCGCGCGCAGCGGGGCCCCACGGTCCACCATGCCGACTACCTGTCGGCGGGCCCCTTGGAGGACGCGGAGCAGACCACCACGGACATCACGGAGGGGGAGTTCGTCACCGGCCGGTTCTCAGACCTGCCGTTCGTGCTCGGCCTCCGGGTGCCCCAGTGTCGCCAATCCGTGGCGGACAAGCGTGATGGACAGCGACCGGTGTGGTTCTACGGCCTGGCAGACCAGTCCTGGGCGTGCGTGATGTTCCAGGACGGGGAGCGGCATGCGTCCGTCTGGCAGTCAGGCCCCCGGTGTCTGTGGGACGAGGTGACCGACGCCTACCGCTGGTGGAAGGACCAGGGGTCTCCCGAACTGACCCGGTTCGGACTCACGGCCACGGCGCACGGACAACGCGCCTGGTTGGACGACCCGGCAAACGAAACCTGGCACGTCCGACCGCCTGCATGACCCACCTCGCAGGACCGGCCCGCCCGTGCGCCTCCCTCGTAGCGCATGGGCGGGCCTTTGCGCTGCATGGCTATGCGGCGGCCTCCACCGCATCGCCACCTTGCGGAACTACCGGAGCCTGATGCCCTTGGCGCACGACGCACGCAAGCCCATGTTCGACCTGAGACCGGCCGACGGCGCCTTGGGCAGCACCCAGCAGTACGTGAAGACCTGCTTCAAGGAATTCCGGGCACTGGCCCATGAGGTCCTCGCCAGGCTCGGCGAGTTTCCGGAGGAATCCCACCGATCACCAACGGCCAACCGACGTTAGCCCTCCGCCGCGTACCGCACGAACCGTGCCCAACCGTCACGCCCGACCATGAAGTGCGGCCGCGTCACGTCCCTGGAGTCCCGTACGTGGATCGTCGCTGAGCTCGCCGCCGAGATCGGCAGCCCCGGAGTGAGACGCGTTCACCCCCGGGGTGAACGCCTGGGCTTTGTGCAAGAGTCCCGGTAAAAGTTCTGCCGCGCGTTTCGCCGGGCGTGCGGGGTGACCGTGTCGGGGGCCTGCGGCTGCGGGGTGACGTTGGGGTGTCAGGTCTCCCGGTGCCCGCTCAGAACAGTGCCAGGCCCTCGCCGCTGGTGTCCGCGATGACTGGCCGGGACTGGGCGGGGAGGCCGTCCAAGCGGTCAGGACCGGCCGCGGCGGCCACGGCAGGGGCCGTCTCGGCCAACCAGATGCGAAACCGCTCGGCGGCTTCGCGGTAGGGGACTCGCGCCAGGACACGGTGCTCGCCGGAGGGGCAGCAGTCGACGGCGACAGTGAGCAGGCAGGAACGGGGGGCGTTCTGACTGCCCGTCCAGAACACGCGCAGGACACCGCAGGGCTTGCGCCCGCGGGGGGCTCGGTGGGTCGGGCGCAGCGATCGGCAGGCTATGTGGGCGGTCCATGCGGCGAGGTGCGGCAGGGGCAGGGTGGTGCGTGCGCGGCAGCCGGGGCAGCGGTGCCAGTGGCGGAGCCAGTCGTCGGTGTCGGTGTGGAAGAGGCGTGTGTAGCGGTTCGCCACCCGGATGTCGTTGCTGTACAGGTGGTCGGGACGTTCCAGTGTGTTGCAGGACTGGCAGACGGGGGCGCGGACGTAGCCGTGTTCGTGGCAGTGGTCGAGGACTGCGGCGGGCGCGCCGCGGCAGACGGCGCACGCCCACCCGGCCACCCTGCCGGAGGTACCCGGCTTCCTGCTGAGCACCGAGTACAGCTGGCCTTCCAGCTCTGCGTTGTACGGGCGCGGTGAGGCGGTGGGGCCCTCGGGGCTCGTCGTCTGCCGACCGTCGGCGTCTCGGGCCCGCCGGGGGTGGGAGGGCGGCTCGGTGGCGGCTGCGCTTGCCCGGCGGGTCCGCGCGGCTTGCACCCACTGCGCTTCGGTGTGCTCGGCCGCGTCGAGCAGCCTGACCACAGCGCGCGGCAGCCACCACGTCCGCTGCGTCCCGTCGCGGGTCTGCTCCACGAGCATCTGTCGCCAGTCGATCCCCGCCAGATGGTACGGCCGGCCGAGGTCACGTCGTGCTGCCCGCTCGGGGCCGCCCAGCTCCTGCAGTTCCCCCGTGATGCGCCGGCGCCAACGCAGCGGCGTCTCCTCGTCGCACTCCTGCCTCGGCTCCCCACGAAACGGACCGATGCGGACCAGGTCCTGCCGGTCCATCCCCACCGCGTTCAGTTCCGCGGCCGCCCGGCGCACCTCACCCTCCGGGACACTCCACTGACCGCCGCTCGCCCTCACCGTCGCCACCACATGGCCGCCGAGCAGGACGTACCCCAGCCGGGCATGGGCAGGAGAGGAGGTGAATGCCCCAGAAGCCGTCGGCACAGCACTGTCGGCCGTCAGATCGACCCACAGAGCGTCCGCGGCACCCAGGGTGATCAGGCCGTCCGTGCGACCGGGCATGACACGCTCTGACATACCCACAGGCTAACGGCACCGACGCGGCAACGGGTCTCCAAGCGCCTCGGTCAGCCGGGCCGCCCTCCGCAACTCGGCGGCGACGACGCGTCGTGCGACTTCCGATCACCCCGCGTGACGGCAAGATCCCCGTACCGTCCGCGAGTACATGTACAAGATCATCAACAAGGTCGACGAACCCGGGACTGCCCACTGGTGACCTCCATCAGGTCCTGGTTCCTGTTCACGGCCCTCCGCTCTCACCTCGCCCGGCAGCCCGCCTCACGGTGAGCCACCGGTCCAGCTGACAGGACGCCTTGGCCAACAGATCGGCGAGGGTTCCCCGTTCACTTCCGACGGACGCCTTCGACACGCTACGGTCCCGGCAGGCGAACACGAGGGGACGGGACGCCCCTCGGACGCGACATACGGTGACGACGGGGGCGCAGTGGAAGAGGACGCGACGGCTGGGGCGGACAACCGAGGCCTCTTCGACGACTTCGGCGCCTTCCGGACCTCGACCACCGAGGACTTCACCTCCGTACTGACCCACGGTCTGGTCGCCCCCGACGCCAACGTCCTGCTGAACCTGTACCGCTACACCGAGCAGGCACGCGGCGACCTGCTGCGCGCGCTCGGCGCCGTGGAGGACCGGTTGTGGGTGCCTCACCAGGTCCTCGTGGAGTTCTGGCGGAACCGTGAGAGCACCCTCAGCGACGCACGGTCGTCCGGTGCGCAGGCCGCCGAGGACATGGCCGGTCACGCGGCCCAGGCGGAGCGCACCCTGCGCACCTGGGCCAATCGCGTGGCCCTGCCGGAGGAGGAGACCGACCGTCTGCGCAGTCAGCTGAACGAGGTCTTCGACGACGTGCAGGAGACGATCGTCAAGGTCGGCGAGGGCGAGTGGCAGAACATCACCCACGACACGAGCACTGATCCGGTCATCACGGAACTGGAGCCCGCGCTCAACGGCCGGGTCGGCGCTCCGCTGAGTCCGGAGGACCACGACAAGGCGATCGCGGAGGGCATGCGCCGCGTCGAGAAGCGGCTGCCCCCGGGCTACATGGACAAGACGAAGGAGGGCGTGGGAGCCGCCGCCGACTACCTCGTGTGGGAGCAGATCCTCCGGGAGGCCGGTGGCCGCCAGTGCGACGTGCTGTTCGTGACGGCGGACGTCAAGGAGGACTGGTGGCGCAAGGAGCAGGGCTTCAACCGCGGCCCCCGGCCTGAACTGACCGAGGAGCTCAGGACCCGGGGCGGCGGACGGCTCTTCATGCTCACGCCCAAGCGGTTCCTGGAGGTCGCCGCACCGATCCTGGAGTTCGGTCTCCAGGAGGGGTCCGTCGAGGACATTGAACGCGTCGAGCGGATCGGGGCCGAGGACGGAACCTACGGGGGCTGGACGACCGACGCGCTCCAGGAACTCTTCGACCGGCTGACCTACGAGAACTACGAGGACAGGGTCGCCGTCATCAAGTACGCCGCCGAGATGGACGGTGTCGCGGACGCCAAGAGCGTCTACGACATCTGCCAGTACCCCGAAAACCGCTCCCTGAGAGGCTTCACCAAACCGGTCACACGCATTACCGGCCTGCTCCGGAGCCTGGGAAAGATCCCGGAGTCGGCCGTCCAGGCCCTGAAAGCCGAATACGACGCTGGCCCCGGCCCCGCGTCCGGCTTCTCCGTCCACCCGCTCCTCGTACCGCTCGTCAACGAGCTGGAAGACGAGGACGAATCGTGACCGCCGACCGGGCATCTCACGGCACGTGAGAAGTCGGCGAAGCCGCGTTGTCCTACCGGCCATTGAGCAACAGGGCGATGCGATCTGTTCCATGGCCTCGCGCGGCGACTGCGACCACAAGCTCGTCGCGGAGGTGCGCCCCGAGTTCAGCGACGGCACCACACCCCGCTGGCGGGTGTGCGGCGAGTGGCTGACCAGCCACCCGTCAGCCATCGCCCACATCACCACGAACGGCTTCCGGGAGCCCGCCGTCCCTTGACGGGTCAGTGCCGGAGCCCTGCGGTGGCGACTACGTCGGCCGGTACACGGCCTGATCCGGATCCGGCCTCACGATCACACCGTCCTGGGCGAGCTCGCGGAGGTTACGGCGGGCCTCCTTGCCCGCGGCATCGTCGTCCGCCGGTCGGTACCCGGCAACTCGTAGGGCCAGTACGGCACGTTCGGTGTCCCAGGTGCCTCCCAGTGCCGGGATCACCTTGGCGAGCGCCTGCTTGTGCGTCAGCGACTTCTCGGTCATCTCACCCTCCCCTTCCGGAAACCGCCACAGCATGGCATACGGCGGCAGGGCTACTGCTGGCCGGACCAGCTCAGAATCGGAAACCGAAGAGACCGCCCTCCTCGCTCGCGTCCGTCAGCCGTGGGCCGATGACGCGGTCCTCGGCGCTGAAACCGCGCTGGACCGCTACCCGTCAGCAGTCACACCTTGATCAGGCTTCACACATACCCCTTCGCCCCAGTTGTCCGGCGTTTGCCAGTTGCCGTGTCATGGGCATTCTGTATGGGTCTGATCACCTGCGTGGGTGCAGCCTTGGGGGGCCGATGTCACGAGGGGACGTCTGGACAGCGAAGGGCACCACTAGATCGGTCGCAGACCTCGTCGCTCAGTTCGGCCAGGAGGTCCGGGCCAAGCTGCAAGGTCCCGCCGGGGCGGTCAGCAGCAAGGAGGAGAGCCTCACCGCGCCGGTGGAACACCTGCTGCGCGGCATGGCCTCGCGGCAACGCCTCAAACTCATCGCCCACGGTCAGAGTCGCGTCAAGAGACTCGGGATTCGACCGGACTTCGCCATCAGCTGCGGCGGCAGGACCATAGGGCACGTCGAGCTGAAGCAGCCGGGCAAGGGGGTCGATCCGGAGAAGTGGTCGGTGAGGAGCCACGACCGGAAGCAGTGGGAGAAGATCAAGGCCCTCCACAACGTGCTGTACACCGATGGATATGAGTGGGCGGTCTACCGTTTCGGCGTGCAAGTCCGCCCTACCGGGACCCTCGTCGGAGATCTGGAATCCGGAAGTCGGCAACTCGTCGTCGCGGACGACGGGTTCGAGCGTGCCCTTACGCACTTCTTCACGCCGGCGCCCCTCACCCACGGCAGCATCGACGAACTGGTCAAGCGCATCGCGGGAATCTGCGCCCTGCTGCGCGACGAGGTCACCGAACGTCTCACCCGCGAGGAACACGGAGAGGCCGACGCGGCGTTCTCGATCCTGGCCGGGAACTGGAAGGATCTGCTCTTCCCCGACGCTCGTCCGGAGGAGTTCGCGGACCATTACAGCCAGACGCTGACGTTCGCCATCCTGCTGGCCCGCCTCGAGCGCATCGATCTGGAGAGGCTCTCCCTCCCCGATGTCGCGATCCGATTTGGCAAACGGCACTCCCTGATGGGCAAGGCGCTGGCGGTACTGACGGACGAAGCCCTCGATGATCTGCGCGGGATCATCGACACGTTGATCGACGTCATATCCGCCGTCGACCCCGAGATGTTCAAGGACGAGACCGGAGACGCCTACCTCCACCTGTACGAGGGCTTTCTAAGCGCCTACGACCCGGAACTGCGACGGCGGACGGGGACGTACTACACACCCGGCGAGATCGTCCGCTTCATGGTCGGGTTCACCGACGAGGTGCTACGGGACCGGCTCGGCCAGGAGGACGGGTACGGAAGTGAGGACGTCACCGTGGTCGACCCGGCCATGGGCACCGGAACCTTCCTCATCAACATCATCGACCACGTCGCCAAGAACTTGTCATTGAAATACGGCAAGACGCTCAAGTCCGGACTTCTCCGGGACCTCTCGACTCGGCTCGTCGGTCTGGAGAAACAGACCGGGCCGTACGCGGTGGCCGAACTCCGTGTGCACCACGCCTTCCAGTCCCATGACACTGATGTCACCGGTCACCCACCGAGGCTTCTGGTGGCCGACACACTCGACGATCCCTCCGTCGAGCACCACCTGGGCTTGATGTACGAGGCGATCGCCCGCCACCGCCGTTTGGCGAACAAGATCAAGGCGGACGAGAAGGTCATGGTGGTCATCGGCAATCCGCCCTATCTGCGGGGTGCGCGACAGTCGGGCGTCGGACGCTGGGTCACCGACGGCAACCCGAACGATCAGGGCCCGATCCTCGCCCGTTTCCATCCCGAGGACAACGGGCGTGTCGGATATGCCCTCGACAACCTCTACGTCTACTTCTGGGCGTGGTCCACCTGGAAGGTCTTCGACCAGGTGACAGCTTCCGGCACACCGAAGGCGCCCAGCGGAGTCGTCGCTCTCATCACCAACTCCGGATACCTGGACAGTGAGGGCGCGGCCGGCATGCGTCACTACCTGCGCGAGGCGGCCGACGAGGGCTGGGTTATCGGTCTCTCCCCCGAAGGCCCCTACTCCGACACACGCACCCGTGTCTTCCAGGACGTGAAGCGCGAGGTCTGCATCGCCGTCTTCGTCCGCCGGGGTTCCCCGGACGCGAGGAATCCGGCGCGGGTGTGGCGACTCGACGTCCCGGCGGGTACGCGCGAGGAGAAGTTCGGCTGGCTGGAAGGGCTCGGCGTCGAGGGCCACCGGAACGGGACCTCCTGGCAGCTCTGCCCCACGCAGTGGACCGCGCCTTTTCACGTCCCGTCCGACTCCGAGTGGTCAGCCATGCCACCAGTGGACGCCTTGCTGCCCTGGACGAGCTCCGGCAACAAGAACAACCGCAGTTGGCCTGTCTCACCCAGCGGGGACGTTCTGGAACGGCGCTGGCTCAGGCTCGTCCAGGCTCCGGCAGCGGACAAAGCGACGCTGCTGAAAACCACCAGAGACCGCCGTCCGGACAAGCCGGAACCACCACTGCCCGGCCAGCAGGAAAGAGGCAGCCTCGCCGCGGAGAAGGAGACGGTGCCGGTCATCGTTCCCTACGGCCGGATGACCTTCGACCGGCAGTACATCATTGCGGACAGGAGAGTGATCGACTTTCCGCGACCCGCCCTGTGGTTCGCCCACAACGACCGACTCCAGATCTACCTCTCCGAGCTTCATACAGAGTCGGGTCGCCCTGGCCCGGCGGTGGGGTTCACCGCCCTCCTACCCGACATGCATCACTTCAAGGGCACGGAAGGCGGTCGTATCGCGCCCCTCTACCGCCACCCTCACCGGGCGGAACCGAACGTGACCCCCGGACTGCTGCAACTGCTCACCAAGACGCACGGTGTGACGGTTACCGCCGAGGACCTCTTCACATACATCGCGGGAATAGCCAGCCACAGCGGCTACACCGGCCGCTTCGCCACAAACCTGGCCGAGCGTGGCGCCCGTATCCCCCTGACGCGTGACCCGGCCTTGTGGACGGAGGTAGTGGAGGTGGGCAGGCGTACCGTGTGGATCCACACGTACGGCCAGCGTTTCGCCTCTCACCACCACGACAGCCCGCCCGGAACGACCCCGAGACTCCCGCCGGCAGAGCAACCGAGGTGCATCGTCGCAATCGGAGAAAACGACGGACTGCCGGACAGCATCTCCTACGACGTGACAACGCGAACCCTCACGGTGGGCACCGGCTCCATACGTCCTGTGGCGCCGGAAGTCTGGGACTACCGGATCGGCGGGGTGCAGGTGATCCGCAAGTGGTTCAGCTTCCGCAAGCGCAAGCCGGACGTGGAGCGACAGACCCCGTTGAACGACATCCTGCCTCCGACCTGGCCTTCCCGGTGGACCCTTGAGCTGCTGGACCTCATCAACGCGCTCGGCCTCCTCGTAGCCCTCGAGCCCCGACAGGCCCGGCTCTTGGACGCCGTGAGCAGCGGCCCGCTCATCACCACCGACGACCTCCGGGACGAGGGCATCCTGCCCGTGCCTGCCTACGCGACCAAGGAACCGAAGCCACCGCGGAAGTCCCGGCGCACCCCCGGGCCTGGTCAGGAGAGCCTCGACTTCCCGAACTGACATGCGCCCGGCCTGAGTGCCCGACGCCCGTACCGTCAACGGAATGTGTCCGTACGATGACACACCGTACGGATTTCACTCATGGAACGCGCCCCCGCGCGCCCGTCACCGTGGTTCCCATGAGCGCAACCACGCCCCAGGTTCCCGTCGTCCAGCGGACGTTCACGCAACTGCTGTCCTCCACCCGCCGCGGCGCACTCCTCGCTCGGATGCTCGACAGTGCCGCGCCTGGGAGGTGTCACCCGCCGTCACCGAACGCGTGGAGCAGATCGTCGCCGAACTCGCCGCCAACGCCTCTCTGCACGGCAGGGTGCAAGGCCGCGACTTCCGCCTCGCCCTCACCCTCGACACAGCGGCCGACACCCTCCGCATCGCGGTCACCGACGCCCGCGCGGCGACCACCTCCCGGTGCCCGCGCCGGCGGCCCGACCGGAGGAGGAGGCCGAGCCGAAGCGATCGTGGACGCAACGTACGCGCCCCCGACCTCCGCTCCTGTCGGGGTGGAATGGAGGCTCGGCTCCCCGCGGTAAGGGAAACTCCGCCCCTCCCCTCAAGACGGTCTGGGCGGAACTCGAAAATGGCCGCCCTCATCAGCAGGCGAACCGCTCCCTCACAAAAGGGGCTTGACCCCCGGTACCCACTCGAAGCCGAAACCGTACGCCTGGTCGATGAGCTGCTGGTTCGACGACCACGGCTGGGCGGTGAACCAGCGGACCTCCCGCCGGAGGTCGAAGGTGTCGCGCCCCGGCGTCAGCAGGGCGATGGCGCACGAGGTCGCTCCGGCCGGGGAGTCGTCGAGGTGGATCCGCCAGGTGCCACTCTGCGCACTGATGGTGACGATGCCTCCGAGTGTCCGGAAATCGGCCGCACCCTCGTAGATGTACACGTAGACAAGGAGCTTGGTGAACTGGCGCCGGTGCTCAAGACTGACGCGCAGCGTCTCCCCGTCGGAGGTCTCGCCGGTCCGGTCGTCCTGGTCGAGGCTGACGTAGGGCCAGGTGTCGAGATCACCGAACGCCGCTCCGAGAGGCTGCACGGCGGTGCCCATGCCGTCGCAGGTGAGAACCATGCAGCCCAGATCGAGATCGGCCTCGGAGGCGACCGACCAGTTGAGGTTGACCTGGAGGACACCCCGCCCCGCGATCTCGGCGCGTGGTGTCCGCCGGGTGAGATCCACCGTGCGCGGCACCGGCTCCCGCGCCGTCCGCCTCTCGGACTCGGCGGGAGCCCCGCCTCCGGTCAACTGGATGACACCCCGTCGCCTGCCGTCACCGCTCAAGGAAGCCCCCCTGGTTCAGCGCTCCACATGACCGCTTCATGCCACGCCGTCCGCCGATGAGATCGTCGTCTATTATGGCGCGACTGGTGAAGAAGATGTGAGAGTCTCCATCAGTTCGTTCTGCGCGGCAGGGGGCACGCGCCGCTGATCCCGGCCCGACCATCGCCGCACTTGGATACGCAAGAACGTCCCGGCGTCACCGGGCAGGGGTGGGAATGTTCGCGGGGATACAACTCGACAAAGGGGTGACGGCACGTCACCTCGAGGACCTGGCGCAGGATCCTGCGCTCGCACCGCGCGCCGAGGAGCTGCGCGCGCTGGCACAGGCCCTCGGCTCCACCGACACGCAGGCCCTCGACGCATGGGTCGATCTCGACCTGATGGGGCATTTCGCCCGGCCCGAGAGCGTCGCCGAGCCCGTGGTGGAAGGCCGGGGCGCACGGTTCGACTCCGTGCTGGACTGGGTTCTCGGAGCCCTGGTCTTCCTGCCGCTGCTTTTCACCTGGTTCGGCCTGTGGCAGGCGTCCAGTGCGTACGGGGCGCTCACGGGCGACGACCCCAAGGCTGCGGGCCGGCCGTTCCTGCAGCTCTGGCAGTCCGGTTTCGACGGACACCTGGGAGAGGTCTTCCGGTTCGGACACGTCGCCGTGGGCGGGTGCCTGACCCTGGCGATGCTGTTCGTTCTCACCGCCGTGCACGGCTACCGGCGTACCGCGGCCGAACGCCGTGCGGAGGAGGCTCGCGGACGCACCCGTGCGGCCCTTGCCCGCCTGGTCCCGGTCCTCACCAGGGCACAGCTCTCGCTCAACGAACACCGGTTCGCCTCCCCGCAACGCTTCGCGGCAGAGCTCAACTCGGCGGCCGGCCGGCTCCAGCGCATGCAGACCAAGGCCATCACCACGCAGGAGAAACTCACCCAGGCCGCCCAGGTGGTGGGTGAGGCCATGGACAAGGCGGAGCAACGTCTTGCCCAGGCGGAGGCGTACGTGCGGCCGATCGAGCAGGTGGTGCTGCGGATCGAGGAGACCGTACGGGACAGCGGGACGGCCATCCAGACCGCCGTACAGGGCTTGGACGATCCGGTGACGCAGGCGGGCCGGCGGCTGGCCGACGCGGTCAACGGACAGACCAGTGTGCTCGACAAGGCGGCGGAAGAGCTACGGGCGGCCGGTGACGCGATGCGCGATCTCCTCGCCCGTACCGCGGACCGGCTGGAGACCGCGGTCGGCGCCAACGGCACCAGCGTCCACGAGGCGCTGACGGACGCGGCTCAGCAGGTCGAGGACTCCCTGACGGTACTGGCCGCCTCGCAGCGCGGGTTCACCACCGGCATCGAGGTCGTCGCAGATGTCAACGGCCGGCTGCTCAACGACCTCGGTGCGGTGGCCGAACGCACCGGTGAGGCCGCGGAGGTCTCCCGCGAGGCGCTGCTCGGCATCGAGGCCCGCAGCCTCGCCCTGCACGAAGCGGCCGACCGTTTCACCGGTGTCACCGACGCCCTGGTGCGGGCCCTGCGCGAGACCGAGACGGCCCGCGCCGAGACCGAGGCGGCGCGGGTCGAGGCAGAGGCGGCGCGGGCGGGAGCCGAGGCGGCCCAGAAGCGGGCCGAGGACGAGCTACGGCAGGCGAAGGAGCTGCGGGCCGGGATCGGATCCGGACGGTGAGCCCGGTGAGAAGGAGGTTCCGCTTCACTCCGATGCATCTCGCCGGGTGGCTCTTCGCCGACATGCTGGTCGTACTCGCCCTCGTGTCCATGGGAGACCGGGGCGATCCGCTGGCCGCGCACCCCGCCACGCGGCCTTCCCCGTCCGCCGCGTCCCCCGACGCCGAGCCGTCGCCCGAACCGAGTCCGACTCCGCCGGGTCCCCGGTCGGTCGAACGCAAGCCGGTGAAGGTCCATGTGACGGCGACGGTGGGTGACACGGCAAGGATGGTGAAGCAACTCCGGGCCGCCACCGCCCGCTACGAGGGCCGCGCCGCCGCCTTCGTGCTGACCTTCGGCCAGGCCCCCGAGCCCGGTGACGGTCAGGCGTACGCGCGCGAGATCAACACGTCGCTGCGCAAGGCGCGTCCGGACATGTTCACCGACGCGACGACGCGGGACTTCTGGAACGGCGGTTCGGCGAGTTCGGCCGACCTGGAGATCTACTTCTACACCCGTTGACGGCTGAGCCGTCACCTACGCCTACGCTCAGGAGAGCTCATGCAGATCCTGCCCTTCTACATGGTGTGCGATGAGTCCGGTTCCATGGCGGGAACCGGCGTGGACGCCATCAACTCGGGCCTGCCCGACCTGCACCACGAGATCAGCACCAATCCGAGTGTCGCGGACAAGACCCGGTTCGCCCTGATCGGGTTCTCCACTCAGGCGTCCGTGCTGCAGCCGCTCGCGGACCTGAGCGAGCTGACACAGCTGCCGTCTCTGTCCGCGGGCGGGGTGACCTCCTTCGGAGCCGCCTTCAGTCTGCTGAAGGACACCATCGAGAAGGACGTCACGGCGTTGAAGGCGGAGGGCCACGACGTGTACCGGCCCGTGGTGTTCTTCCTGTCCGACGGCATCCCCACGGACGACGGCTGGCGCACCGCGCTCAAGGAGCTGAACGGGTTCCGCTACGCCCCGAAGATCATCGCTTTCGGGATCAGCGACGCCGACGCCGCGATCATCACCGAGGTGGCCAACTTCAAGGCGTTCATACAGCAGGAGCCGTCCATCACGCCGGCCGTCGCACTCCGCGAGTTCGCCTCGAGCCTCACCCGGTCCATCGTGAGTTCGGCGACCAGTATGGCCGCACAGGGCGGGGACGGGTTCCAGCTGCAGGTCGACGAGCAGGTGCCTGGCTTCACCAGCCTCTCCCTGGACAAGCTGTGAGCGGCCCGATGAACTACGACGAATCCCGCGGCGCCTACGACGATCCGGGGCATGACCACCGCCGCATGGGCGAGGCCACCGATCCCGACGGCCTCGACGCGCACATCGCGGGCCTGCCGTACGGGGTCATAGCACACGAGACGATCACTCGGGCCCCTGAAGCCGCCGCGCCGACGCTACCGCCGGACCCTCAGGCGTCCGAGGGTCCCGTGCCGTTCGCGGAGCCCGAGACCGAGCCCCTGCGAGGAGTTCCGGTGCACGTCGGTCACCACCCTCCCAGCTATCCGCCCCACCCCCTGGGACGACCCTCCATGCGGGACGCGGACGCATTCGCCCCCTTCTCCCCCGTGGTCCTGTTGGACGGGGCCCAAATCGGGCGGTTGACCGTGCGTGCCGCTTCTGTGCGTGGCGATTCCCACAACTGGGAGGGCAGCTGCCGCCAGGACGCCATGGCGGTGACGCGGATCGGTCCGCCGGAGGCGGAGCTGCTTCTGCTGGCGGTCGCCGACGGCGTGGGCTCGGCGCTGTACTCGCATGTGGGCTCCTACCAGTTCTCGCGCCTGGCAGCCGTCTACCTGGACCGGGAGGCCGAGGGCATCCACGCGGCACTGTACGCTCGCGACGAGGACGAGCTTCGCGTCCTGGCCACCAAGGCGGTCGCCGGCGCGGCCGCCGAACTGCGCTCCGGGTGGGCGCGTGCCGCACAGCACCAGCCCCGTCCCTACGCCGACCAGGACTACGCCACCACGCTGCACGTCCTCCTGATCCCCACTGACGCGCGCATCCGCGACCGTGTTCTGTGCAGCGTGGGTGACGGCGGCCTGTTCGTGCTGCGTGAGGGCCGCTGGGAACACGGGGACCCGGACGGCGGCGGGGAACTTCTCGACACCCGCACCGAGGCTCTCCCGCACGCCTACCGCAGCGTCAAGGCCACTTTGCTGCGCACCGTGCCGGGGGAGGTTCTTCTGCTGGGCACCGACGGCATCACCAACCCTCTCACCCAGAAGGACCCCGAGTTCGCGCGCCGTCTCGCCAACGCGTGGGGCGGGCCCGAGGTCCCCTCTTTGTCCGACTTCCTGTGGCAGGCGCAGACACGGGCCAAGTCCTACGACGACGACCGGACCGTCATCTGTGTGTGGGAGGAGCAGGCATGAGCGCGGAGGACGGCGCCGACGTCACCCGCTCGTCGCTCACGCTGGGGGACCGGGCCGGCAGCGGCGGTCAGGGTGAGGTACATGCCGTCGGCGACGGATCGCTGCTCTACAAGGAGTACAAGGACCCGTCCAAGGTCAATGGCCGTGCGCTCGCGGATCTGGTCGCGTTCCGGCAGGGGCTCGGCCAGGCCGAGCGGGGCCGCTTCGACACGCTCGCCGCCTGGCCCCTGTGCCGTGTGGTCGAGGGCGGCCGGACGCTCGGTTTCCTCATGCGGCGTGCCCCGTCTCCTATGACGTGGCGCACCGCGACCGGGACGATGAAGCTCCTGGAGTTGCAGTACCTGATCAGGCCTCCGAAAGTGGCCTGGCAGGAAGTGTCGCAGCCGACTGCTGAGCAGCGCCGGGCTCTCGCGTTGGCCTGCGTCGAGGCCATCAGCTGGTTCCACGGCGCCGGAGTGGTGATCGGGGACATCTCGCAGGCCAACGTCCTGTGGTCCCTCACGCCCGAACCCGCCGTCCACTTCCTGGACTGTGACGGCTTCCGCCGGGTGGGGCGTGACGCCGTCCAGGCCCAGGCCGCCACTCCCGACTGGAACGACCCGCTCGCGCCGTCCATCGAGGCGAGCGTCGACACGGACGCGTACAAGACCGCCCTCACCGCGGGGCGCATTCTCGCGCAGGAGCCGTACCTCAGGCCGAACCAGGAGCTGCGGCCCGTCGCCGGTTGTCTCAACGAGCGTCAGGTCGCCGCAGCGGGAAGGCTCTTCGCCCAGGCCGCGGGCGAGCGCGGAACCCGGCCCCGCCCGAGCGAGTGGCAGACCGCGCTGAGCGACCGCGGCACCATCACCCTGACCGCGGCGGCGCCCCGGCCCCGCCCGTCCCTCGATCACACGGTCCTGGACGGGGTACGCAACCGGACACCGATCGACTTGCGCGCACCCCGTCAGTAGACAGGGATCCGGTGCTGTGCGGCCCCGGATCCCTCTGGCTCCGTGTGCTTCGGGCTTCACGGGCCCGCGCAGCCCGGTTGCCCGACACCGACCCGGCCAGGCAGGACCAGGAACCCCTGGTAGGCCGCGTCCTCCCGTAGAAGCTATTCCGCGACCTCCGAGGCAGGCCCACGGCATCCGCTACCCCGGCAGGGCAGACTCCGTGACCGCAGGAGGCTGCGCGGGAAGATGTGGTCCTCGTGGAAGTGGTCCCTGGTGTCGACGCCCGGGTACAGCATCGCGAGCATCGGCGGCAGCCCTCGGGGTAGGAGCGCTCGTTGAAGAGGATCGGCTCGTCCAGGACGCGCACGGGACTCGCGATCGTCGCCCGGCCGATGACCCGTCCCAGGTCCCGCGTCGGACTCCGGAAGCAGCCGCGCATGGTGTAGAGCAAGACCTCGTCACCCTCCCCCAACGCGCGCGCCGCCTTGGCTGCCGGAAACGCCATCCGCTGCTCGGTGACCAACCGGCTCAGTGCGGCGCAGTCTCCGATGATCAGCAGGTGCGCGGACGGCATGCGGTCACCTTGGCGGGCTTGCTCGACCAGCCCGACACCTCCAGGGCGTACACAAATTCGAATACTTGGAATCACGCAAACATGTTGACAGTGCTAACACGCTATCGCCATGCTCGAATTGCCAACAAGGCGCACCAGCAGTCCGCGTGGCCTCTTCTGCCGCGCCCGACAACGGGAACCGACCATGACCGATCAGCCTCCTGCGTCCCTGCGCGATCTCCTCCTCGACCGCCTGTGCCACTCCGACCTCGCACCTCAGGTGCGGGAGCTGCTGCGTGAGCTGGTCCCCGACGAGCCGGTCAGGAGCAGCGGAGGGCGAGCCGGGCCCGTGCAGCTCCGGTCCATCACCGCCGCCGGCTGGCGCGGCATCGGTCCGCGGACCACCCTCGAGCTGCCGCCCGGGCCCGGCCTGGTCGTCGTCGCGGGTCCCAACGGCTCCGGCAAGTCGAGCTTCGCCGAAGCCGCCGAGACCGCACTGACGGGCCGCAACTCCCGGTGGGACGGGCGGCGGGCCACGGACTGGCAGAAGGGCTGGCGCAACCTGCACAGTCCCGACGTCACCCCTGAGGTCTGCGTCGAGCTGGCCGTCGGCGAGCGGGGCGAGGCGGTCACCCTGCGGCGGACCTGGCACGGGCTCAAGGTCGATGAGGCGCGTACCAAGGTCGAGGGACCGGACGGCGCGGAGCGGAAGCTGGAGGAGGTCGTCGACGCCGAAGCGCTGGACCTCGCCCGGCCCTTCCTGCCGTACAGCGAACTCGGTTCGATGATCAACGGCACGCTCGGCGGCCTGCACGACGCGTTCTTCAAGCTCCTCGGGCTCGAACTGCTCGCCGAGTTCGACGGCCGGGTCAAGGACGCCGCGAGCGAGTGCAAGCAGACGATCGATCACTCGGACGCGCTCACCGCGCAGCTCCTCGACGCGCTGGGCACGCTCGACGAGCCCAGGGCCCGCGAGGCCGCGCAGGCGCTGTCGGGAGCCAAGCGCGACCTCGGCCGGGTAAGGGCGCTGCTGGAGAGCCGTACCCCGGCCGCCGAGGCCGAGCTGGCACGGCTGCGACAGCACGCGAGCCTCGCCGGGCCGGATCTGGCGGAGGTCGGCGGGGCTGTCGTCCGGCTGCGGGAGGCCGCCGCCGGTGCCGAGGAGGCTCGGTACGGCAGTGCCGAGGAGGCCCGCCGCCTGGCCCGGTTGCTGGAGGCGGCGATCGAGCACCAGCGGCGCTCGCGGAACACGGACTGCCCGGTCTGCGGCGCCGAGAACCGGCTGGACCGGGCGTGGGCCGAGCAGGCGCGGGCGGAGGTGGAGCGGCTCCAGACGGAGGCCGCCGGCGCCGAGGCCGCCCGGCAGGGAGTGGCGGTCGCCGTGCGGGCGGCGCACGACCTCGTACAGCCGGTTCCGGTGTGGCTGCGCGGCGAGACCTCCCCGCTCACGGCGGTGTGGCAGGAGTGGTCCCAGTGCCGGGACGTCACCCACCCCAGGGAGCTGGCGGACCGCGTCGAGCGTGCCGCGACCGCTCTGGATGACGCCTGCCGACAGGTGCGGGAGGAGGCCGCCGGGCGACTCGCCGAGCACGACGGTGCCTGGCAGCCGTTCTCCGTGCGGCTCGCCGAGTGGCTCGGCGCGGAGGAGGCGGCCGAGGCCGCGCGCGAGCGGCGCAAGCACGCCCTCAAAGCCCGCACCTGGCTGCGGCCGATCATCGACGAGCTGCGCGACGAGCGGCTGCGCCCGTTCGCCCGGCGGTCCCAGGAGGTGTGGCAGAAGTTGTGCGAGCACAGCAGCGTCACGCTCGGATCCGTCACCCTCGCGGGCACTCCCGGTCGCGGCAAGGTCGAGCTCGACGTTTCCGTGGACGACATGTCCGCCCCCGCCTACAGCGTGATGAGCCAGGGCGAACTGCACTCGCTCGCGCTCTCGCTCTTCCTGCCGCGTGCCACGCACGCGGACAGTCCGTTCGGGTTCCTCGTCATCGACGACCCCGTGCAGTCGATGGACCCCGAGAAGGTCGAAGGGCTGGCCCGGGTGCTCGACGCGTGCGCCCAGGGCAGGCAGGTGATCGTCTTCACCCACGACACCCGGCTCCAGCAGGCCGTCGCACACCTCGGCATCAGTGCGACCGTCCTGCGCGTGAGCCGCCAGACCGACTCGGTGGTGGGCGTGGAGACGCTCACCGACCCGGTGGAACAGGCTCTCGCGGAGGCGCGGGCCGTCTCCCTGGACCCCAACCTGCCGCAGGACGTGGCCGATCACGTGCTGCCCGCCATGTGCAGGGTGGCGGTGGAAGCCGCCTGCCTGGAGACCGCTCGGCGCAGGCTCCGCGACGAGAAGGGACTCGGGCTGCGGGCTGTCGAGGAGCGCGTGGAGTCCCTTGAGCGCACCAAGTCCTATGTGTCCCTCGCCTTGCTCGGGGACGAGCAACAGCGCGCCCGTGCGGCTGTCGAGCGGATCTGTCCTGGGGGCTGGACGCTGATCGAGGCCTTCAACTCGGGTGCCCACACGCCCCTGCCGACCGTCGAGGACCGCAAGGTTCTCGTCCGCCGGACCAAGACGCTCGCGGCGGCGATCCGGAGCAGCACGGGGACTCAGAGCGCCGGCGGTGCCCGATGAGCGCGTCCCCGGAGACCCTCGTGACCGCCGCCGGCCGTCTCCTGCTGCCCGAGCCCGGCACCGTGACCACTCTGGTCCCCGGCCTGCGCGCCCGTGCCGCCGCGGTCCTGCTCCGCATGGCGCTCGACCAGGCCCTGGACGCCTACTGGCAGCGGGTCACTCCGTCGATGACGCGGATCGGCAAGCACCGGATGCTGTGCCTGGAGTGGTATGCGGGCCACGACACCGCCCGCCGGTGCCGCACCACCTGGTCGGCGCTCAGCGCGGCATGCCACTACCGCACGTACGAACTGCCTCCGGCCCCGGCTGAGATCCACACCCGGTTGTTGGAGGTCACCGCCCTGCTCGCGGCCCTGCGCGGCAGACCGGGCACGGTACCGGGTGACAGAGGAGACGTCCCTGGTCGTCCGGGGCCGTGTCCGGGAAGCCGAGCAGATACGGCGGCGGTTCGGAGCGACGCTGCCGGTGGAGGTGGAGTACGACGAGTTCACCACCGACATCGCGGAGAACCGCCTGCTGCGCGCTGCCGTCGAGCGCCTCCTGCGGCTGCCCGGCGTCTCCCACGATGTGCGTCGCGGACTGCTTCACCAGCGTGCCCGCCTGGCCGATGTCACGGTGATCGTGCGCGGCCGGCCGCTGCCTGCCTGGCAGCCGAACCGGCTCAACTCGCGCTACCAGCACGCCCTGCATCTCGCCCGTGCCGTCCTGGAGAACGCCTCCGTCGAGCACGCGCCCGGCGGGCTGCGCGTCGACGGGTTCCTGTTCGACATGAACAGGCTCTTCGAGGACTTCTTGACGATGGCACTGCGGGAGGCATGCCGTGGCCTCGGGCACTCGGCGCGGCTCCAGGATCCGCATCACCTCGACGAGGCGGCCGCGATCCGCATGAAGCCCGATTTCGTGCTCTACGGGCCGAACGGCGCCCCGTGCGCCGTGGTGGACGCCAAGTACAAGGCCGAGAAGCGGGACGGTTTTCCGGACGCCGACCTCTACCAGATGCTCGCGTACTGCACCGCCCTGGGCCTGCGCGAAGGCCACCTGGTGTACGCCAAGGGCAACGCGCCGCACGCGGCCCACACGGTGCGACACGCGGGCATCGTCATCCACCAGCACGCCCTCGACCTCGGCCAGGAACCCTCCGGGCTGCTCTCGGACGTGGAGAAGGTGGCCGTCCGGCTGGTGAGCACCCCGTGCGTATGATCGACCGCTGAGTGTCCGTTCAGGGTGGGGAGTGCGCCTCGTGCCGCAGCTCGCGTTCGCCAACAGCTTCTGGGAGAGCTACGACGTCCTGGAGCGGCCCGTCAAAGCCGGCGTGCGCAAGGCGATGCAGAAGTTCCAGCAGCTCACCGTGCCCGAACTGCAGGCGGACAAGGGGCTGCACCTGGAGTCCGTGGAGAACGCGCGCGAATCGCGCATGCGGACCATCCGTATCAACGACTTCTGGCGGGGCGTGGTTCTCGCCCCGGACGACGGCAGTGACGTCTTCCTGCTCGTCAACGTCGTCCCCCACGACGACGCCTACACCTGGGCCGCGAAGCGCCTGTACACGACGAACTCCGCGACCCGGGCGCTGGAGGTCCGCAACGTCGCGGCGATCGAGCAGCTGACCCCGGCCCTGGAGAAGGCCGCCGCGGCCGCCGACTCGCTGCTCTTCGCGAAGTACTCGGACACGGTGCTGCGCGAACTCGGCATCGACGACCAGGTGCTCAGGGCCGTGCGGACCATCGTCGACAAGGCACAGCTGCGGGCCTTCGAGACGCTGCTGCCGGAGGACCAGTGCGAGGTACTGCAGTACCTGGCCGAGGGGTTCAGCCCCGAAGAGGTGTACCGGGACGTGGTCGCCGTCCGGCGGCCCGTCGACGCGGGGCCCGACCCCGACGAGAGCCTGGCCGTCGTCATCGCCAACACCAGGAGCCGCATCACCCTGGTCACCGGCCCGCAGGAGCTCGCCGACATCCTGGAGAAGCCGTTCGCGGCCTGGCGCGTGTTCCTGCACCCCTCACAGCGCCGCGTCGCCTACCGGGTGTCGTACGGCGGCCCGGTGCAGGTCACCGGCGGCCCGGGGACCGGCAAGACGGTCGCGGCACTGCACAGGGTCAAGCACCTGCTCACCCGCTCCTCGGACGCCCGCGTGCTGCTCACCACGTTCACCAACGCCCTGGCCGCGTCGTTGCGGGAAAACCTGACCGTCCTCCTGGACGACGACGAGTCGCTGCTCACCCGCGTCGAGGTGACCACGGTCAACGCCTACGCGCACGGCATCGTGACCCGCCTCGACGGCCGGGCGCCCTCCCCGATCGGCGACCGGGAGGAGCGGCAGGTGTGGCAGCGGGCCGTCAAGAAGCTCGGCCTGCCATGGACGGAGCAGTTCCTGGCCCAGGAGTACCGCCACGTCGTCCTCGCCCAGGACCTGCGCACCCTGGACGACTACCGCGCGGTCTCCCGGCGCGGTCGCGGCAGCGCACTGTCACCGACCAGGCGGGAGCAGCTGTGGCCGGCCGTCGAGCTGTTCGAGTCCATGCTGCGCGACCAGAAGGTCACCACTCACCTCAAGGTGTGCGCCCGTGCGGCCGAGCTCCTGGCCGCTTCCTCACCCACGCACGACCACGTCGTGGTCGACGAGGCACAGGACCTGCACCCGGCCCAGTGGCGCGTCCTGCGCGGCGCGGTGGCGCCCGGCAGCGACGACCTGTTCATCACCGGCGACCCGCACCAGCGCATCTACGACTCGAAGGTCTCACTCGGTTCGCTCGGCATCTCGGTGGCCGGGCGCACACACCGCCTGCGCATCAACTACCGCAGTACGGAGGAGATCCTCGCCTGGTCGACGGGGATCCTCAGCCCGGTGTCGGTCGGCGACCTGGGCGGCGACGGCAGCGACACCCTGGCGGGCTACCGGTCGCTCCTGCACGGCCGCAGACCGCACGTGAACGGGTACGGCTCGGAGCAGGTGGAGATCGCGGCGCTCGTCGAGCGCGTCGAGGGCTGGATCGCGCAGGGCATCCGACCCTCGGAGATCGGCGTGTGCGCCCGCTTCAACGTGCTGCTCGACAAGGCGTACGACAAGCTGGCCGCGGCCCGGGTGCCGGTGGTCCGGGTCAGACACAATCCGGGGTCGGATGCTGAGGGCGTGCGACTGGCCACCATGCACGCCATGAAGGGGCTGGAGTTCCGCTGCGTCGCCGTCCTCGGAGCGACGGCGAGCGCGCTTCCCTTCGCCCGCGAAGTGACGCCGGCCTCCGTGGACGCGCTGCAGCAGGACTCGGATCTGCTCCGGGAGCGGTGCCTGCTGTTCGTGGCGTGCACACGGGCGCGGGAGGCGCTGGCGGTGTCGTGGAGCGGATCGGCCAGTCCATTCGTTCCGCAGGCGAAGTGACGTACAGTCCGGATGACGTGACTGCTCGTCAATCTCCTGGTGTGAGCGCCCCGTTGCCGAGCCCGTCCCGTGCCAGCGCCGCCGCCTGTTTGCTGAGTTCGGTCACCTTCCGCGCCCGATCCTCGAACTCCTGCAGTGCGCGGAACGCCGCCCCGTACCGGCGCTGCTCGGCGATGTCCATCTGCGGGATGCGGGCCCCCTTGCCGTCGAGCCGGTAAGTGCCACTGGCGCTTGTGGACCGGCGGGTGTTCGCCGCGCTGCGCAGAAAACCCTGGAGATAATCGGTGTCGAGCTGATCGCTCACCGAGATCGGCTCCGGATCGCCGTACTCGACCAGCCCGGCACGCGCGAGGTCGGAGACACTGACGGACGGCCCCTCCAAGGAGCTGGGGCCGACGCCCCCCATCAAGGTCGGCAGCAGGTCGGCCAGCAGCCGCACCTGCTCGGTCAACTCCTGCCGCAGAGCCCGGTACTCGGTCGCGTAGTCGCGGTGGGACTCCTCGACGTGACGGCCGGGAGTGAGATCCACGGCGTCGTCGAGGAGTTCGATCAGGGGTACGTCCGCCGTCTGGTCGGGCCCTGGCTCCAGCGGACCGTCCGGATCGTTCGCCGTAAGGTCGACCATGCGCACCCTGGCGACGGCATGATCCGGGGACTGCGGGCGACGCAGATGCCAGAGGTGCACGGGGAGCGCGTGCGACGCAGCGCTGCCGGGTGGGAGGGCGATGATGTCCGTGAGAATGCCGCGCCGCACGAGCTCGGCCCGGATACGGCGGCCGGCCTTGCGGTAGGCGACCGATGCGGGCATGACCATGAGGACGCGCCCGCCCGGCGCAGTGTGCGCGTAGGCGTGCTGCAGCCAGGCGAGTTCGCCTTCGGCACGCGAGGGTGTGCCGAGCTCCCACCGGGGGTCGAGAAGCAGGTCCTCGCGCCCCCAGTCGGTGGCACCGACGGGCGGATCGCAGACGACGAGATCGGCCTTGAGGTCCGGCCAGTGGTCGTCGCGCAGGGAATCTCCGGTGAGGATGTCGACGCCGGTGCGTCCCGTGAGATCGGCTCGCAGCTGTGCGAATCGAGCACTGCGGGCGTCGGCCTCCTGACCATAGCGCTTCGGCCCGAGCTCGGATCCGACGGTCAACAGGAGCGTTCCGATACCGCACGCCGGGTCGAAGAGGGTCGCATCAGCGGGCACCTCACCGGCGAAGTGCCGCACGGCACGGACGATGCGCGGTGATGTGACCTGGTCGGACCCGGCCCGGCGCACCGAGTCGGTGAAGCGCTCGGTGAGCGCGCTCACCACGTCACCGGGTGAACCACTGTCGCCGAGCTGCCACGCCAGTCGAACGGCGTCCGTCGGCAGAGCTTCGGGGGCCTCGCCCTCGGCACCGGCGAAGAGCTGGGCGACATCGGCGAGCCCGCCGATCATCTCGTCGCCGTAAGCCGCTCGCAGGGCCTGCCACAGCTGCACCTCCACCGAGACATCCTGGCCCTTGCGCTGCTTGTCCAGCCACGCCTGCACCTCGGCCAGGTCGAACAGCGGACTGCTCGCACCCCCGCCTGCGGGCGCGGGAAAGTCCTCGTACCGCCGCCTCCAGTTGGAGACTGCGGCACGTGTGACGCCAGCGAGCCGGGCGATCTCGGAGCCGGTGACAAGCGGTCCACCGACTGGCGGGGCGGGATGGTCTGCCATGCACGTCACCGTACACGGGTCCTACGACTCCATCAATCAAGAGTGTGCGTTGACAGTGTACACGTGTCCATGTCCACTGCCTGGATTTCGTTGAGGACGAGGGCGGCACAAGCGATGTCGCCGATCCAGCCCAGGCTGAGCATCATGCGCCGCAGGGCGCGCCATCACTGCTCGAGTCCGGCCCAGGGCGGGAGCGCAACGGCGTCCCGCATACATCCACGGCCCTATCGTCAGAGCCGTTGAGTGTCCGCGCCGGTGCCAAGGTGGTCGAGTCGCGGCGAGAGGAGCGCATCGGTCGCCTGCCCGCCCTGGCCGGCCGGCTTGACCCGCACCACCGGCAGGCACTCGCCGCGCCGCTGCCCGCACTCCTCGACATGGCCCGGCTCACCGCCCAACCACCCAACAGGCCGACGACACCGCTGCCTCTACCCAGTAAGGAACCACGCCATGACCACCCCTCACGCCTTCCCCCTGGAGCCCACCCCGATCCAGGTGTCCGACAAGGTCCTCGATGACCTGCGCGCCCGTCTCACATTGACCCGTCCGCCGCTGGACGAAGGGAATGGGGACTGGTCCTACGGCGTCCCGGACAGCTACCTCCGTGAGCTGGTCGCCTACTGGCGGGACGGCTACGACTGGCGCAAGGCCGAGGCCGCCATCAACGTCTACGAGCACTACGAGGTGAGCGTCGCCGGTGTCCCGGTGCACTTCATGCGCAAGCGCGGCCGCGGCCCTCGCCCGATCCCGTTGATCCTCACCCACGGCTGGCCGTGGACGTTCTGGCACTGGTCGAAGGTGATCGACCCGCTCGCCGACCCGGCCGCGTTCGGCGGTGACCCCGCCGACGCGTTCGACGTCATCGTGCCGTCCCTGCCCGGCTTCGGTTTCCCCGGCCCGCTCACCGGCTTTTCGGACGTCAACTTCTGGAAGGTCTCCGACCTCTGGCACACCCTGATGACCGAGACCCTGGGATACGAGAAGTACGCCGCCGGGGGCTGCGACATCGGCGGGATCGTCTCCAGCCAGCTCGGCCACAAGTACGCCGACGAGCTGTACGGCATCCACATCGGCTCCGGGCTGCCGCTCGACTTCTTCACCGGCCCCCGCGCCTGGGACTTCGCCCGGAATCGGCCCCTCACCGACGACCAGCCCGCCGACGTCCGCGCCCGCATCATCGAGCTGGACCACCGCTCGGCGTCCCACCTCGCCGTGCACATGCTCGACGGCGCCACCCTGGCCCACGGGCTGAGCGACTCGCCCGCCGGACTGCTCGCCTGGCTGCTGGAGCGCTGGAACGCCTGGAGCGACAACGGCGGTGACGTGGAGTCCGTCTTCACCAAGGACGACCTGCTCACCCACGCCACGATCTACTGGGTGAACAACTCCATCGCCACGTCGATGCGTTACTACGCCAACGCCAACCGCTACCCCTGGGCCCCCGCCCACGACCGCACCCCGGTCGTGCAGGCCCCGGTCGGCCTCACCTTCGTCACGTACGAGAACCCGCCCGGCATCCACACCGCCAACGAGCGCGTCCGGGCATTCAAGACCGGCCCGCAGGCCGATTGGTTCAACCACGTCAACGTCAACGCCCACGACCACGGCGGCCACTTCATCCCCTGGGAGAACCCCGACGCCTGGGTGAGTGACCTGCGCCGCACCTTTCACGGCCGCAGGCCCTGAACGACCCTGCGGGCTCGTCCGGCAACGGGCCAGGCGAACGTTGCCTGGCGGGGGCGTGCGCGTCGGCCGACCGGCCCGCACCGCCCGCCACGCCGTCTGCCTGAGCCGTCCTCCCTGCGGGACCCCGCTCGCCGCCACCCTCCCGGGAGCCCTGTCATGCCACCGCCACGCCCGTTCCGTCAGCGGGCCTCACCATCAGCGCCGTGCTGCTCCTGCTCACCGCCCTGACGGCCAAGGCCCTCCCGTCAGCCGTGCCCGCCACGGGGCCTCGTTGTCCTCCGGTCGGTGAAGTCCTGGAAGTCATTCACTCGGTCGCGGGCGCCACGGACTGACGCCTGCCGTGCGGCGGCCATGCCCCGGGCCGCCGGTCACCCCGTGTGGTGATCGGCGGCCCGGGTCCGCTCATGTCCGGGGGGTCGCGGTGAGGTCGCGCTGCATGAGGAGGGTGTCGATCCAGCGGCCGTGCTTACGGCCCACCCCGGCGAGCCGGCCCGCCGGGGTGAAGCCGAAACCGCGATGCAGGGCGGCCGAGGCGTCGTGGCCGGTGTCGGCGATGACCGAGACGACCTGCCGTACGCCCGCTTGCGCACAGCGCGCGAGCAGGGCGTCGAGCAGGGCGCGGCCGAGGCCCTCGCCGGTCCGGCCGGGGGCGAGATAGATGGAGTCCTCGACGGTGTGGCGGTAGGCGGGCTTCGGCCGCCAGGGCCCGGCGTAGGCGTATCCGGCGATCGTCCCGGCGACTTCGGCGACCAGGAACGGCAGCCCGCGGTCGGTCAGCTCGGCCAGCCGCCGCGCCCAGCCCTCGGCGGTCGGCGGGGTCTCCTCGAAGGTGGCGACGGTGTCGGTGACGTAGTGGGCGAAGATCGCGGCGACGGCGTCGAGGTCGGCGGGCGTGGCGTCACGTATGACGGCAGAGGCATTCACGGCCCCACCTTATGGTGCGCGCGGCGCGTCACTCGGGGCTGCCGGGGCGCGGGCGGTGGCGATGGCGAGGCTCCTGAAGCCGTCGATCACCTGCCGGGCAAAGGCGAAAGCGGAATGAGAGACAGGTGGGGCAGTGCGAAGGTTTCGGCTCGTAGAGGCAACCTTTCCCCCGACTGGGGCCATCATCCGGAACGTACTATCGTCGGCCGTCTGCGCCGACCGCCGCCGATCCCCCAACCGCCGACCCCGAGCCGCCGAGCCACCGATCGGCTGATCCCGCCGACCCCAGGAACCACTGGAGCCAGCCCCGTGACCGCGACACAGACGACCACCGACGCCCGGATCCATCCGGCCCGCTCCTTCGCCCTGCGCCACCCCACCCTGTGCGCGGCGGTCTTCTGCCTGCTGTCCTTCACGGGCTTCTGGATCGCGCAGCGGGCCGCCCATGTGTCCATGGTCGACCTGCTGGTCTACCGCGCCGAGGGATGGACCGTACGTAACGCGACGGATCTGTACGACATGCGGGCGACCCAGCACAATCTGCCCAATACCTATCCGCCCTTCGCGGCCCTGGTCTTCACCCCGCTGACCGTCATGGGAACGGGCTTCCTGCGGACCTTCGGAACCGCCGTCAACCTCGCCCTGATGGTCGCCCTCGCCCATCTCTCCCTGCGGCTGACCGGCCTGCCGCGCCGGCTCCCCCGCCCGGCCGCCGTACTGGCCCTGGCCGCCGTCGCCGTGTGGTGCGAGCCGGTGTGGACGACGCTGCGCTACGGGCAGATCAATCTGCTGGTCACGGTGGCGGTGCTATGGGATCTCACCCGCCGGGCGGGCCACCGGTGGGCGGGCGTCGGGACCGGGATCGCGGCCGGGATCAAGCTCACCCCGGGGCTCTTCGTCGTCTTCCTGGGGCTCGCCGGACTGGTGCTGGGGGTGCGGCGGCTGCGGGCGGGCGAGCCGTTCCGGACCAGCCTGTGGAACGACCATCTGCGGCGTGCCGCCGTCGCCACCGCCGCCTTCGGGTGGACCGTCGGCGTCTCGGCGCTGGTCCTGCCGCACGACTCCCGGCGCTTCTGGACCGAGGTCCTGTTCGCGACCGACCGCCCCGGCGATGTCGAGGGCGCGGGCAACCAGAACCTCCGCGGCGCCCTCGCCCGGGTGCTGCACACCCCCGACCCCGGCGCGTGGTGGCTCGCCACGGCCGCCCTGGTCGGCTGCGTCGGCCTCACCACGGCGGTCATCGCCCAGCTCGCCGACGACACCCGCCTGCCGAACGCCCGCGCCTGGGCCGCCGTCACCTGCGCCCTCACGGCCCTGATGATCAGCCCGATCTCCTGGTCCCACCACTGGGTGTGGGCCGTCCCGATGGTCCTGCTGCTGGCCCTGGATGCGGCGCGCCGGCGCACGGGGGCGTGGACGGCCTGGACGGTGGTGACCGGGCTGCTCTTCTGCTCCTTCATGGTGTGGTACGCACCGCACAGTCAGAAGACCCGAGTGGAACTCCACCAGACCCCGCCCCAGATGCTCCTCACCGGGATCTACCCGCTGATCGCCCTGACCTTCCTGACGGTGGCCACCACCCTCACCCTCCGCACCCTCTCCCGGCCCGCGTCCACCCCGAAAATGCCCGCCCGGCACTCAGCCCGCGAGCTCCGTCCGGCCTCGCGCTAGCGGCCGGGCGGTCGTATCAGCCGAACCAGGCCACCTGGATGACGACAATGCGCTCACCGCGCACATCCGTCAGGCAGGTCATCAAGAGCCCGGCGGCCCGGCTACCCGCGCGGGTAGCGGGTGAGCCAGGCGGGGGACGAGCCGGCGGGGCCGTGGAGGGCCGGGCCCTGGGTCATCTCCATCGCGAAGTCGTCGGCCAGCTCCAGGATCGTGCCGCGCCCCTCCACCTCCGCCAGCCACGCCGGCGGCAGCGCCGTCTCTCCGTGCAGGGCGCCCAGCAGGTTGCCGCAGACGGCCGCTGTGGAGTCGCTGTCCCCGCCATGGTTGACGGCGAGCAGCAGGCCGTGGCGTACGTCCTCGGCGACCAGGGCGCAGTACAGCCCCACGGCCAGCGCCTCCTCCCCGGTCCAGCCCTCGCCCAGGGACGCGACGCGCTCGGGGGTCGGCAGCCCCTGCCGTACGGCGCCGAGCGCGTGCCGGAGCGCGTCGGTGGTCTCCTCGTGGCCGGGGCGGGTGGCCAGATGGGCGAGGGCGCGCTGGACGGCGCCGTCCAGCGCCTCGCCGCGCGCCAGCCCGTGCACGATGAGGGCGAAGGCGCCGGCCGCGAGATAGCCGGTGGGGTGGCCATGGGTCTGGGCCGCGCACTCGACGGCCAGCTGGAAGACCAGCTGCGGCTCCCAGCCCACCAGCAGTCCGAAGGGCGCGGAGCGCATGACGGCGCCGCTCCCCTTGGCGTCGGGGTTCTTGGGCGCGTCGAGGGTGCCCATGGCCTCGTCGGCGAGCCCGGTGATACAGGCGCGGCCGGGCGCGCGCTGGGCGTAGAGCCACTCCTCGCGGGCCAGCCAGCCGGCGTCCTGACGGCGCTCGTCCGGGCCCCAGTCGCGCTGGGTGGCGTACCAGCGGCGGTGGGCGGCGTGGATGTCGGTGGGCGGATGCCAGGCACCCGTGTCCCGGCGCACCTGTGCCCGTATCAGCCCGTCGACGGTGAAGAGCGTCATCTGGGTGTCGTCGGTGACCCGGCCGCGCCGTCCGTACGCGGGCAGGAAGTCCGTCACGCCCTCGGGCCCGTGCTCCGTCCGGATGTCGGACAGCGAGGAGAACTCGACGGCCGCCCCCAGCGCGTCCCCGATGGCGCCGCCGAGCAGACAGCCGCGCACCCGGCTGCGGAAGTCGTGCTGTTCGGCACGGCCCCATACCCCGGTCGCCGCGCTGGCGGTTGCAGTCACGACCTTGCCCCTTTTCGTCGCTGCATGAATGGCCTGGATTAGCTTTGAACTGTAATGGACACCGAATGATCGCCTCGGGGCCGCCGTCGATTGTGAAGGCGTCATCACGGGTGACCCGACGGGCCACCTCATTCCGAAAACGCGAAGCGGCCGGGCCCGGTGTTCACCGGACCCGGCCGCTTCCGCGCCGCCGCGCCTCCGCACCGCTCCCTACGGCTCGGGCGTCCTGATTACCTCGATGACGCTCGCGAAGCCGCCCCTCCCCCCGGCGCCCCTCGGCGATCGCCAGCCCCATCAGCGCCCGCACGGCCCGCAGCGGCCCGGCGTCCACGCCCCGCGTCCCCCTCGCCTCGATGATGTGGTCGACGCCCGTCGCCTCCATGGCGAGAATGTCGAGTTCGCCCGATAACGGCGAGCATCCACGCCCGCCGCGACCTGGCCGGCGATTCCGGGCAGCAACGCGAGGAATTCATGTACGTACGGCAGGAATTCCTTCGCCGTTACCCCGTCCGAGCCGACCAGGGCGAGGGAATGCACCTAGGAGCGTGTCCCAGTAACCGGCAACTGTCCGGGCAGTCGTGATCGGCGGGACCGGGCGTGATCGCCCGGCTCTCGCCTCCGGGTGCTCGGGAGCGTCGCGTCTCGTTGGTTCGTAGCTCGGCGGGGGCATGGTGGTCCGGTGGTATGCCCGGTTGGTCAGCCGGTCGCGGCGGCCGGAGCGGCGCTCCCGGCGTGTCGGAAGATCTTGAGGAGGTTGTGGCAGGCGGCCGGCAGCTGCCATTCGCCGCGGGCGCCGTCCTGGCCCCGCAGCAGGAGCTGGCGGCCGTTCTGGCAGGTCATGATCTGGCCGAAGACGGGTTCGACGATGGCCTTGCGGCGGCTGTAGGCGGCTTTGCCGGGCTTGGTCCGCAGCTTTCGGGCCATGCGCTCCTTCAGCGTGGCGTTCTTGGGGATGCGTCCGCGGGGTGCGGGCGGGACCTGTTCGTCGTGGCTGAGGCGGCCAGTGGCCATGAAGGTGTCGGTGCCGCAGGCCAGTTGGCGTTCGAAAGGCGCCTCCCGGGGGCCGTCTCCGTCAGTCGCCCAGGACCGGCAGCAACTCCGGGAGGTGGCCGTCCGAGGCGAGGGCGGCGGCCTGGCGTTCGTCCGGGACGGGGCCGTAGGTCGTGGTGCGGGGGCGGGCGGGGCGGCCGGCCAGCTCGGCGATGGCGATCAGGTCCTGGATGGAGCGGTAGGAGCCGTAGGAGGAACCGGCCATACGGGAGATGGTCTCCTCCATAAGGGTGCCGCCGAGGTCGTTGGCTCCGGAGCGGAGCATGTCGGCGGCGCCTTCGGTGCCCAGTTTGACCCAGCTGGTCTGGATGTTGGGGATGTGGGGGTGGAGGAGGATCCGGGCCATGGCCGTGACCGCGCGGTTGTCGCGGGTGGTGGGGCCGGGGCGGGCGATGCCGGCGAGGTAGACCGGGGCGTTGGTGTGGATGAAGGGGAGGGTGACGAACTCGGTGAAGCCGCCCGTTTCCTGCTGGATCTCGGAGAGCAGACGGAGATGGGCCAGCCAGTGGCGCGGCTGGTCGACATGGCCGTACATCATCGTCGACGAGGAGCGGATACCGAGGGAGTGCGCCGTTTTGATGACCTCGACCCAGGTCGCCGTCGGCAGCTTGCCCTTGGTGAGGATCCAGCGCACCTCGTCGTCCAGGATCTCGGCCGCCGTGCCGGGGATGGAGTCGAGGCCCGCGTCGCGCGCCGCCTCCAGCCATTCGCGGATGGACAGGCCGGTGCGGGTGGCGCCGTTGACGACCTCCATCGGGGAGAAGGCGTGCACGTGCATCCCGGGCACGCGCTCCTTCACGGCGCGCGCGATGTCGAAGTAGGCGGTGCCGGGCAGGTCGGGGTGGATGCCGCCCTGCATGCAGACTTCCACCGCGCCCACGTCCCACGCCTGTTCGGCGCGGTCGGCGACCTGGGAGAGGGAGAGGGTGTAGGCGTCGGCGTCCGTGCGGCGCTGCGCGAAGGCGCAGAAGCGGCAGCCGGTGTAGCAGACGTTGGTGAAGTTGATATTGCGCGTGACGATGTACGTGACGTCGTCGCCGACCGTCGCGCGCCGCAGGTCGTCGGCGATCCGGCACAGGGCGTCCAGCGCGGGCCCGTCTGCGTGCAGCAGGGCGAGAGCCTCGGGGTCGGTCAGCCGGGTGGGGTCGTCGGCGGCCTGGGAGAGGGCGGACTTCAGGTCGGAGTCGATACGGGAGGGGACCATACCGGGGGCGGCCGCCTCGCGCAGCGCCTCCCAGTCGCCGTAGACCTCGTCGAAGTCCTCGCGGCGGTCGCCGGTGCGGCCCTCGGTGTCGATGGTGTGGTGCAGATCGGTGCGGCCGGAGGCGGTGAAGACCTCGTCGGGCTCCTGCCAGGGCAGCCCGGCCGGGCGCGCGTCCTCGCGGGCCAGGCCCGTTTCGGGGTCGGCCAGCGCGCGGACGTGCGGCAGCAGCCGGGGGTCCAGCCAGGGCTCGCCGCGCTGGATGAAATCCGGGTAGACGGCCAGCCGTTCCCGCAGTTGGAAGCCGGCGGCGGCGGAGCGCTCGGCGAGCTCGTCCACCTGGGGCCAGGGGCGCTCGGGGTTGACGTGGTCCGGGGTGAGCGGGGAGACGCCGCCCCAGTCGTCGATACCGGCGCCGATGAGCTGCTCGTACTCCGCGTCGACCAGGTTCGGGGGCGCCTGGATGCAGGCGGAGGGGCCCAGAATGTGCCGGGCGACCGCGACCGTGGCGACGAGGTCCGCCAGTTCCGCGTCCGGCATGCCGCGCATCGCGGTGTCCGGCTTGGCGCGGAAGTTCTGGATGATGACTTCCTGGATGCCGTGGTACGAGCGGGAGACGCGGCGCAGCGCGAAGAGCGATTCCGCGCGCTCCTCGGGCGTTTCCCCGATCCCGATCAGCAGCCCGCTGGTGAAGGGGACGGAGCTGCGCCCGGCGTCCTCCAGGACGCGCAGCCGGACGGCCGGCTCCTTGTCGGGCGAACCGTAGTGCGGACCGCCGGGCTCGCTCCACAGCCGCTCGGCGGTGGTCTCCAGCATCATGCCCATCGAGGGGGCGACGGGCTTGAGCCGCTGGAAGTCGGTCCAGGTCATGGCGCCCGGGTTGAGGTGGGGCAGCAGCCCGGTCTCCTCCAGGATGCGGATCGCCATGGCCCGTACGTACGCGATGGTGTCGTCGTACCCCTCGGCCTCCAGCCATGCGCGCGCCTCGGGCCAGCGGTCCTCGGGGCGGTCGCCCAGGGTGATCAGCGCTTCCTTGCAGCCCATTTCGGCGCCGCGGCGGGCGATGGCGAGCACCTCGTCGGGGGACATGAACATCCCGTGGCCCGCGCGGCGCAGCTTGCCGGGCACGGTCGCGAAGGTGCAGTAGTGGCACTTGTCGCGGCAGAGGCGGGTGAGGGGGATGAAGACGCTGCGCGAGTAGGTGATGACGCCGGGGCGACCGGCGGCCTCGAGACCCGCGTCGCGGACGCGGGCGGCGGAGGCCGCGAGGTCCCCCAGGTCGTCGCCGCGCGCCTGGAGCAGCACCGCCGCCTCGGCGGTGTCCAGCGCCACGCCGTCGCGGGCGCGCTTGAGCGCGCGGCGCATCGCGTTGGCCGTGGGGCCGGTCGAGGCAGTCGGTTGGTTTCCCTGCGCGCTCATGGTCATCCTCCGAGCATACGAGCGGGCTGTGACACCGCCAGACGGGCCGGGGCTGCGGTTTTGTGGGGCTGATCACGGCGGGTTCCGGCCGTGGGCGGGAATACGGGGCGCCGGAGCATGGGCGTTACAAGTACTGGGCGTACGCGTCCAGGGTGCGCAGGATCTCGGCCCGGTCCCCGGACGGGAGCTGGACGACGACCTCCTCGATGCCCAGGTCCGCGTAGTGCGCGAGCTTGCCGGGCGAGGGCAGCACCCCGTACGGCACCACCTCCAGCGCCGTCGGGTCCCGGCCCGCCTCCGCCCACACCCGGCGCAGCGCGGGGAGTGTCTCCGTCAGGCCCCGGCCGCCGGTGGGCATCCAGCCGTCGGCGTACGCGGCGATATGCGCGAAGAGCCGGGGGCCTGCCGCTCCGCCGATCAGGGTGCGCGGCCCGGTGAGCGGGTCGCCCGCCGGGCGCGTCCCCACCGGTTTGGGGTGCGCGAAGCCGGCGCGTACGGATCCGAACGGGCCCTGGTGGGCGGTGGGCTCCGCGGCCCACAGGGCGCGCATCAGCGCCATCCGGTCGCGTACCAGCTCGCGGCGGTCCGGCCGGGTGACGCCGTGATCGGCCGCCTCCTCCACGTTCCAGCCGTAGCTGATACCGAAGGTGAACCGCCCCTCGGACAGGAAGTCGAGGGTGGCGACCCGCTTCGCGAGGCTGACGGGGTCGTGCTGGGCCACCAGGGTGACGCCGGTGCCCAGCCCGAGCCGCTCGGTGACCGCGGCCGCCTGACCGAGCGCCACGAAGGGGTCGAGGGTGCGCCCGTACGGACGCGGCAGCGGTTCGCCCCTCGGGGCGGGGGTGTCGCGGCTGACGGGGAGGTGGGTGTGCTCGGGCAGATACAGCCCGGCAAAGCCGCGTCGCTCCAGCTCACGGCCGAGCCAGGTGGGCCGGACGGACTCGTCGGTGAGGAAGACGGTGGTCGCGATGCGCATGAAGGATGCACCTCCGCGTGGGCCGGATGTGGCTGCGCGTATGTTCCCTCACCGCCATGGAGTTATCCACAGGGCTTTCCGTGGGTGTCACCCACGCGTACAACGGTGTCACTTGGGTGTCGGACGGCACTTCGGACTCTGGGGAGCACGCATGCAGCGACGCGACGTACTCAGGCTCTCCGCGCTTGCGGGCGCGGCGGGGGTGCTGACGCTCGATCCCGTGACATTCGCACAGGCCGATGACGCCGGCGGCGGTGGCGGGGGCGGCCGTGAGCAGACCCGGACGGTCACCGGCCATCTGCCGACCGGCGCGCCGGACTTCGTCTACGTACCCGTCGAGGTCCCGCGCGGCGTCCGCGAGATTGCCGTCTCTTACTCGTACGACAAGCCGGCCGTCCCCGCCGGTACGCAGGGCAACGCATGCGATATCGGCATCTTCGACGAGCGCGGCACGGACCTGGGCGGGCGCGGCTTCCGCGGCTGGTCGGGTGGCGCCCGTACGGAGTTCGCGATCAGCGCCGAGGAGGCGACGCCCGGGTATCTGGCGGGGCCGGTGAGGCCGGGCACCTGGCATGTCGTGCTGGGGCCGTACACGGTCGCCCCGCAGGGGCTGGACTACAAGGTCACCCTCACCCTGCGGTTCGGTGAGCCGGGCGAGACGCCAAAGGCGGTATATCCGCCGCAGCGGGCCAAGGGGCGCGGCCGCGCCTGGTACCGGGGCGACTGCCATCTGCACACCGTGTACTCCGACGGCAAGCGCACCCCGGCCGAGGTGGCCGCCGCGGCCCGCGCCGCGGGGCTCGACTTCATCACCACCACCGAGCACAACACCACCTCCGCGCACGGTGCGTGGGAGGGACTGTGGGGCGATGACCTGCTGATCCTCACCGGCGAGGAGATCACCACGCGCAACGGCCATGTGCTCGCCCTCGGCACCGACCCGGGCACCTTCATCGACTGGCGCTACCGGGCACGGGACAACGCCTTCGGGCGCTACTCCCGGAAGGTCCGTCAGGCGGGCGGACTGGTCGTGCCCGCCCATCCGCACGGCACCTGTGTCGGCTGCAACTGGAAGTTCGGCTTCAACGACGCGGACGCGGTCGAGGTGTGGAACGCGGACTTCACCCCGGACGACGAGGTCTCGATCTCCGAATGGGACAACACGCTGGTCACCGCGGTCCGGGATGACGGCCGCTGGCTCCCCGCCATGGGCAACAGCGACGCCCACCGCGAGCCGCAGGTCGTCGGCCTGCCGCAGACGGTCGTGCTCGCCGACGACCTGTCACGCGGGGCCATCCTGGAGGGCATCCGCGGCGGCCGCAGCTGGATAGCCGAGTCCTCGGCGATCGACCTCGCCTTCACGGCGGTCGGCGGGCGCGGCGAGCACGCGGGCATCGGCGAGCGGCTGAAGGTGGGCCGGTCGGACGAGGTGACGGTCCGGCTGAAGGTCTCGGGGGCGGGTCCGGACTGCCAGGTGCGGTTCATCACGGACCAGGGGCAGCTGTACGGGGCCGCGTTGCCGGGCTCCGGGGCGGGGACGGTGGAGTGGCGTACGACGGCGTCGTACGCGGCGTATGTACGGGCCGAGGTGCGGCATGCGGCGGCGGATGGCGGGGCGTCGGGTGTGCCGGGGCGGATGGCGGCGATGACGAACCCGATCTGGCTGGGCGAGCGGTAGCGGAATCCTGGGGCCTTGCTCGGTCAGCCGTAGGAGGCCGACCACTTGCCGCGCGTGAAGTGACACACGCCGTCGGGCGTGATGTGCACGCGACTGCCGTAGATCGGTAGGCCGCCCTCGGCATTGAGCCGGTGCCGGATGCGTTCCAGCGTCGTCCACAGTCGCCGCGGGCCGCCCTGGTGGACCGTGGGCGGCTGTATCACGTCGCCGAGGCGCGAGCCCATGAGCCGTCGGCATGCACGAGCCACGCCAGCGGCGCAGCGCGCAGTGCCCCGCCATGAAGCCCGCGTTGACGGCGATCCGGCCCGGTGTGGTTCATATCGGTGACGCCCGGTATGAACCCCAGGATCTCGTGGCTGCCGGCGCCGCGCCCCGAGCCGAACTCGAAGCGGCCGCCCAAGAGACGGTCGAGCATCGCGACCTTCTCGGCGACCTTGACGGGGTGGTTGACCTGCGGGAGCGGGTTGAAGATGCCGGACCCGAGGTGGATGCGGTCGGTGGCGTGGGCGAGACAGCCGAGGAAGACGTCGTTCGCGGAGAGGTGGGAGTACTCCTCCAGGAAGTGGTGCTCGGAGGCCCATGCGTACTTGAAGCCGGACCGGTCGGCCTGGACGACGTACTCGGTCTCCTCCACGAGTGCGTGGTGTCCGGCCTCGGGGTCGGTCCGGCGCCGTCGCCCCGGGACGTATCCCTGCACGAAGAGTCCGAATTCCATGGAGATTCACCGCCGACGGGCCGGTGGGACGGACGGCCGTATGCGGGGGCGGTAGCGCCGAGGCCTGGCCAATGCCGTCCGCCGGGCCGTTTTCGGCGCCGGACCGGGTGCGTCCCGGAAATCGCTTGATGTAACACTTGCGCCAGATCAAGCGTTTTTTGGGGGGAACCCGGGGGCGCCGCCGCGAGGGGGTCCGGACCGAGCCGGTCCGGGACCGAGTAGGAGCCCGGCCGCATCCGCTCGTAGGTGATGGCCTCCAGCCGGACCTCGTCCCTGGCGTATCCGACGGCGGTGTCGAGCCGGGTGAGCGGCCGGCGCAGCTCCTCGTACACCCACCAGTCGGCGAGCGGCCCGTCGTCGCCGGGCGCCCCCATCGTCGGGGCGAACCGGCCGCCCACGAAGGTCATCTCCTTCGGCGGCGCCCGGACGATCCGCGGCGCGATGTCCCGGTACTCCGACGGGAGTCGGTCCCGCCAGACGTGAGGGGGTTCGACCGTGTGGTCGTCCACCGAGATTATCTTCTGGAAGCTCTCCATGAGTGTCACGGCAGCGCCGATCTGATGGATCGTCAGCTACCGGATCGGCCCCGGACACGTCGCTCTCTTTACTGACGTACGAGCCATGGGCACGGCAGACTGGCCGTACAGAGAAGGTACGTGCGGGGGGCACCATGGTCGGCGACAAGCGGCTTGGGCAGCAGGAAGGTTCCACCGGATCCGCACCGGACCGGTCCTGGCGCGGCGAGGAGGCGGAGCTCACCCTCGGCGGCACCCGGATCGACCTGGAGTGGGAGGACGGGCACCATCCCGAGGCCGTGCCGGAGCTCCGGCCGCACGAGAGCGACGTCGCGGGGCCCGGCGCGGGCGCCCGCCCGCCCCGCCCCCGGGCGGGTGCGGCCGTCGTCCGTCCCGCGCAGCTGCCCGCGGCGGTGGCGGACTTCACCGGCCGAGCGGATGTCGTAGGGGAGCTGAACGACCGGCTCACCGCCCGGACCGAACCGGACGGCCGACCGGCCGCCATCGCCATCGCCGGCACCGGAGGCATCGGCAAGACGACCCTGGCCGTGCAGGTCGCGCACACCGCCCGCCACCACTTCACCGACGGTCAGCTCTATGTCGACCTCGGGGGCGCGGGCTCCTCCCCCGCCGACGCCGAGGCCGTCCTCGGCGCCTTTCTGCGTGCTCTCGGCACCCCCGACGCCGCCATCCCGGACGGCACCGAGGAGCGCGCCGCGCTCTACCGCTGGGCGCTCGCGGGCCGCCGGGTCCTCGTCCTCCTGGACAACGCCCGCGACACCGCGCAGATCGGGCCGCTGCTCCCGGGCGACACCGCGCCGGGCTGCGTGGCGCTGGTCACCAGCCGCGCTCATATGGCCGGTCTGGAAGACTCCCATGTCATCGACCTGGACGCGATGAGCCCCGCGGAGGCGTTCGACCTCTTCGCGCTCATCGTGGGCGAGGAGCGGGCGGGCGTCGAGCGCTCCGAGGTCATGGACGTGGTGGCGGCCTGCGCCTTTCTGCCGCTCGCGATCCGCATAGCGGCCTGCCGGCTCGCCTCGCGCCGCACCTGGACGGTCTCCGTGCTCGCCCGCAAGC